>DATKHR010000064.1:0-18085 GCA_035510155.1 Vicinamibacterales bacterium
ATCAACCCCTTCGCGTGCTCCGCGAGCAACCCCTTGTCGATGCGTGGCTTGTAGTAGAAGCCCTCCGTGTAGCCGCTCGAGACGAGCCTGATGAGGTTGTGATATCCCTCATGATTTTCGGCCAGGAGGACCAGATGGTTCGCGGCCTCGCCCGGGTTCCCTGTCTTCTGGCGCCGATCGCCTGGGGCGACGTAGACCTCGCACCCCAGTATCGGCTTCAGCCCGCGCTGGCGCGCGTGATCGTGGAAGGTCACCGACGAGAACATGTTCCCGTGCTCGGTCACCGCGATCGCCGGCATGTTCAGCTTCCGAGCCTGGTCGAGCACCTCGTCGATGCGGCAGGCGCCGTCGAGGAGGGAGAACTCGGTGTGCAGGTGCAGGTGGACGAAATCAGACACGGACCAAGCACCAAGAACTAAGAACCAAGGCCTAATCTCACTCCCATTCAATGGTCGAGGGCGGCTTCGAGCTGATGTCGTACACGACGCGGTTGATGCCCCGAACCTCGTTGACGATGCGAGACGAGATGCGCTCGAGCAGATCGTGAGGCAGACGCGCCCAGTCGGCGGTCATCCCGTCCTTGCTTTCGACCGCGCGAATCGCCGCCGTGTACTCATAGGTGCGCTCATCGCCCATGACGCCGACGCTCTGCACCGGCAGCAGCACGGCGAAACTCTGCCACAGTTTCGTGTACCAGCCTGCCCGCTTGATTTCCTCGGCAACCACCGCGTCGGCGCGCCGGAGCAGCGACAGTCGCTCCGGCGTTACCTCGCCGAGAATTCGAACGGCGAGGCCGGGCCCCGGAAAGGGCTGGCGGACGACGAACTCTTCCTCGAGTCCGAGCGTCCGGCCCACAGCGCGGACCTCATCCTTGAACAGCTCACGCAGCGGCTCGACGAGCTTCATCCGCATCCGCTCGGGGAGCCCGCCGACGTTGTGATGACTCTTGATCAATGCGGCCTGTCCCACGATCGGCACCGACTCGATCACATCAGGATACAGCGTTCCCTGCGCGAGAAAATCCACGTGTCCGAGCTTGGCGGCTTCGGCCTCAAACACGTCGATGAACGTCGCACCGATGATCTTCCGTTTCCGCTCGGGGTCGGTCACGCCTCGCAGTCGACCGAGGAACAAGGCGGTCGCGTCGGCAAAGACGACCGGCAGCTTCAGGCGCTCGAACCGCTTGCGCACCTGCACGGCCTCTTCGAGCCGCAGGACGCCGTTGTCGACGAAGATACACGTCAGCTGATCCCCGATCGCGCGGTGAATGATCAGCGCGGCAACGGTCGAATCGACGCCGCCGCTCACCGCGCACACGACCCGCCCGCCCGCGACCTGCGCGCGAACGCCGGTGGTGGCCTCCTCCACAAACGATGCCATCGTCCAATCGCCCGTGCAGCCGCAGACCGAGAACGCGAAGTTGCGAAGAATCTCGAGCCCTCGCTCCGTGTGGACGACTTCGGGGTGGAAGAGCAGCGCGTAGAGCGACCGTGCCGGATCGGACATCGCCGCGATCGGGGCGTTCGCGCTCGTCGCTGCGATCGTGAACCCGGCAGGCGCCGCGGCCACGTAGTCGCCGTGGCTCGCCCAGACCCGGATCTCATGCGGGACATTGGTAAACAGAAGCCCGCCATTGGGGGTCAGATCGACCTTCGCGTGCCCGAACTCGCGTTCGGCGGCAGGTGCGACCGTGCCCCCCAGGGTATCGGCCATCAATTGCATCCCGTAGCAAATGCCCAGAACGGGTATGCCGAGAGGACCGAGGCCGAAGACCGTGGGGTCGCATCGGGGCGCGCCGATGTCGGCGACGCTCTTCGGGCCTCCCGACAGGATCACGCCCACAGGCCGCCGCGCCGCAATCTCGGCAGCTGGCGTCTCGGGCGCCCAGACCTCCGAGTAGACGGAGAGTTCGCGAAGGCGCCGGGCGATGAGCTGCGTGTACTGCGATCCGAAATCCAGAACAATGATGGTCTGATGGTTCACGGCGGGAGGAAGCTATTATAAGTTGTCGTGATTCGTGGCACCACAATATGTTGTAGTCTGCTGGCGCTGATCAGCATCGTCAAAGCCCCCGAGCCTGTCTCGCTGGTGCCATTGCGCCCGGTTTGGACGCTCGCGCTGAACAGTTACTTGACCGAACCGCCCGCCTACGATCAAGCGCGCGCGTACTTCGCGATTGAGGGCGATCGAGTTGTCGCCTACGACCTCTTGTCCGGGAGTCGGGTGTGGCTCATCGAGTCTCGGCCGCTGCTCCCGCTCGTAGCCGCCGACGACCTGGTCTACGTCGTGGAAGCGACCGCGTTGACGGCCCAGAAGGCGGCCGACGGGGGCGTCGCCTGGCGGGCTTCGTTGACCGACACGTTCGCAACACGACCCGGTGCGGGACGCGGCTGGCTCGTCGGCGTGACCAAAAAAGGGAGCATCACCGCATTTCGCGCCTCAGATGGACACGTCATGTGGCAGCGCGACATTGACTCACCGCCCCATGGTCCGCCCACGATCGTTCCCGGCCGCGTGTACCTGCCCACCGCGGACGGACGGGTCATTGCGACGGATCTGGAGAGCGGCGCGCCCATCTGGGAGCGGAAAGTCGGCGGCCTGCCGGGTGAGATTCTCGCGCTGGGCGAGCGCGTTTACGCCGGCTCCACGGATACCTTTCTGTACTGCCTGCTCGCCAAAGACGGACGCATCGACTGGCGGTGGCGAACGGGCGGCGACATCGTTGGTGCGCCGGTGGCCGATGCACGCAGCGTGTACTTCGTCTCGCTCGACAACGTCCTCCGCGCGCTCAATCAGGTGAGCGGCGGTCAGCGCTGGTTGAAGGCGCTCCCCTTCAGGGCGACGTCGGCGCCGCAGCTGGCTGGCGGCACGGTGGTCGTCTCGGGGCAGTCGCCGGTCATTAAAACGTTCAACGCCAAGGACGGCACGCCGGGTGTCGACATCGCAGCCGGAGAAGATGTCGCCGCGCCGCCCCGCGTGTGGCAAGATCCCGCATCAGCCCTTCCGATGCTGGCCGTCGTGACGCGGAACGTCGTGAAGGGCGACAGCGTCACGCTCAGCATTCGAAGCCTGGAGCCGCCCGTGATTCCCATGGCTCCGCTGCCCAACCCGGTGATGCCGACGACCTCACCGGTGCCGAGCTCTCATCTCTGAATGCTCAGCTTGGCAGCGCGCGGCTTGCGGCAGGCCGAGGTCCCATTTCGCTCGACAGCGCGATGATGGCGTCACGTTTGGATCGGTGGGCAGAGTACAGCGTCAAGTATGCGCCAAGGGCCGTGAGCCCGAGATACTGAAACACGAGCCCCCGCACCACCAAAGCCAGAACCTGCAGGGGAAAGACCGCAAGGCCGACGAGCGGCACGAACGCAATCAGGCCTACGCCCGACCACGCCAGCGCGGACACGAGCGTCGCCGCCAGCACCAGGCCGGCGACGATCAGGAAGATGGAGGCGACCGTTCGGAACTGCGCGCGGATGAATTCCGCGACGCGCCGTAGTCCCTCTGCGACGCCTACGCGGTCGACCGCGACGGCCAGCTGGGTGAGCAAGTACAAGAAGTTGACCACGGTGATCCAGGCCACCAGCAGGATCGCGGGGCCGGCGATGAAGGCCCAATCCACCAAGCGCCCGCGCTCGTCGGCAGACCGGTATCCGAACACGAGGAACGCCACGTACGCTGCGAGCGACAGCCCATAGATCGTCATCAGACCGATGCCCAGCCGCAGATACGGACGATAGAGCCGCGCGCAGCCGGCCGTGAAGCGTTGGAGCGAGAATGTCGACGCGCTTCTGAGCGTTTCGAGCGTCAACGGCTCGCGTTCGATCGGCCCGGCGTCGGCGTCGGCGGCCTGCAACACATCGACCGTTCCGCCTTTGACCACGAACATCAGGCAGGATCCGCCGAACAGCACGAGGCAGAACGCCGTGATGAACGAGACCAGCGCTACCGGCTCGGACATCAGGGCGCTGGCGATGGTCCTGAACATCCCGCGCAGGCCGCCCTGCAGCACATCGGCCAGGTCGGCGCCGAGGAGAATAGCTACGAGAATCGCCGCGCCGACGAGCGGCACCGCGAGCAGTACCTGGAACGTCGTCTCGGCGACGAACTGAATCGCGATGACCGGCCAGTTGGCCGCTGCGACGAGCGCACCGCGCTTGAGCAGATGTTTCAGGTCCACTCGATTTCACTATAACATTTGAACAACACGGTGGATTCCGTCCTGCGCATCCTGCGCGCCGGCCTTATCGCGTCGGTCGCCGTCGGCCTCATCGGCTGGGGCTTGGAGCGCGCGCGATTCGGCGCGTCGGACGAGACGGCTCTCGCGCGCGTTCAGATCGAGATTCGCGATCGCCTCGATGCCACGGCCGATGCGCTTGAGACAATCGCGGGCCGCGTCACGGTTTCCGCCGACGCCCTGGGGGCCGCGCCGCGCGACCCGGCAGCCAGCCGGGCACTCTTCGATTTGACGTCGCTCGCCTTGCGCGATCAGGAAACGGGCCGGACGGGCGTCACTATTTACAGCGCCGATGGCACGCCACTCGCGTGGGCCGGGCGCGTCTTCGATCTGCCGAAGGAAGGATTGAGCGGGCGGCCCGCGTGGCGCCTGGCATCCGGCGCTCTCGGGCCGCGCCTGCTGCTCATCCAACCGCTCGGCGAGCGGCTGCCGGCGGCCCGCGGCGCCGCCCTCAGCCCGGCGGTGGTCGTCGAACAGTCCCTTCACGCGGTCGAGGGTGCTGGCGGCGTCCAGGACGGTTTCGTGCTCCCGACATCGCTCGTTCCGGTCAGGCTGCACCCGAGTCCGGCGGGAACGCCGTCGCCCCCGACGCCATTTGCCTTCCACGTCTCGAGCCACGGCGGCGCCATTGCGGCCGACGCCGACGTGTTGCCCGAGGACCTCGCCGAAGCACGCGCCCGCTGGCGGTCCGGCACGTGGGCGGCGGCGATCTCGACATTCGCGGTGACGTTGCTGCTGTGCACCGGCCCCTTGCTGGAGGTTCGGCGCCGCGCACGGGATGTGCGCACGTTCGTGGCGTTGACGCTCACGCTCGCGACACTGGGCATTGCCTCGCTCGCCCTCCTGCTGTGGGTCGGCAGAAGCGTCATCGGACCCGCGGCGGCGACCTCGCCCTGGGGTTTGCTTCTCATCGCGCTCGCCGGGCTCGCGCTGGTCGCTATCGCGTTGGACCTCGTCGAACGGCGGCGGACCGCCCCGCCCCGACCCGCGATGGCGCCCGGAAGTGAAAGCTCCCGCATAGCCGCCCGGCATGTCGCGGCCGGAGCAGCTGCTGGTCTCGTGCTCGCCGCCTACGAGATCGCGCTTCGCGAGATGGTGACGAACACGTCACTCGACGTGCTGCATTTCTCTCTTCACCCGGTAGAGGCTGCGCGCCTCGCGGCGGCCTTCGCGCTCGTCCTGATGCACGCGGCGGCTATCTGGGCGGCCGTGACCGTCACTCGCGCCGCATCGACGTTCTCTCGCGCGCCCCGGTCGCCGCGCGCCCGCGGCTCGGCCACGGCCGGCTGGCTGGCCGGCGCGGCGGCCGCCGTCACGGTGGTCGTCCTGAGCGGCCGCGATCTGCCGACCGCACCACTCTTGGTGGCCCTGGGGGCCGCCGGCCTTTGCGCGGCCGCCCTCGCCCGCGTCGAGCGCAGGATGCGCCGGGCCTCGCAGGCGGCACGGCTGTTCACGTTCTTCCTGGCGCTGCTGGCGCCTGCGCTTGCCGTCTACCCTTCGCTTGTCGCCGATGCGATCGAAGCCAAGCAACACCTCGTCGAAGACACGTACGGGCCCGAAGCGTTGAGCCAGCGCGAAGAGCTCCAGCGACGCCTGCAGCGTGCCATCGATCAGATTGATGCGATCCCGTCTCTTTCCGAATATCTCACCGCCTCCGATGCGACCGCGGCGTCGGACGCAGCGTTCATCGTGTGGTCGCGCACCGATCTGCAAGCCTACCGGCTCACTTCCGCCGTGGAGCTGTACGCCGCGGACGGCAGGCTCGTCAGCCGGTTCGCGCTGCACCTTCCCGAGTACGAGTACGTGCCCGCACGATCACGCGTCCCCTACTGTTCGTGGGAAGACCTGTTCGATGAGGTGTCGCCGTTCGGCTCGAGCGAACGGCACGTCCTCCGGACGAGCCGCGGGATCTGTGAGCGCGGGCGGATGCTGGGCACCATCGTCGTGCGTGCCATGCTCGACTATCGCATCCTGCCCTTCGTCGCCAGCCAGAGCCCATACCTCCAGTCGTTGCAAACAGGCCAACCGGCCCGTTCGGAAGCCGTGGCGGGGAGCGATGTCGAGTTCGCGATGTACGGCTGGAGCCGCGCGCCCATCGTCGAGTCAGGTACGACGGTCTGGACGCTGCCGGATCGGGTCTTCAACCGCCTTGTGGCGTCCCGTGACCGGTTCTGGGAGACGCTCGATCGCGGCGGCCAGACCTTCCGGGTGTACTTCCTGAGCGATCGCGGCGAGATCTACGCGCTTGGCTACCCGGTCATCTCGGGGCCGGGGCACATCATCAACCTGGCTGAGCTGGCGCTGCTCGTCGGCGTGTTGTACGTCGGCCTGCTGGCGGTGGCCACGATCGTGGCGCCCTTGACGGCGCGCGCGCGGGCGAGTGCACGGGCGCTACTGAGAGAAGTCAGATCAAGCTTCTACAGAAAGCTGTTCCTCGCCTTCGTCGCGGTGACGGTCGTGCCGGTCCTCATTCTCGCCGTCGTCATCCGTACGTATTTTGCCAACGAGCTGACGGCTGGAGGCGTGGAAGCGGCTCAGCGCACGGTGACGACCGCCCAACGGCTCGTCGAGGACTATGCAGCCATCGAGCGCTCCGGGTCGACACAGCTCATCGGGCTCAGCGCCCTCGACGATCAAATCATGGTTCTCGTGTGGCGCGCCATTGACGAGGACGTCAACCTGTTCGACCGTGGCCATCTTCAAGCCACGAGCGCGCGCGATCTCTTCGCCTCGTTTCTGCTTTCGACGCGCACGCCGGGCGACGTGTACAAGAGCATTTTGCTCGACCGCGCCCCGACCTTCGTCGGTGACGAGCAGATCGGTGATCACCCGTACCGGGTGGCCGCCGCCCCCGTTCGCGCCGGAGGACGCGAAGGCATCGTCACGGTCCCGCTCACCAACCGCCGGGAACAGGTCGAACAGCAGATCGACGAGCTCGACCGGCGCGTTCGATCGGCCGCGGTCATGTTCATTGTTCTCGGCGCCGCCATCGGCTACTGGATGGCCGAGCGGATTGCGGACCCGGTCAATCGGCTTACGCGGGCCACCCGCCGCATCGCCCGCGGCGAGCTGGACGCCCGAATCGCCGCCACGTCGTCCGACGAGCTCCGCCAGCTCGTCGAGGACTTCAATCAGATGGCGGCCGATCTGCAACGCCGTCGCGCGGAGCTCGAGCGCACGCAGCGGCTCGAAGCATGGGCCGACATGGCGCGGCAAGTCGCGCACGACATCAAGAATCCACTCACGCCCATTCAGCTCTCCGCCGAGCACGCGCGGCGGGTCAACATGGACCGCGGACGCCCGCTGTCGCCGGTGCTTGACGAATGCGTCAACACCATCCTGCTGCAGGTGCGTCTGCTCCGGCAGATCTCGGCCGAGTTCTCGAGCTTCGCATCGTCGCCCACGCCCAGACCGGAAGCCACTGACGTGCGCGCGCTCGTGGATGAAGTGGTCGGGCCGTATCGCCTGGGCCTGTCGGGCCGAATTACGATCGACGTCCGCACAGCTCCATCGCCTGTGGTCGTGTCGATCGACCGCACGCTCTTCGCGCGTGCCTTGACGAACCTCATCGAGAACGCGCTCCACGCGATGCCCGGCCAGGGCCGTTTGGCCATCACGATCGCCGAGCAGCACGCGCCGACCGATTCGCGACGCGACCTGGTTGTGGAAATCGCGGACACCGGCGTCGGCATGGACGGTGAGGCCCTGAGCCGAATCTTCGAGCCCTACTTCTCGACAAAGGCCACGGGCACGGGCCTCGGCCTGACCATCGCCAAACGCAACGTGGAGTTGAGCGGCGGCTCGATCGCCGTACAGAGCGAGAAGGGCGTGGGAACGACGGTGACGGTGAGCATCCCCATCCCGACGTCGGGGGCGACTCAACCGTCCGGTGTCAGTTCCGGATTCTCAATTCCGGATTCTTGATCGCGTCCGGCGCGCGCTGGTCGCCGGTCGCGTCGATCGGCCCACGGTCTGCGCGCTCGCCCTTGGGTTTGAACCGCGTGATCGCGATGCCGATGAACGCCGAGGCCAGATACGAGTACGCGATCAAGACGAGCACTGCCCGCGGGTGCGCCCAAATGGCAACAATGGCGGCCGCAATGACGATGAGCACCGAGTACGGCCGCCGGCTCTGCAAGTCGAAGGTCTTGAAGCTGCGAAACCGGATCGTGCTCACCATGAGCGCGGCCGGGACGAGGACGAGCGCCAGCGCCGGCAGCGCCGCCCGATAATCCGACAATCCAGGCGGATACGCATACACTGTCGCGGCGAGGACGCCCGCGGCGGGGGGGCTCGGCATCCCCACGAAATAGCGCTTGTCCATGCCGGTCCCGGTTTGAATATTGAACCGGGCGAGCCGCATCGCAGCCGCGCTGACGAACAGGAAGCCGGCCGCCAGCCCCAGCCGCCCCAGCGCTGAGAGCCCCCAGGCGTATGTGAGAATCGCCGGTGCCAGCCCGAACGAGATGACGTCCGCCAGCGAATCGAACTCGATGCCGAATGCGCTCTCGCCCCCGGTCAACCGCGCGATGCGCCCATCGAGGGCGTCGAGCACGAACGCGAACCCGATGAACGGCGCCGCAGACTCGTAGTCTCCGCGCAGCGTGTGGACGATGCAGATGAATCCGCAAAACATGTTCCCCAGCGTGAAAAGGCTGGGGAGCAGATACACGCCGCGGCGCAGGCGCGCACGCGGATGATCGCCTGCGCGGCGCAGAAAGCGAAGGCGGGAGCCCTCGGTATCGGCCACGGCGGTCAGTGTAACACCGCGATGACCGTTTCTCCGCCGCACACACGGTCGCCGATCTCAACCAGAATCGTCGCCGTGGAGGGCAGGAACACATCCATTCGCGAGCCGAACTTCATGATGCCGAAGCGATCGCCCGCGCGCACGGCGGCTCCCGGTTGCACGCGGCAGACGAGGCGGCGCGCGAGGACCCCGACGATCTGGCGCGCGACGATGGTCTGCCCGTAATGGTCGATCCACAGCTCGCAGCGCTCGTTGGTCGAGCCGGCGTCGTGGCGGTAAGCGGGCAGGAATTTTCCGGGCGTGTGGGCGACGCGGGTCACCAGGCCGGATGCCGGAATGCGGTTGACGTGCACATCCAGCGGCGACAGGAAGATGCTCACTTGCAGCCACTCGCCGGGAGGCGGCGTCCCCGGCACGGCCGGCCCCGCCACAAGCACGCGCCCATCGGCGGGCGACAAGACCTGGTCGGGGCCGCTCGGCGGCGCCCGGTCGGGATCGCGGAAAAAGAAGGCGAAAAACAGACCGAGGACGACGAACAGGAGGGCGAGGCTCCAGCCAATCGTGGCGCCCGACACGAACGCGAGCGCGAGCGCACCGCCGATGAACGGCAGGCCGGCGGAATCGAGACGCAATTAGCCGTGGGCCTGAGCCGGCCGGGGGCGGTGCCGTCGCAGGATGTCCTCCATCCGATCTTTCAACTGAAGCTTTCGTTTCTTGAGGGTGACTGTTTCGACCTGTTCGGGTTCTGAGAGGTAGTGCTTCTCGGTGAGCTCGTGCAACCGATCCTCGAGTTGGTGATGCTGTTCGGCCAGAGTGTGGAACTCTTCATCTGTCCTGAGCAGCAGCTCCCTTAGATCGGACGTCTCAGCGTTCATACGCCACCTCCTCAGTCATCAACGCGCCGAACGTACCACAAGGCCTTGGGGGTTTCAAGGCCAACGATCGGCCGGAACAGCGCTTGCCGGAATCGACAGGTAAGGGGCGCACGCGAGCCGATGACCACGTCATGGTTGCGGCGGCGCCAGGCCGTCGCGCCACAGAATGAGCGCGTCTTCGATTGGATCGGAGTAGTACGCTCGACGGACTCCGGCGATCGAGAAACCGAAGCGCTCGTACAACAGCCTGGCCGGCTCGTTCGAGCGCCTGACTTCGAGCGTCGCGCGGTGCGCGCCGAGGCTGACGCCCTCCTGGAGAACACGCGCGAGCAGCGCTGAGGCGATCCCCTCGCGGCGCACGTCGGGCAAGACGGCCAGGTTGTTGATGTGCAATTCATCGAGGACGCGCCAGAACGAGCAGAAGCCCACAACACGTCCGGTCTCCTGTCTTGCAAAGAAACAGAACGACACGCCTCGGTTCTGGAGCTCGGAGAGATACATCTCACGTGTCCAGGGATGGCTGAACGACGCCTCCTCAACCGCGAGGACGTCGTCAATCTGCTCGGGAGACGTGAGGGCGTCGATCTGCCAGCGCATGTTCTCGTGCCAGTTCCGCGTCCGGACGCCGGACGTAGAGCGGTTGAATCCCCGCGGGCGTCACTGTTTCTCCGCGACGGGCCCGCTCCAGTGCCAGGAGACCAATCACACCCGCGAGTCCCGGCCCCGGTTCGATGCGGGTTGCCGGCGCGGACGGGTCGGGCCACGGAGGCGGCGGTGAACCTCCGCTCATGACTCGAGCGATGAGACCCGCGTACAGCTCGGCGCCGTCGCCAATCAGGATCGCCGGCGTCGGACCCATCTGCCTCCATCGCTCGAACGTCGAGAGAGGATCGCCCACCGTGGCGCTGTCGACTTCCGTCAGGCGCCCGGCGCGGAAGATCCGTTCCCCAGTCACGACGAAGAGCGCCGCAAAGACGTCCCGCCGGTGCGCGTCCATCCACGCGCCCACGCGCTGATTGGGCAGGAGATCGCGACTTCCCGCATGAGCCAACGCGGCCAGCGCCGATATCCCGACCATCGGCCGCCTCCCAACGAGCGCAAACCCCTGCATCGTCGCAATCCCGATGCGGAGGCCGGTAAACGAGCCGGGACCCGACGCAACGGCGAACAGGTCGATATCGGACAACCGGAGCTCGTGGCTGGCGAGCAGAGCGACGATCTCGGAAGGCAGGCGCTGCGCGTGTGTACGTGTCGCGTCTCCCGCGCGCTCTTCCAGGATGCGATCGCCGCCGTGATCGCTCACCAGGGCGACGCTTCCGGCACGGGTGGTCGTGTCCAGCGCAAGGACCCGCATATACGGTTTAGACTTTAAGCATATGCCAGCGACGGCGACGCCCGCGATGCGGCAGTACCTGGACGCCAAGGAGCGGCATCGCGACGCCATCCTGCTGTTCCGGATGGGCGACTTTTACGAGATGTTCTACGAGGATGCCCTCGTGGGCGCGCGGGCCCTCGAGCTGACGCTCACTTCAAGGTCCAAGGATGCCAACGGCGGCGGCATCCCGATGTGCGGTGTCCCCTTCCACGCGGTTGATGCGTACATCGCTCGACTCGTCAAGAAAGGATTTCGAGTCGCCGTCTGTGATCAGGTCGAAGATCCGCGGAAGGCCAAGGGGATCGTGAAGAGAGAAGTCGTCCGCGTCGTCTCGCCGGGAACGCTGACCGACAGCAACTATCTTGACGCGCGTGAGCCGGCCTTCATCATGGCGTTGGCGGCGGGCGAACGCTCCGGCCCCATCGGCGTCGCGCTGCTGGACCTGTCGACCGGCGAGTTCGCCGCAGCCGAGTACGCCGGCTCCGACGGTTTGCAGGCGCTCGCCGACGAGATCGCGGTTCTCCGCCCGCGCGAGATCGTCGCGGCGGCATCGGAGAACGGCCATCCCCTTCGCCTGCCGGAACCAATCGCCGCGGCCGGCCTACCGACCACTGCAGTCGAACCGTGGGCTTTCGATGTCGAAGCTGCCCGCCGGACCCTGATCGACCAGTTTCGCTCGCAGGGCCTTGATGGATTCGGCCTCGAGGGGCACAACGCGGCCATCGCGGCCGCCGGAGCCCTCCTCCACCATCTCCGCGCCACACAAAAAGTTGACCTTGCGCACGTTCGATCGATGACCTTTCGCCAACGCTCGGACGCCTTGCTCATCGATCAGACGACCCTCAAGCACCTCGAGGTCGTGCAGGGCGCCGGCGGAGGGCGCGAGGGGTCGCTCCTCGACGAGATTGACCGGACAATCACATCGGCCGGCAGCCGGCTGCTGCGCGCATGGCTCCTTCGTCCGCTCGTGACGCTCGAGCCGATACACGACCGGCTGGACGCCGTCGAGGAGCTGGCGTTTCGGACAACCGAACGCGCCAAGTTCCGCGACGCGATCCAAACCGTGCAGGATCTCGAGCGGCTCGTCGCCCGCGCGGCGCTCGGAACCGCCGGACCGCGCGACCTCGTTGGCCTCGAGCGTTCGCTCGCCTGCGTGCCGCGCGTGCGGGCGGTCCTCGTCGATCTTCACGCGCCACTCTCGCAATCGCTCCTGGCTGCGCTCGACGACCTCACCGACATGCGGGATCGGATCGCCGCTACTTTGCTGGAAGACCCGCCGGCTCTCGCCCGCGAGGGCGGATTTACGCGCGACGGCGCCGATCCGGCGCTTGACGAGCTCCGAACGATTAGCCGATCGGGCAAGCAAGTCATCGCGGAGCTGGAAGAACGTGAACGGGCCCGGACGGGCATCTCCTCACTGAAGGTCAGGTACAACCGGGTGTTTGGCTACTACATCGAGGTGTCCAAGTCGAACCTCCGTGCGGTGCCGCCGGACTACCATCGCAAGCAGACGATCGCCGGCGGCGAGCGGTTCATCACACCGGCGCTGAAGGAATATGAGGAAACGGTGCTTAGCGCCGACGAACGGATCCTGGAACGCGAATTGGAAATCTTCGCTGCGCTCGTTGCTGCCGTCGCCGGCGAAGCCACCCGCATCCAGGCCACGGCGCGCGCGCTCGCGACGCTGGACGTGGTCGCCGCCCTCGCCGAGAACGCAGTGCTGAACAACTACATCAAACCGCAGGTCCATGATGGCGACGAGCTCGTCGCCATCGATGCGCGCCACCCGGTTGTCGAACGGCGGCTCGCGTCAGCGTCGGATCGCTTCGTCCCCAACGACATCACGCTCAACAGCACAACGCATCAGCTGGTGATCCTGACAGGGCCGAACATGGGAGGAAAATCGACCTACCTCCGCCAGACCGCTCTGCTGTCCGTGCTGGCTCAAGCGGGGTCGTTCGTGCCGGCGCGAGAAGCCAAGTTGCCGCTCGTCGATCGCATCTTCGCGCGCGTCGGCGCGTCGGACAACATCGCGCGCGGGCAGTCGACCTTCATGGTCGAGATGCAGGAAACCGCGCGCATCTTGAATTCAGCCAGCGCGCGGAGCCTCGTCGTACTCGACGAGATCGGCCGTGGCACCGCCACGTTCGACGGTCTGAGCATTGCCTGGGCCGTGGCGGAGTCTCTGGCGACCCACACGAGGGTCCGACCTAAAACGCTTTTCGCCACCCACTATCACGAGCTGACCGATCTCGCCGACGCCACTGCGGGCGTCGTCAACTTCCACGTCGCGGCGCGCGAATGGAAGGACGACATCGTGTTCCTGCGGAAGATCGTCCCCGGCCGGTCGGATCGCAGCTACGGCATCCAGGTCGCCCGGCTCGCCGGACTTCCAGCCTCGGTGATCACGCGCGCGGCCGAGATTCTCGCTGCGCTCGAACGCGACGAGCTGTCGCGAGGTGGCCGGCCGACGGTCAGCGGGACGCCTACCGACCCCCAACTGCAACTCGGGTTGTTTCAGCCACCGTCGCCGCACGCGGATCCGCTCCGTGAACGCCTTGCCGCCGTCGACGTCGATCGGCTCACGCCGATTGAGGCGCTGACGCTGTTGGCCGACCTGAAACAGAAGCTATGAAGGGTTCCCGCGAAACTTTTCGGGCCGGAGTCCTCCTGGCCGGCATCATCTCCACCGCCGCCTGCCTTCATCGCCCGACCCAAAACCCCAATGTTCTCGTGATCGGCGTCACCAGCGGGCCGAACAATCTCGACCCGCGCATCGGCACCGACGACGTCTCGGGCAAGGCGGCTCAGCTCATTTTCAACAACCTGATGACGCTCGACGACCACCTTCGCGTGGTTCCCGATCTGGCCGACCGCCTGGACCATCCCGATCCCACAACCTACATCGTCACGTTGAAGCGCGGCGTCACCTTTCACGATGGACACGAGCTCACGGCTCGCGATGTGACCTACACGTTCAGGAGCCTGCTGGATCCGGCGTTTATGTCGCCGCGGAAGGGCGCGTTTCGAATGGTGAAGTCGATCGACGCGATCGATCGCTACCGCGTCGCCTTCACGCTGGCGGAGCCGTTCGCGTCGTTCCCGGTCAACCTCGTGTTGCCGGTGGTGCCGGACGGCGCCGGCCCATCGCTTCGCGACCATCCGATCGGGACCGGTCCATACAAGTTCGTGGCGTACACCACGGATGACCACGTCGAGCTCGCTGCCTTCGATGCGTACTTCGGCGGGCGACCGAAGAACGACGGCGTGGTGCTGAAGGTGGTCCCCGACGACATCATGCGCGGCCTTGAGCTGCGCAAGGGCACTATCGACATCGTCGTCAACGACCTCGCCCCGGACATCATCGACCAGCTGCGCCGGGATGATCGACTGCAGCTCATCGAATCGCCGGGCACCGATTATCAGTACGTCGGCATCAACCTGCGCGACGAGGCGCTGAAGGATGTTCGCGTCAGGCAGGCGCTGGCCTACGCGATCGACAAGCGCGCGATCATCGACTACCTCCGCCGCGGGCTGGCGACGCCCGCCGCCGGCATCCTCCCGCCGGTCTCATGGGCATTCGAACCGGGTGTCGCGACGTTCTCCTACGATCCCGCCAAGGCCCGATCGCTTCTCGAGGCTGCCGGGTATCGGGACCCCGACGGCGACGGTCCGGAGCCGCGCCTGCGACTGTCTCTGAAGGTCTCGAACAGCGAGTTCAACCGCCTTCAGTCCGCGGTTCTGCAAGAGAATCTGCGCGCAGTCGGCGTCGCGCTCGACGTCCGCACGTACGAATTCGCGACGCTGTACGCGGACGTGCTGAAGGGCAACTTTCAGTTGTTCACGCTCCAGTGGGTCGGCGGCGCCGTCGCCGATCCCGACATCCTGCGCCGCGTCTTTCATTCCGGACAGGTTCCGCCGGCGGGCTTCAATCGAGGGTTCTTCACAGACGTGCGCGTCGATCACCTCCTCGACGAAGCCGCGGTGACCACCGACGACAGCCGGAGGCGCAGCTTGTACGGCGACGTCCAGCGGGTGGTCGCCGACGAGCAGCCATATATCTCCCTCTGGTGCAAGACCAACGTGGCGGTCGCGCAACGGACGCTGAGCGGCTTCCACATCCTCCCCACCGCGGAATTCACGTTTCTGAAAGACGTCGAGCGCACGAAGCTCGGGACCCGTGACACGCATCGCACGGGCTCCTAGGCTCAGGCTCGGTGCCGAACCGGCAGCGCACCGAGCGCACGCCCGGGCGTACGCGACCGTGCTGCTGCTCGCGGTCGCTCTCTGTTCGCCTGCCCGCGCGGCGACGCTCTTCGATCCGGCCCTGCGTTTCCGCGTCCTCGAGACGCCGCACTTTCGCATTTACTTTCACCAGGGCGAGGATCGGCTCGCGAGCCATCTGGCGGCGATCGCCGAAGACACGTGGACCGCGCTCCGGCGTCCCCTGAGCGTCATGCCGCCAAGGCTCACGCATGTTGTGCTTGCCGATCAGAGCGAGGTGGCCAACGGCTACGCCACGCCGCTCCCGTACGACACCATCGTCCTCTACGCGTCCTGGGCGCCGGGTGATGAGTTCTATACCGACGACTGGCTGCGCCTGACCTTCACGCACGAGTTCACGCACATCCTCCACCTCGACCGTTCGGAAAGCTGGGCCCGCGTCGTCCGCGACGTCTTCGGGCGCACGCTCATAGCGTTCCCGAACCTGCTGCTGCCGACGTGGCAGATCGAAGGGATTGCCGTGTACGAGGAGAGCGCGGTCACCGGCGAAGGAAGGCTGCACGCAGGAGACTTTCGGGCGATCGTCGACGAAGCGGCCCGCCGGCGCCAGCTCGAACCCATCGACCGCGTCAACGGCGGCCTGACTGATTGGCCCGGCGGTGAAGGACCGTATGCGTACGGCAGCGAGTTCCATCAGTACCTGGCCGACCGTTTCGGCGCCGCCACGCTGGCCGCGCTCGCTGACGCGACGGCCCGCCGCGTGCCGTACACCGGATCGCGCGCGTTCGAGCGAGTATTCGGGGAGTCGCTCGGCGGTCTCTGGCACGACTACGTGGTGGCACTCGTGGCGCGCGCAGGCTCGCCGGCACCGGACGCCGGCATCTCGCGCGTGACGCATCAGGGGTTTGTCGTCAGCGGGCCCCGGTTCGACCGCTTCGTGTGCGACGGCTGTTCGCCGGAGATTGTCTACGCCAGCCAGACGCCGCACGAATTCCCTCGCTTGTACCGGGCCCGACTCGACGGGTCCCCACCCCGGTCGCTGGCCTGGCGCTATCTCGGATCGACGACAGCAATCGGACGGGAGTCGATGTATTTCGACCAGCTCGAGGTGCGGAGAAACGTGAGCCTCTATGGCGATCTCTTCGAGCTGTCGCGGGCGACAGGGCACGTACGCCAGCTGACCTCGGAAGCGCGGCTGCTCGATCCCGATCTGTCGCCGGATGGCAGCACGATTGTCTGCGTGCAGCAGCAGCGGGGCCAACGGGACCTGGTGCTTGTCCGTGGGGTTGGATCCATTCGGGGAGCGAGGACCCTTGCGATCGACGCTCTGGCCGCGGAGCCAGACACACAATTCAACGCCCCACGCTGGTCGCCCGACGGCCGGCTCGTTGCCGTCGAGCGCCACCGGTTCGGGGCCCAGCCCGAGCTCGTGGTCGTCGACCTCGCCAGCCGCGCGATCCGCGTCGTCGCGACCGACGGACCCCGCGCGGCGCTCGGCGCTCCCCTGGACACCGGCGCTCGGGCCGGATCGACTCGAATCGTGACGCCTGCCTGGCGGCCGGACGGGAGCGCCATCATTGCAGCCGTGTCAAACGAGGAGGATCCGTTCAACCTCTACGAGTTCGCCGTAGACGGATCGAGCGCTCGTCAGCTGACGCACACGACTGGCGGCGCCCTGTGGCCCGACGTCTCGCCCGACGGAGAGACTCTCGTGTTCGCCGGCTACACGACGAACGGATATGACGTCTTCTCGATGCCATTTCCGCCGCCTCCGGCGGAAAGGCAGCCCAACCCCTTCGCGGTGTCCTCCCCCCTCGCCGCCGCGCAGGACACCTCAGTGCCCGGGCGCGGGACGCGCCTTGCTCCGGCTCAACGCCCCATCGCCCCGGAGATGTCGCGTCCGCACGCGTATTCGCCCTGGCCTACGCTCTGGCCGACATCGTGGTTCCCCATCGTCGTCTGGGACAGCACCCAGGTGCGTGCCGGAGCGTCTGCAGGGGGACGCGACGTTCTGGGATATCACGCGTACGCCGCGTCCGCAACCTGGCTCCTGTCCGGCCCGGCGAATGCCTTGACCCCGTCTCCATCTATTCCGGACTGGTCGGTCTCCTACGCCTACGATCGCTGGCGCCCCACGCCGTTTGCCGCGGCGTCGACCGCGACTTCCTTCTTTGCCGGTCCACCGACGGCTGCGGGCACGCCGACGGCAGCGACGCGAAAAGAGCACCAGCTCGAGATCGGCGTCCTCGTCCCGTTCCTGCACACGCGGATCGGGCACTCCGGCTTCATGTCGCTCGTCCACGCGGTTGACGACTACACGCTCCCCGAAGGTGTGCCCTCGCGCGATCGGTCGGGGATCCACCTTGCCTGGCAAACCGCCAGCGCGCATCTCTACGGCTACTCCATCAGCCCGGAAGACGGCATCGTCGCCGGCACCACGGTGGAGCTCGTCCGCACGGCGTTTGGCGCGACTGCCGACGCGACAACCGCCACTGCCGATGTTCGCGCCTACGTGTCCGGGGTCGGAGGACGTCATCACGTGATCGCGGCTCGCTTGGCTGGCGGCGTGTCGACCGGCAACCCCACCGTCGGCCGCGCGTTCCTCCTGGGCGGCGCTACCTCGAACC
>DATKHR010000065.1:0-74304 GCA_035510155.1 Vicinamibacterales bacterium
TCTGGTGTGGCGTTTGACGAACCTGATCATGGATCATGACCGCGATCTGCAAGTCGTGTTGTACCCCGTGCCGCCCAAAGACAACAGCGGCGCGAGCGCGACCGCGCGCTGCAACGACGGCTCATGGAGCTGGGCCGAGACGCGGGCGGAAGCGTGCGCGTCGAACGGTGGCATCGCCTACACCGTCTGTCCAGGGCCGTTGTGTCAATCGGCGACAGGACGGTAGACAAGGGGGCAAGCGGTCCACGAGTCGCGCCAGACACGGGCGATCTGGCGCTGGTACTCAGTTGAGAGAAAAGGGCGGGTACTCGTCGACCATCAAGAGCATGTAGGCCTGGACGCGCAGGAGCCACCGAAGCACGCCCACGCCGAAATCGTAGAGCCCGCGAGGATACTCGCCCGTCACCAGGATCAGCAGCCAGGCGACGACGGCCGTCAGCCACCACGCGATGATCAAGAAGACGAGCACGATCAAGTGCGGAATCCCCAGGAAGATGCGGACGAGGACCGTCAGCCGATTTCGCTGCCCGGCCGGATCCTCAATCGTCAGCGAGGCCGGGTAGGCGGCGTCCCCGAACGGCGGGTACTGATCCTCCAGCAACATCAGGTACGCGAGCGCGCGAACGCGCCAGCGCATGTAATACAGCGTGAACTGGCGGATGCCGATGATGTGGTGACCGGCGAAGACGATGGTGAACCAGCTCACAATGGCGAGAAACCAGGCGACGGCGCCGAGCAACCCCGTGTCTCCCCCGTAGGCCGTTCCCCGGCTGCCCGAGCCCGCGGCGACGGTGAACCCGATTCCGCCTACCAGAATGAGATGGGGAATCGCCAGAATGAGACGAAAGGCGGTTGTCAAACGATTGCGCCCGACAACCAATGGCTCGATGGCCACTGTGACCGGGTACGGCACTGCGCACCTCCAGTCCGGGCACGGCCCCCCGGCAGTGACGGGAACCGGTCCCGAAATGATGACCGCCAGGAGAAAGGTCTCTTACACCGCGTCACCGGCTAGATGGGCGGAAGCGAGATAAGACGTCCCGCGCGTCTCCGGACCGAGCCAGATCAACGCGATCACCAGCAGACCCGAGGTGGCGATGCATGCCGACATGGCGGTGGGCAGCGCGAACCCGCGGTCCTGGAGCGCGCCGACGAGCGTCGGCGTGAGCGAGCCGATACCGGCTCCCAGATGATAAGCAAAGCCTGCGCCCGCGGCGCGGACGATCGTAGGAAACCTTTCAGTCAGGTAGCCAGGCACCACGCCGAAGTTTCCCGCGCCAAAGAATCCCATCGCCAGCGCCCCGAGGATGAGGAGCCCGCCGTTGGTCGTCATAAGGAACACCGGGATGACGAGGATGCCCAGGAACGTGGCGAGAGCGGCCGATCCACGCCGTCCAAGCCGGCCTTCGGACACGTGGCCGAAAAACAGCGCGCCCGTTATCGCTCCAACGTTCAAGGCAGCCAGAAACGGCAGCGTCGGCTTGTGCATCTGCCCGATGAAGGTGGGATACCAGTATGTGATCGAGTGATACATGAAGAGAAACGCGCTCATGACGAGCGACGTATGAATCGTCGTCGGCAGCACGTCCCGCCAGAACAGCCGGCCTATCGACAAGGGATCCCGCGAGTTCTGCGCCTTCAAGTGACGCTGTCGCTCGAGCCACACTGGACTCTCCGGCACGCCACGAACCATGAACAGCACCAGAAAGGCGGGCAACACGCCGATCCAGAGCATCACGCGCCAGCCGACGTCGGGCCGGTTGACGAGCGGATACGCGAACTGAAACACGATGGACGACAGGAGGAACCCGAGGGAGTAGCCGCTTTGCATCAAGCCCGACGCGATGCCGCGCTGATCGGCCGGCCAGTTTTCGAGCGCCAGCGGCATGCCGGCAGCCCACACACCGCCCATGCCGATTCCGAAGAGGGCGCGCAGCGTGAACAGCACGCCATACGACGTCGAGAAGCCGCTGGCGAAGGCGAACAGGGAGTACCACAGGATCGAAAAGAGCAGCGGCCCCTTCCGGCCCCAGCGGTCGGCGGCAGTCCCGGACGCGATGCCGCCCGCGACGCGGCAGACGAGCGTGACGCTGCCGAGCGCACCGGCAAGCGCCTTGCTGACTGTGAAACTGCGTTGAATGTCGACGAGGAGGAACGTGAGAATCGTGAAGTCGAACGCGTCGAGCACCCAGCCGAGATAGGCCGCCGCGAATGCGCGCCACTGTGCGCCTGTGACCTCGCGATACCACGCGCGGGAGGGCCGCTCTGAGGGTGTTCCCGGGGCCGCAGCCGCGTCCGGGTCGGGCGGGGGCGCCAACGCGGTCGCGGCGTCCGACTGCCGTGAAAAGGAAGCCATCATGCCGCCGGCATCATGTCGTCAGATGCCGATGAAGATCTGCCGGCGATACATTTCTGCGAGGACGACCTCCCAGAGCGCCACGTACGCGAGCGCGTATGCCAGCGACGCGGCCTCCATGCCGCAACAGGGGCGGAGCCACGAGGCAAAGCCTGCCCGGAACACCATGCCCTTGACCGACGAGCCGGCGATTGAGAGCCGCGACAGGAGGCTGTCGAAGCCGACCGAGAGCACGTAGGCCGCGAGCGCATTGCGGCCGAACGCCGACAAGGGGCGCGCAAGGGGGCGCCAGCCTCTAACGTCCACCAGCCAGTGACAGAACGCCAGACACTGCGCGGCCATGCCCGCGCTGAAGAGCGCAAACGAGCTGGTCCACAAGCTCTTGTTGATGGGAAAGATCAGACCCCATGCGAGCCCGGCTATCGTCATCACGGCGCCGCCGGCCCAGAGCCACCGGTCCCGATCCGCTGTGTGCGTTCGCCGCAGCCAGGCGCCGGCAAAGACGCCCAACATCGCGGTCGCAATCGCAGGGATCGTGCTCAACAGCCCTTCGGGATCGACGTTGCGCGTCAGCATATGCGCCCCGAAGATTCGGCGATCGATGAACGCCGCCAAGTTGCCGCGGGGGGTGAACGTGGCGGCGCCGACGCCGGGCACGGGAATCAGCGTCAGCACTGCCCAGTACCCCACGAGCATGACCGACACGATGGCGACCTGCGCGCGTTCGGAAAGCGTCTCGGTCATCACCGCGACGAAGACGTACACAATGGCGATCCGCTGCAGAACGCCAGGGATGCGGAACGTCGCAAACTCAATTGCCCGGGGGGTCTCAATCGCGTTGAGCGCCAGGCCGAGCACGAAGAGCAGAACCGCACGCCGCAGGACGTGTCGCGGCAGCGGCGCCTCGTTCCCCCTCCGGCGCGTCAGCGCAAGAGGGACGGCTGCGCCCATCGCAAACAGAAAAAACGGAAAGACCAGATCGGTCGGCGTCCAGCCGTTCCACGCAGCGTGGTCGAGCGGCGCGTACACAGCGCTCCACGTGCCAGGCGTGCTGACGAGAATCATGGCGGCCACCGTAAACCCGCGAAACACATCCAGCGATGCGATCCGCTGCCCGTGCCGGGGTCCGAGGCTCCGATCGTGCTCGGTCAACTAGTCACCGCATGGATTATGGCGCAGCGGCAGGACAACCCGGGCCGGCGCGGGCCGGGAGAAGATCTCGTTCGCCCGCGCAAAACTGTACAGGAACCAGCGCATCATGAGCACCTGCGTCTGGTAGCGTTTCAGCGCCGTGCGCTTGGTTCTCTGCTGCTGGCGCGTCAACGGCACTCGAATCCATCCCGAGGCGCCGCCGCGAAGTCCGGGTGGCGGAGTCAACTCCGTGCCCTCATCCTCGAACGGCCACGAGTACCAATGGATGATGTAGTTGACGACGCTTGGAGCATAGTCCGGCTGCACGCGCTCGATGTCGCCGAGCGCGTCCATGACGAAGAACCACGAGGCGCAGTGATCGGGGTGCTGGTCCTCTTTGCGCGGCACAACGATCATCGTCGGCTGGTACTGACCGATCGCAAGCGCCAGCTCCTGCGTGAGATCCTCGCCTCGGTATTCGGTGTCCGCGACCGTGATGTCCGACTTCGGTGGCCGATCCATGCGCGTGTACGGCGATCGGAAAGCCGCCCGTCGCTCAGACCAGTACCGTTTCATCATCGGAGAGAGTCCGCCATCCGGAAAGCTGAGAAACGTCGCGGTGCCCTTGGTCAGCCCGAGCTCAGTCAGCGCCGCGCGCGCTTCGCGCTTGCGTTGACGCCCGTAGCCCCGATAGTCCTTCGGAGTGGGCGACTCGACGTGATCTTCGACACGCACGCCCTCCGGGTAGCCGTCGCCGTCAGTGAGGTAGACGACCTGAACCTGTCCCCCTGCCTCGTGGACGCGCTGCATCAGTCCCCCCGCGCCGAGCGTCTCATCGTCGGGGTGGGGTGCGACGACCATGAGCTTCGTGGTGGCGTCGATGCTCAGCGTTGGCCGCTCAGCAGTTTGTCGCACGCGCGCAGCGTACAGGTGTACGGGAGGCGACAACAGGCCCGTCGCCAGAAGGATGGCGTACAGAGAACGACAAGAATTTGACACTGTGGGAATGAGGTTACCAAAAGAGTACCGTGTTCTCGCCCGATTGTCAGCTATGCTAGCCTTCGCAGCAGAGGAGGTTGAATGAGGAAAGCGCTGGGGACTCCGGGAATCCCGGGAGTCATCGTCGCATGCGGACTCCTGGCGGGGTTTGCCGCCGGTCAGAACCCCCCGACGCCGCCGGCCGCATCGGGCGGCGAGCTCCAGGTTGGCGATTCTGCGCCGGATTTCACCCTTCAGGCCACCGACGGCAAGACCTACAGCCTGAGCAAGGATCTGCGAGGCAAGTGGCTTGTGTTGGCGTGGTTCCCGAAGGCGTTCACCGCGGGTTGAACCGCGGAATGCAACTCGCTCCGTGAGAGCGGGGGACTGATTCGCAAGTACAACACATCGTATTTCATGATCAGCGTCGACACGCTCGAAGACAACAAGGCCTTCGCGTTGAAAGAGCAAGCAGACTTTCCGATGCTCGCGAATCCCGACAAGAAGGTGGCATTCGCGTATGGTGTGATCGCCCCCGACGCGCCTGCCGAACGCCAGTTCGCGCGGCGTTGGACGTTCTACATCGATCCGAGCGGAAAAATTGCCCTGATCGACAGGCAGGTGCGGCCGGCCTCCTCTGGTGAAGATATCGTCACACACCTGGCCGAGCTGAAGGTCCCCGAAAGAAAATAAGGTCCGGAAATCGCACAGCTCCGGGTGATCGGCGACCGCCGGTCACCCGCCATTCGTTTGGGCCTGTAATTTGCTTCAAGTAGGCGTGAACTGCGATTGGCGATCGGATGAGTGTATCCAATACCATCGACGGCAGGTTCCGTTGACAAGAAACGATACACCGGAGCTCGTCCTCCACGTGCGCATCGTCTCGCTCCCGAAGTTCGACGAGATCGACGAGCTCGACTTGCGGCGACGGTTTCGCGTGGGGCAGACCTACGATTTGCCCACCCAGCTTGGCGCGACGCTCATCATCGCCGGATACGCCGAGCTCGCGGAGGGCTCCAGTCGCGCCCAGGCGGCTGATTTTCGCCGCTCCCCGTCCCGCGTCAAGCACTGATCTCCTGTACTCCCCATCCGCAATCCGCAATCAGGTGTCCCATTGCTTTGCGCGCTCGACGGCCGCAGTCCAACGCTCGCGTAGCCGAGCGCCGGCAGCCGGCGGCATCGCCGGGTCGAAACGGCGCTCGACGCGCCATTGGCCCGTCAATTCATCGGCAGATTTCCAGAACCCCACGGCAAGCCCCGCCAGGTACGCCGCGCCGAGCGCTGTGGTTTCGGTGACGGCCGGCCTGACCACAGGGACGCCGAGCAGATCTGCCTGAAACTGCATCAATGTGTCATTGCCGACCGCGCCACCGTCCACGCGCAGCTCGGTGAGTGGAATGCCGGCATCGGCGCGCATCGCATCGAGGAGATCTGCAACCTGGTACGCGATGCTCTCGAGCGCTGCCCGCGCGATGTGTCCGGCGGTCGTGCCGCGCGTGATGCCGACGATGATGCCGCGAGCGTACGCGTCCCAATGCGGGGCGCCGAGGCCTGCGAAGGCGGGCACGAGGTACACGCCGCCATTGTCCGCAACGCTCGCGGCGAGCGGTTCGATGTCCGGCGCCGTCCGAACGAGCCCGAGACCGTCGCGCACCCACTGCACGACGGCGCCGCCGATGAAGACGCTGCCCTCCAGCGCGTACTCGGTCCGGTCCCCGATCTTCCATCCGATCGTGGTGACCAGCTTGTGGCGCGAGCGCGTCGGCCTGGTCCCGATGTTCTGCAGTAGAAAACAACCGGTGCCGTACGTATTCTTGGACATTCCCGGTTTGCGGCACATCTGGCCGAAGAGGGCTGCCTGCTGATCGCCGGCGACGCCGGCCACCGGCACGCGCCCGATCCCGAGCTCCGGCGAAACGTGCCCGTACACCTCGCTCGACGTCCTCACTTCGGGCAGCATGCTCGGCGGTATGCCGAATAGCCGCAGCAGCTCTTCATCCCAGCGCAGCGTGTGGATATTGAACAGCATCGTTCGAGACGCGTTGCTGACGTCGGTCAGGTGGACGCTGTGGGGAGAGCGATGCCCGGTCAATTTCGAGAGGAGCCACGTGTCCACGGTCCCGAATGCCAGCTTTCCCGCGTCCGCCCGGGCCCGCGCCCCGGGAACGTTGTCAAGCAGCCATCGGATCTTCGTGGCGGAAAAGTAGGCGTCGATGATCAGGCCGGTCTTGGCCTGGATCATATCCTCCGCGCCTTCGGCCTTCAGCCTTTGGCAGTCGCCGGCTGTGCGGCGATCCTGCCAGACGATGGCGTTGGCGATGGGTACGCCGCTCTCGCGGTCCCACACGATCGTGGTCTCGCGCTGGTTGGTGATGCCGACCGCGGCGATCTCGGCCGGTCGAATTCGGGCGCGCCCGAGCGCTTCGGCCACGACGCCGATCTGGGAAGCCCAGATCTCTTGCGGATCGTGCTCGACCCATCCGGTCCTGGGGAATAGCTGGGCAAACTCTCTGTGCGCGCTGGCGCGCACTGAGCCGTCGTGGCCGAACACGATCGCCCTGGAGCTGGTCGTGCCCTGATCGAGCGCCAGAACATACGATTTGTTCATAAGGCAAGATCGTGACGCATGGTCATGAAGGCACGAGCCGCACGAGTCTACAATACCCGCTATGTCACGAGCGCTGTTGCGTGAGCTGTTGGCGGAATTCTTCGGGACGTTTGTGCTGATCGTCTTCGGTGTCGGCGTGGTCGCGCAGGTTCTCCTGAGCCGCCAGACGGCGGGCACGTACTTGTCGATAAACATCGGTTGGGGTCTTGCAGTCGCGATGGGTTGCTATGTGTGCGCCGGCGTCACCGGCGCGCATCTCAACCCGGCGGTGACGCTTGCGCTTGCCGCGCATCGTCGGTTTCCGTGGACCAAGGTCCTGCCGTACTCGATGGCGCAGACCCTGGGCGCGTTCGCGGCGTCCGCGGTCGTCTTTGTCACGTATCACGAGGCGCTGAACGCGTTCGACGGCGGCGTGCGTCAGATGTTTGGGCCACAGGGCACCGCTGGCATCTGGGCGACGTACCCGCAGGCCTTTTTGAGCGCGTTTCCCGGGGGGTTCATCGACCAGATCGTCGGGACGGCGCTGCTCGTCGCCGTCATCTTCGGGATCACCGACAGGCGAAACGCGGCCGCGCCGCCCGGGCTCGTGCCGATCGTCGTCGGCCTTCTCGTGACGCTGATAGGCGCGACGTTCGGGTTGAACGCCGGTTACGCGATCAACCCTGCGAGGGACCTGGGTCCTCGATTGTTTACGCTGGTGGCTGGGTGGGGCACCGACGTGTTTCGCGCAGGAGGGGGCTGGTGGTGGGTGCCGATTCTGGGTCCGCTGGCCGGCGGGGTGCTGGGCGGCTGGCTATATGACGTGTTCGTCGGCAGCTGGTTTTCAGCGTGAGGCGTCGACCGTGCCGTCGTGTGTCCTGAGGATGCGCGTCGCAAATTCCGCGGCGAAATCGCCGTCGTGCGTGGCCACGACAAGCGTCCGCCTCTGGTCAATCAGCCCGCGAAGGAGCGTGCCGAGCTCCCCGCGGCGCAGCGGATCCAACGATGCCGTCGGCTCATCCATGAGGAGGATCGGCGGATCCACCGCCAGAGCGCGGGCGATGGCCACGCGCTGCGCCTCGCCGCCGGAGAGCTCTCGCGGGAGCGCCTGCGCCCGATGCTCCACGCCAAATGCCGTCATGAGCTCGATCGCGCGGCGATTGGCGTCAGTACGGGTCACGCCGAGCGCATGGATGGGCGCGAGACAGATGTTCTCGGTCGCCGTCATATGCTCGAACAGGCAGTGGAACTGGAACACCATCCCGACCTTGCGACGCAATCGGGCAAGCGTCGCGTTGTCGGCCGTCGGCCCTCCCCGTTGAGCGTGAAGCCGCACGCCGTCGACGTCGATGTATCCGCCTTGAAACGTTTCCAAACCCGCAACCGCGCGAAGAATCGTGGTTTTGCCCGATCCTGATGGTCCCATCAGAGCCACGAGCTCGCCGCGACCGACCTCCAGCGTCACGCTGCTCAGCACGACGCGCGTCCCGCGCCGCAGTTCCAGGTTTTCGATCGCCAGCACCGGGCCCGGAGGGGTTGCGGTCAATTCGGCTGTCATTCGGCCGGTTTCTGCCATCGAACTTCCAGCCTCCGCGCAACGGCGGCGAGGGGCAGCGACATCGCCAAATACAGGCCCGCGCATAGCAGCCCCGGAATCACCCAGCTTCCGAGATTCGTGGCGAAGATCTGCGTCTGCTTGGTGAGCTCGAGCACCGTCAACACGGAGACCAGCGACGAATCCTTGAGAAGTGCGACGAAGTCGTTGGTCATGGGCGCCAGGGCCAGCCGAAACGCCTGGGGTGCGCGAACCAGCATCAACACCTGTCGCTCGGTCAGGCCGAGCGTCCGCGCCGCCTCCAATTGGCCTGCCGGCACCGCTTCGAGCGCCGACCGGTAGATCTCGCTCTCGTAAGCGGCGTAGTTCAGCGCGAGGCCGAGGAGCGCCGCGACGAACGCCGGCAGCCGGATTGCCGACGCGAGACCGTAGTACAGCACGAAGAGCTGCAAAAGAATCGGCGTTCCCCGAATCAGCTCGACATAGCCGGTCAACGAGACCCGCGCCATCCGGTTCCCGTATACCCGGCCCGTTGCGATGAGGACGCCGATCCCGACGGCGACGGCCATCGAAAGGCACGACAGCGTGATGGTCACGATCGAGGCCTGAAGCAGCGACGGCAAATAACGTCTCGCCGCTTCCCATCGCGAGGTTGTCGCGACCGTGATGTCCATCGCGTCGGTATCAGGGACTTGCGCGCCGGGGATTGACGGGTTCACTCCCACGACCGGCGGCACGGGCTCGCCAGCCAGCACGCGCGCGAAGAGTCTGGGCTGGTCGTCGTTCCAGACGTTCCATTTCCGGAAGATACGCTCGAGCGTGCCGTCGCGCATGGCGTCGCGAAGGATGCCGTCGATGACGTCGCGCAGCGGGGCGTTGGCGGTCGAGAGCACGCCAATGTAGTGTCCCACCGCAATGGATTGCGACTGGACGGTGAAGCCCGGCATCGTGTGATGCCACCGCTCTGCGAGCACGTTGTCGAGCAGCACGCCGTCCACGCGTCCGACCAGCAGGTCGCTGAACGGATGCACATCGTCATCGTACGAGACCGCGTGGAGGCCTGTGGCGCGCTCCGCGCGGAGCAGGATCTCATAGGCGATGGTTCCGCCGAGGGTGCCCACCGTCTTGCCGCGGAAGTCGCCGAGGGTCCTGAACTTCTGCGCGTCGGCGTCTCGAACGCTCAGCACCTCACGGAACTCGTAGTACGGCAGCGTCGTTGAGGAAGCCGTGCGTCGCGCCACGGTATCCTCGATGCCGCTCAGCGCGATCTCGGCATCGCCGCGCGCGATCGACTGATCGAGCGACGTGAACGTCACGTTGACGAACTCGGGCGTGCGCCCCAAGCGCCGGG
Organism: Vicinamibacterales bacterium; assembly: GCA_035510155.1. GTDB lineage: Bacteria > Acidobacteriota > Vicinamibacteria > Vicinamibacterales > CAVVIG01 > DATKHR01. Next base: position 9,959 of record DATKHR010000065.1, read on the forward strand.
CAATCAGTTCGGCAATCTCCACGTCCATGCCGACCACCCTGTCCGGACGGACGGGATCGGCCTGCTCAAACGGCGCGCCGCCTTCGGCATCGCCGGCCCACCGGAAGACGGATTGCGCATCCGCAACGGCGGGAGCGCCCAGCGACGCACCAAGCAGAGCGACGGTGAATCTGTACGCGACGCTGAACACCGAGGTAGATTGTAGCGGGAGGCCTCTTTATGGCGAATGCGGCGTTGCTTCGGACGGGGCTGCTCACGGCGGCGACGTTGGTGGTCGTGCCCGAGACCTCGCTCCCCGCCCAGGCGCCCAACCCGAACGCGCGCGCCGCTTTCGTCAAGTTCGACGCGCCGGTGATTGCGCTCGCGCATACGCGGGTCATCGACGGAACCGGCGCCCCCGCTCGCGAGAACCAGGTCATTGTGATCCGCGGAGGCAACATCGCCGCAGTCGGCAACGCGGCTTCGATTCAGATCCCGGCCGGCGCCGTGACGATCGATCTGGCCGGCCGCTCTGTCATGCCTGGCCTGGTGATGATGCACGAGCACCTGTACTACACCACGGGGCCGGGCGTGTACGGGCAGCTCGGCCTCAGCTTCTCAAGGCTGTATCTCGCAGGCGGCGTCACCACGATCCGCACGGGCGGAAATACGAACGGCATCATGGATATCAACCTTGCCCGCCGTATCGCGGCGGGCGAGCTGGCGGGCCCATCAATCGACGCAACCGCGCCTTACTTGAACGGCCCGAACACATTTCTTCAGATGCACACGGTCAAAACGCCTGACGAGGCGCGCCGGCACGTGGCCTACTGGTTGGGCCAGGGCGCTACCTCGGTCAAGGCGTACATGCAGATCTCACGCGAGGCGTTGAAGGCAGGTATCGACGAAGCGCATCGGCGCGGCGCGAAAGTCACGGGCCATCTCTGCTCGGTGACCTACGGCGAGGCAGCCGACCTTGGCATCGATAACCTCGAGCATGGCTTCTTCGCGGCGACGGACTTTGTCGACCAGAAACAACCCGACGTCTGTCCGGGACAGGCGCAGGGGCAGCAGGCCGTCGCGGCGCTCGATGAGCACGGCGCGCCATTTCAGGCGCTCCTCAAGAAGCTGATCGACCGCGGGGTTGCTCTGACTTCCACTCTGACGGTTTTCGAGACTCTGACCCGTGCGCGTCCCACGCCGCCGGGCCTCGACGTGCTCGCGCCTCAACTCCGCGACGCGTTCATGCGCGCCTACGACCGCGCGCAGCAGAACCAGCAATCCGTGTACTCGACGCTCTTCGCGAAAGGTATGGCGCTCGAGCGAGCCTTCGCGAAGGCAGGCGGCGTCCTGCTGGCTGGGACCGACCCGACAGGGTCAGGCGGCGTGGTGCCTGGCTTCGCGGACCAGCGTCAGCTCGAGCTGCTGGTCGAAGAGGGTTTTTCACCCGTCGAGGCGATTTCCATCGCGACGTTGAACGGCGCAAGATACCTTGGCCGCGATGCGCGGATCGGATCGATCGCGGCCGGGAAACAGGCCGATCTCGTGGTCGTGCTCGGCGATCCGACGAAGACCATCGGCGACGTGCGGCGCGTCGAGACGGTCTTCAGGGAAGGGGTCGGCTACGACCCGCAGAAACTCGTCGATTCGGTGAAAGGCCAAGTCGGGATCTGGTAAAAACCTGACGTGGCAAATGGCTGACGGCTAAAGCTCGACAGTCCTTCAACGAGCGGCCCGAAGCGTCACCTTCTGGACGCGCCAGTTCGTGAGCTCGCCCACCAAGAGCTCGTTCTCGTTTCGGCAGTCGAGGGAGTTCACCATCCCGAACTCTTTTGGCAGCTTGCCCGCGCGGCCAAACTTGCCGATGATCCTCCCGTCGAGAGCGATTTTGTAAATCTCACCGTTGTCGAGCGTCTCCGGGTCGTTGGAGTTCGAGCTGTACAGGTATTGCGACGCGCCGGACGTGATGCAGAGCGCCGATGGGACGCCGACGTTCTGGATCTGTGATTTCAGGTTCCCGTCGCTGTCGAACACTTGAATGCGCTGATTGCCGGCGTCGGCGACGTAGAGGTTGCCCTGCGCGTCGATGACGATCCCCCGGATGCCATTGAACTGGCCGGGGTCGGAGCCGCGAGACCCCCACGACCTGATGAAGTGACCGTCCTTGTCGAACTTGGCGATGCGGGCGTTGCCGGCCGTACGGCTCGCTCCGTCTGCGACGTAGATATTGCCCGCGCGGTCCCACGTCACGTCCGCCGTGCGATTGAAGCTATCGCCGGGGATGCCTGACCCGGGCGGTCCCGGGATCCCAAAGCGGCCGCCACCCGTTTGAGCCGCCGGCGCGCCTGCGCCTGGGTTGGAGGGACCACGACCCTCGGGTGGAGGTCCGCCAGCGCCCCGGCCGTCGGGCTGAGCGCCGCGGCCTTCGGGTGGGACGCCTCCGCGCCCCTCGGGCGGTGCGCCGCCGCGTCCGGCGCCACCGGCGGTGGGACGGACGCTAATCGCCTCCGGTTTGCGGCTCAGGACGAGCTGGAGGCGGCCGTCGGGATCGAACTTCATGACGTTGCTGGAGCCTTGATCGACCAGCCACAGGTTGTCCTGCGGATCCACGCGGGCGGCCTGCGCGAAATTGAATCCGTACACGCCCTGGCCGATCTCGCGCACGAACCTGCCGCTCTGATCGAACTCGAACAGCCGCGAGCCGCCCTTATAGAAGGTGCGAGACGAGCCGACTGTTGCGCCGGGTGCGCCCGTTCGCGTGTAGACGAAGATGTGTCCCTTGGAGTTGCTCGCCACGCCGGCGACTTCGCCCAGGTACATGTTGTCCGGCAGCTTCAGAAGATCGACGGTCGCGTCAAACGGGATATCGGGAACCGACTGGGCGACGAGCGACGCGCCGTACGCGAGCGCGGCGGACGCAACGAGTCCGTTCAGCGTGCGGGATGCGAGCGGAAGCTTCATGATCGGGCTCCTACCGAGCCTTCAGTGCTCGGGGGCGACAGGGGCCCGGGATCGGGACCCGTCCGATGGCTTGGCCGTCTGCGGGCGCAGGAGGATCTTCTGCACGCGCCAAGCCGTGATCTCGGACACGAACAGCTCGTTGGGGTTGCGGCAGTCGATTTCATGGACCGTGCTGAATTCCTTCAGCGCTTTGCCGGCCTTGCCGAACCGCCCGACGATCGTGCCGTCAAGCTCCATCTTGTAGATTTCGCCCGTTTGTGCCGCGGCACGGGAATCGCCGTTGTCGGGCACGGAATTCGAGACAAAGAGGTACTGATGCGGCGGGGGCGAGATGCACACCGCCCACGGGTTCCCCACCTGATCGTAGATGGCCTTCGCGTTCAGGTCGTTGTCCCAGACCTGTACGCGCGCGTTGCTACGGTCGCCGATGTACACGTTGCCCTGCGCGTCCATGGCCATTGTGTGCGGCAGGCGCAGCTGTCCGGGTCCCGTGCCCTGCGTGCCCGCCGACTTGATGAACCGGCCGTTCTTGTCGTACTTGACCACGCGGTTGTCGCCGTAGCCATCCGTCACGAAGATGTTGCCCTGCGCGTCCCAGCCGACATCTGTCGGACGGTTGAATGAGTAGGGTCTGTTCGAATTGGGCGCCGAGCCCTGCCCCGTGAAGTTCGTCAGCTCCTCCACGGCCTCCGGCCGCCGGCCCAGCGTCATGGCGACGCGCCCCGCGGGGTTGAACTTGATGACCATGTTTGACCCTTCGTCGACGACCCACACGTTATCGTCCTTGTCGACGCGGACGGCGTGCGCGAAGACCAGACCATAAAGGCCCTGGCCGACCTCGCGCACGAAGTTCCCGTTCTGATCGAACTCGAACAAACGTGTCTCACCTGAGCGCGTGTAGACGAAGACATGTCCCTTGGAGTTCGTCGCAACGCCGATGCCTTCGCCGAAGTAGATGTTCGCCGGCGTCTTGAAGAAGTTGGCGACCGAATCGTAGGGAATCTCGGGAACGTTCTGCGCTTTGGCCTTGCTCTGCGCGAATGACGGCGCCGATAGGCAGAGAAGCACGAATGCGATGAGGACCGGCCGACACCCGTTCATAGGACCTCCGCTTGCTGGCGCGAATCTATCACGGCTCCTTGGGAAAGATCACCGGCAACACCGCGTCAGTCGTGTAAACGCAGCGGTCGTTGTGGCCGCACTCGGGCACAATTTGAATCGCATGCCTGGCGCCGAGCTGCTCATTGACGTACTTGACGAAAGCCTCGCCGCGCGCGCGGCGTGTCGCGCCCTGTGCCATGGCCGGGCACGATGAGTCGAAGCCGCCGAGCGGGAGCGTGTCCACCTGGCCAAGGAGGTAGGTCGTCGGTCGCGAGACGAGCTGCTTCTTCAACTGGTCGTCGGAAATCTTCGCGGTATAGCCGCCGGTGCGGTCCACGAACCCGGCCGGCCACCTGTCGTAGTTGGGGCACGCGCTCGCATCGAACGGTCCATACGAGAAGTCCGTGTGCGGCTTCTCGGTATTCCATGCCGTGGTGGCGCGGTCCGGCGCGGCGTCGCCGGTGGCCAGCGGACGGGTGGCGCTCGGCCACGCATAGCTCGACGGGTTGGCGACGACGTAACTCACGGGCGTGCCAACCGTGTCGTGGACGCGGTTCGTCATCTGATAGCGCGCCACGAACTGCCCGCCCGCCGAGTGGCCGGCGACGACAATGGCCTTGAGGTTGGGGAAGGATTGCTTGTTCGCGAGCCTGCGCAGAATCTCGTCGACGAAGTCGAAGGACGAGAGTGCGGGGTGGCTCACGGCCGCGCCGCCCGAGCGCCAGCTATCGCCCGTGCAGCTCCAGCTGACCTCGTTCAGAGCGAGCGCGTCCTTGCAACTGCCGGCGTTCGACGCGATTCGTGGTGCAATGACCACCGTGTCCTGGAGCGCGCCCGCCAGAAACGCGGCCGTGGCGGCCGTGGTGAAGTAGTGGTCGGCGTTCCGGTTGGTGCCGTGAACCATTACCAGCGCGCGGCGGATGTTCGCGTTCGTCCCGGCGAGTGGGTAGGTGCGGTAGATCAGCGAACGCGCAGGTCCGCCGCCGAGCGTCACCCACTCAGTGCAGGCGGATACGGCGGTCACGCATGGCGGCTCGGGCGTCGCCGCCGAGCCGCGTGAGTTGGTCGAAGCGATGACAAGGGCGGTAAAGGCGACCAGAACGATTCGCATGGAGCGCGATCCTATCGCACTGTTGGGCCCCCTTTTGCCCCAACGTGGCAGAGAGCTGCCACGGACTGCGCACGCGACGGCCCTGCTGAGCCCCCCCGAGGCAGGCGCCTCACCGCATCAAGGAAGACCAAGGGCGACAAACTCGGCGCTGCGAGGTTCGGTGCTGCCGACCGCGACGAGCACGTATTGTCTGCCCTCGTACATGTATGTCATCGGGGCGCCCGTCGTCCCGGCGGGCAGTTCGGTCTCCCACAGCATGCCGCCCGTTGCTTTGTCGTACGCGCGAAATTTCCTGCCGCCGGCGCCTGGAACGAGAGACGGCGGCATCTCTGGCCGAAGCCGCGAGCCGAGCGTCGCCATGATAGGGTCGCCCTCCCCGACAAAGAGCAGTGTCTTCGTTACGAGGGGGGAGCTGCGGCCAGGATTGCCCAGCCATGGAAGATTCAGCGACTTCAGCAGCGGATGGTTTCTGGGCCCCTCGCCGTTCGGCACCATCCACACCTGATCGCCCTTGTTGAGATCGATGGCGGTGATGCGACCGTACGGGGGCTTCAACAGCGGCAGCCCCTCCGGCCCCGGTGTCCAGGCGCGCGTGCCCGACACGTATTTCAAGTTCGAGATCCTGGGGTCGCCCTTGACAATATCTGCCGTGAACGGGCCGGTGATCGACTGGACGTACAAGATGCCGGTTTCGGGATCGAATGCCCCGCTCTGCCAATCTGCGCCCCCCACGGAGCCCGGTAACTGGATCGTGCCCCGGATGCCGTCGGGACCGTCGCCTCGCACGGTGGGCGGTGTGAAGACGGGACCGATTCGATAATATTTGAGGAGCTTGACCGCTTGCGCGCGCAATTCTGGCGTGAAATCGATGAGATCGTCGATGGTGACGCCTTGGCGATCGAAAGGCGGCGGCTTGGTGGGGAACGGCTGGGTCTGTGCAGTGCGCTCACCCGGCGTTTCCGAACGCGGAACGGGCCGCTCCTCGATTGGCCAGACAGGCTTTCCGGTCGTGCGATCAAACACGAACGCGAACGCCTGTTTCGTGAGCTGCACGACCGCTTGAATCGGCCTCCCCTCGACGGTGATGTTGGCGAGGATCGGAGCCGCCGGCAGGTCGTAATCCCACAAATCGTGGTGGACAATTTGATAGTGCCACACTCGTTCGCCCGTGAGACAGCTGACGCAGACGAGCGTGTTTGCAAAAACGTTGTCGCCGAGCCGATGCCCGCCGTACATGTCGTTGGTCGGAGCCGTCATCGGCAAATACGCAAGTCCCTGCTCTTCGTCGGAGCTGACAACCGACCAGAGATTTGCCTCGCCGCTGTACGACCATGAATCCTTCTCCCACGTCTCGTTGCCTACTTCGCCCGGCTGCGGAATCGGATTGAACGTCCACCGCGGCTTGCCGGTGCGCACATCGAATGCCTGCACGACTCCCGGCGCGGCCTCCATGCGCATTGGCCGATCCGTCATCGATCCCCCGAGTCCGACGCCGACGATGACGACATCGCGACACACGTGGGCCGCGCCGGTCCATGCATATTGAGTCGCGCGGGGCCCCAGACCGGGTCGCAAGTTGACGCGTCCCATGTCACCAAAGGCTGTGACGGGCTGTCCCGTGCGCGAGTCCAGCGCGATCAAGTACTCCCCGCGGACAAGGAAGAGACGTTGCTCAGTCCCGTCGGTCCAGTAGGTCACGCTGCGCGTACTGTCCCCGCGAAGCCCCTGCGCCTGCTCGTCGGGAAACGGTTCCTGAACCCACAGCGTCTTGCCCGTACCCGGATGGAACGCCTCGACCAGCCCGATACCGTTTGGGCTGTATAGAACACCGCCGACCATCAGAGGCGTAGCGCGGAAATTGTTGGAATAGGAGAAGTCGGGGGCTCTCGAGCTGAGACCGGAGTCGACCGCCGGGCGCCGCCACACCACGCGAAGCCGCGAGACGTTGTCCTTGTTGATTTGATCGAGCGGCGCGTACTTCGTGGCTCCAGAATCTCCGTTATATCGAGCCCATTCGCCTCCACGCGCGCCCTGTTGCGCAACTGCGACCGCAGTCCCCAGAACGATGGCAGCGCCGACCAGAGTCCATCGAGGAATCGTCATGAAAGCCTCCCGGCTTTGACTATTGCCCCCAATAGCGCGCCCATTGTAGGCCTCTGGCGGCGCAGGAAGTCGCCTCTGGTGCTGACAATTCTTGAATCGCGAGGCTCGCACCATGCGGCATGACGCTCGAACGAGTGAAAGGACTTGACAGCGAAGTTCCGCGTGGGATGATCCGCTGAGTTTTGGTGGAAGATCTCGGGGATTCTCACAAGGGGGAAGCAGGCCATGACACTCATGCAGCTCGTCAAACCAGCGGGGGCGGTCGCTACAGTTGCGTTACTCTGTTTCGCGGGTCTGTCGGTCACGTCGCCTCGCGTGCGTGCCGAGACGAATTCGAGTGTACAACTCGGTTTTGACATCGCGCCTGTCAAGCTCAATTTGAACGGCTTAAACCCGGCCCTCGTGGGAAAGGGCAGCTACATCGTCAACGCGAAGGGCGACTGCAACGGCTGTCATGTCAGCCCCGACCTTTCCCCCGCAGACCAAAACGGCTTCGTTCCGGGCCGCGATCCGTACTTGTTACCCTTCACGCCCCCTGCGAAGGTCAATCCGGCCTCCTACCTGGGCGGCGGCGCGACGTTCGGCCCGTTTCCGGGCAAAGGGATCGGGGGGAACGGTCCGCTGGTTATCTACAGCCGAAATTTGACGCCCGGGTGCGACAAGGCTCCGTGTAACAACCCGCTTCCTGAAGGCGGCCACACGCTCGAAGAGTTCCAGCGGATCATCAGGACCGGCCACGACTTTGATCAGGCGCACCCGGCGTGTTCGACTGGAACCTTAGGTGCGCAAGGTTGTATCCTTTCTCCTCCCTTCAACGCCGATCTCCTTCAGGTCATGCCGTGGCCGACCTACGGCAATATGTCGGACGATGACATCCGTGCTATCTACGAATACCTGAGGGCAATTCCCTGCATCTCCCATAAGGGCACGGTCGGCCTTCCGGCCAACCTGTACCAGGTCTGTCCTTGAGACGCGGTTACGGGCCGGCGCCAACTGTCTGACGCCGGCCCGTAAGCAGCTGTACTGACCGGTTGAGGTGTCCACGTGAACTGCCCAAAATGCGCAGGAGCGAATTTTGGTTGGGCCAAGAAATGTGATCACTGCGGTTCTGTGTTCACTGATGAAAACATCTCTCAGACGCATACAGCAAGGGACGCGGATGACGTGCGCCGAACGGCGAATTACGGCAATGACCAAGAGCGACTGAGACTCGAATCGAATCCGCCGGTCGACCGCGACGAGCTGCAGTTCGATCACGTGGTCCCTGAATCCAGCCCGTTGGACACGCGCGGCAGGGCCGGCGTGGTGTGCTCTGCTTGCCAGCAACTGATTCCCGACGAGTACTACGAGATTAACGGGCGTATCGCGTGTCAGCGCTGCCGGCTCGCCATCGAAGCGGCTGCCGCAACACCAACAGACGCGGGTCCGTTCATAACGGCTGCTCTGTTCGGCTTCGGCGCATGCATCGTTGGAGCCTTCATCTATTTTGCGGTACTTTACTTCGCCCATCTCCAAATCGGCATTTTGGCGATTCTGATCGGATACATGGTGGGATACACAGTCCGCAAAGGTGCCGGCGGTCGGGGTGGACTGCGCTTCCAGGCAATGGCTGTCGCGCTCACCTATGGATCGGTCGCTCTAGCGTATGTGCCAATCGTCGTGATCTCTAGCGTCAATGCGGCGCAGAGGGTGCAGCATTCTGCAGGCGCGGCAGCTTCAGCTCCAGCCGCCGACCCGCGCCCGCGGGAAGGTCAACCGCGCAGTCCAGTCCCGGGCGTTGTTATGCTGCTGGCGTTTGTCGCGGTGCTACCCGTCCTTGTCGTGGTGAGCTCGCTTCCGTCGGGCCTCATCAGTGCGTTTATCATTCTGATCGGCATGCGGCAGGCCTGGCAGATGACGGCTGCGGCGACGCTGAGCGTGTTCGGACCCTACAGGGTCGGGGCTGTTCCACGGTCCGAACCGTCGTGACGCCGGACTCCTGCTCAAGCTGCCGAACCGAACTACCGCCGTTCGCTCTAGCATGTCCTGCTTGCGGTGCGCTGATCTACGCTGACCGCTTGAAGGCGCTCGCTGCGAGCGCCGATGTGGCTGCCGAGTCTGGCGACCTCTCGGAATCGCGGGAGCGATTGGCGGACATGCTGAGGCTCTTGCCTGCTCACTCGCGACAGTACGCGACTGTTAGCGAGCGGATCCGCGATCTCACCCAGCGCCTCGAAATCCCGACAAACGAAGGACTGTCGCCCTCGAGCGATGCGCGGCCGTGGTGGAAGCGCGGGGTTGCTGGCATCGTCGCGGTCGTCGTCCTGCTCCTCGGCAAGCTCAAGTTCCTTCTACTTGGTTTGACTAAGGCTGGCACGTTCCTCTCGATGTTTGCATTTTTCGCCGTGTATTGGTCGACGTATGGCTGGCCGCTGGCGCTGGGCATCGTGTTGTCGATTTACATCCACGAGATGGGGCACGTGGCCATGCTGCGTGGGCTCGGCATCGATGCGGGCGCCCCCTTGTTTATTCCTGGGGTCGGCGCGTTTGTCATGTTGAGACAACAGGTCGACCCGCTGACTGACGCCAAGATCGGTCTCGCCGGCCCCGTCTGGGGTCTTGGCGCGGCGCTCGCCGCGCTTGGGCTCTACGCGGCAACCGAGGCGAAGATTTGGTTCGCCATCGCCCAATTGACCGCCTTCATGAACCTGTTCAATCTCATTCCGATCTGGCAGTTGGACGGCTCAAGAGGGCTTCACGCGCTCTCGCGGTCGCAGCGATGGACGCTGGTAGCAGCAATCGTGCTCGCGCTCATCCTCACCGAGCAGCGCATGCTGCTCATCGTTGGCGCCATTGCCGTGTGGCGGGCGGTGCAGCGCGAGGAAGGTCCCGGCGATACACGTGTGCTCGCCACGTTCGCGGCGCTCGTCTTCGCGTTGTCCCTTTTGGCGCGCGGCGTGGGTTGAGGCTCCGGTCAGCCAACTCCTCATGCGAAAGCCCGAGCCGGCCGCGCAATCCATCCCTCGTTACGCACACATCCGACAAACCATCAGCCGATCCACAATCCTTTGAGAAGGGACAGTCATTTGACCCCAGACACGCGGCTCGCCTCCGAGCGGTTTCCCCGATCTTCTCAATACCACCCCGATTGGGTTCTCGCCAACGCCAGCGGGGGCGCCAATGCGCTATGGCTGACCGAATGGCTCACGACCGCGTTAGACCTGCGGCCCGGTATGAGGGTGTTGGACCTCGGTTGCGGGCGGGCGTCATCGTCAATCTTTCTGCGGCGAGAATTCGGAGTGCAGGTTTGGGCTGCCGACCTTTGGTTCAGCGCGTCGGAGAACATGCAGCGCATCCGGGATGCAGGGGTCGAGGATGGCGTGTTTCCGCTTCACGTCGACGCCCGGGCGCTCCCATTCGCCTCGGACTTCTTCGACGCCGTTGTCTGTGTCGACTCCTTCCCTTATTTTGGGACGGATGATCTGTACCTGAACGACCTGGCGCGGCTTGTGAAGCCGGGTGCTCCCGTTGGAATCGCAGGTGCTGGACTGATGCGGGAGATCGAGGGTTTCCTTCCTGATCACCTTCGTGAGTGGTGGACCCAGGATCTCTGGTGCCTGCATTCAGCGGCTTGGTGGCGCTGGCATTGGGAACGGACAGGTATCATGGACATTGACCTGGCCGACACATTGCCCGATGGTTGGCAACGTTGGCTCGACTGGCAAAGGGCTGTCGCGCCGGACAATGCAGCAGAAATCAAGGCGGTCGAAGCGGATCGTGGTACCTACCTCGGTTACGTTCGGCTCGTGGGTCGCCGCAATAGCCAGGCGGAGCTCGCCGATCATGTCATCTCCGTACCGCAACAGTACACAAAAAAGCCTTTGCTCCGGAACGAGGAGTAGTAAATCGAGGGAAGCGATGGGAGCTGTTCGCCGCAGCGACGGCTTTGGCCCTCGACGCGCGTTCCTAGCCGCGAGAGGTTCGATCCCGCGAAGCCTTACAACGGCTTGCCGCACATAAGGTCGGCCACCGGACCATGTTCCTGATCGCGAGAACGACAAGGAGCACGCGCTTCAGAGCCGTCAACTGTGCACGAGGTTTTCGAGGCAACGGCTCGACGCCCAGAGAAGATCAAGCCGATTGTCCGAAGGAAGACAACGACGGCCGTCAGCGTGGGCTATCTTGTCTGGATTCAGCGACCGATTCAACGGACCGGGTGGCCGCCTGGGTTATGGCGAAGGACAGGTACAAGAATAGCCAACTTGTTTCGTCCGACAGACGTGTGCGATAACGCGGCGTGCTCTATGCGCTGGACCACACTTTCCGCGTGGCCGCCACGGTCGGCCCGGTCGTACTAATCGCGTGGACCGTCGCGCGGCTCTTAGTGCGCGAAGCTGATACGCCGAAGCAATTGACGATCGGGCTGCTGGCTGCGTTCACAACGGTCAGCGCCTCGAGTGGCGTACTTGGCGTGCTCGGCGTGTTGTCTTTCCGCGGCTACGTGGCGGTCCTGTGGCCGCTATTGGCTGCGGCATACCTCCTCTGGCGCAAGTACGGCTCAACGAAAACCCAGTCAGCAGCCAAGCTGAAACTCTCATGGCCGGTGGCGGCGGTTGCGATCGTGTCGACGACCGTCACCATTGGAGCTCTAGGGGCAAGGCTTTCCTACCCGATTCCAGACTACGACGAGCTGACTTACCACCTGTTCTTCCCGAATCAATGGATCGCGCATCACCGTGTGTTTCTCATTGACACGCCATTCGGCGACGCGGCACCCGGGTACGCACCATCGGACGGCGAGCTCTGGTACGCCTGGCTCATGGCTCCGATGGCGGGGCCAGCGCCCCAGCTAGAGAGTAGTCTTCCCGAATTCGGGAGCACCGCGGTGAAGGGGCGTCACGTTCTCTTTCACGGAGGTATCGGGTTGCTCGGGAAGGTCGGCCAGTTTCCGTTCCTGCTTCTTCTGGCTTTCTCACTCACCTTGCTCGCACGCCGCCTCGGAGCGAAGCCATCCATGGAGTACCTCCCGGCGGCGTTGCTTCCGTTCATTCCGTGGGTGCTTCGGGAGGCATCGTCGGGTTCGGTCGATCTGATGATGAGCGGCCTTCTTGTGTCGGCCCTGGCGTTCATCTTCGAGTATCGGACGACCGGCACGCTGATCGATGCAGTCGCTGCAGGCCTGTCGCTCGGCCTGGCATGCAGCGTGAAATTCGTATCGCTCCTCTACATGCCATTCGTACTTGTCGTAGCGGTGATCGGCTTCTTGCGAGCACGAGACGGAAAGGGCCTGCTGGCGTTCTCCCTCGCGTGCGTTGTCGCCGGCACCCCGTGGTACTGCCGCAACGCGTTGCTCACCAGCAATCCGCTTTTCCCGGCCGACGTATCACTGTTCGGACACGTTGTGTTTCCCGGCGCGTACACCCGGGGCGCGATGACGGCGAGCAAGTTTCACGCGCCTGACTTCCGGTCGGCTGTCATCATCGCCACAAATGTGGTGGGATTCTGGTTCTCAGTGCTTTGCTCGGGTGGAATGGCCGCAAGCGTGATTCTCTCTCGGCGTCGTCCTGAATGGCGCTTGGTCGCGTGGATTGCGCCAGTGGCCCTCGTGTGGCACTTCCTCGTCGTACCGTACAACTCGCAGCAGCGTTTTCTGCTATGGGTAGGCGCCTTGACCCTACTCCCGCTCGCGTTCTGGGCGGACACGCCGCGAGGCCGCCTCTTGCTTGGACTTCTGCTCGCAGCGCTCGTCGACCTTTCACTGATTGGCTCGCGAGTGTCGTTTCATTTTGGACCCATCCAGGTCCCAGGTGACGGGCTTCTGATCGTCAACAGGCGCGCTTTTCTCGAAATGGCGCTCGTGGCTCTTGTTATCTGCGTAGGCTGGTACATCGGTCGATTGAACACGTGGGTGAGGTTTGCTGCCGTCGCGCTGACGATGACAGCCGTATTTGTTCTACCCATTCTCTTCGTGCGCCCCATGAGCGCCGCGCTTGTACCGCAACTTCCACTCACCGGCTACCTTCGCCTGCTTCAGGAACATCCGAGAACCGTGGCCTATTCTGGGAACAACATTCCGTATTTTCTCGCGGGCGCGGAAGGTGAGACGCGTGTCTACTATGTCAACGTCGATGGGCAGACGAACAAGCACCTGTATTCATACATCCGCGACGAGGCGCTCGCCAGCCGACTGGACAAGACAAAGGAGAAATCGGACTGGGCTCGGCGCAACCCCAACTTCGACGCGTGGCTGCACGCGATGGTCGCTCTCGGCGTTCAATGCCTATTTGTCGAACCGCTGAATCCTGTCGAGGGCGCGTATCTTGCGCACGATGCCGATGGTTTTCCGATCGAACGCGTCTGGGCCAGAGGACATCCGGAAGCCTTGCCGCTCATCGCATCGAGCAAGAAATGGGAGATCTATAGAGTTCTGCCGCAGCATTGAAGCTGACTGTAGAAAGGGGGAAAAGGGGTCGCGCAAATGTTGTGGTGCCGTTTCCGCGACTGTCGCCGTCGCGGGATGTGTTTGACCAGGTCTCAATAGGGAGCGGGTTGGACGGGTCCGCGGATAATCCTCCACGGCCCCGCACACTACATATAGGGGTTATCTGCGTCAACTGGATAACCAGCTCGCTCGATTCTGCGGGCCTTTTCGAGATCTGGTGCGGAAGCGGGGATTTGAACCCCGACCGGGTTGCCCCGACTAGCTCCTGAGGCTAGCGCGTCTGCCGTTCCGCCACTTCCGCAGTGGTGAGAATTTCCTCTGGCCGGAACACTCAGTATAGCTCATGCCCTCGCGCTGCGAGCCGTCGGAGGCACCGGTACCGCCTGGCCTCGCGCTTCTTCCATCGAGCCAACCGAGGCGCTGATCAAGAGGGGCTATACTCGAAACGACCGCGCCCGTTTCACGGCTGTCTGACTCACTTGGGGCCTATCCCAAGTTTTTCACACCGAGGTTGCCATGGCTCGTCGTGGTTTGACCCTCCTGTTCACGCTGCTCGGCGTCGCCGTGTTCGTCTCAATCGCAGGTTTCGTCGCGCTCTATCTCCTCTTCGGCCGCGAGCCTGCCGTTGCCTCGAACACCACGCTCGTCCTGCAGGTCGGCGGCGATCTCGCCGAGGTCGCGCCCGGCGATGTTGTCGGTTACTTGCGCGGTGTCCGGACGCCCACCGTCCGTTCGGTGGTCGACAACCTCCGGAAAGCGAAGGCCGATTCGCGGATTCGTGCGGTCCTGCTCAAGCCAGCGGGATTCAGCTCGCCGTTCTGGGGCAAGGTGCAGGAGATACGCGACGCCGTCCTCGAGTTCCGGAAGTCCGGAAAACCGGTCTACGCGTACCTCGAATACGGCGGCGATCGCGACTACTATCTCGCGACGGCAGCGGAAAAGATCTTCCTGATGCCGTCTGCGCCGCTCGACCTGACGGGCGTTGCGACCTACGAGCTGTTCCTCCGCGGAACCCTCGACAAAATCGGCGCCTACCCGGATCTCCACCACATCGGCGACTACAAAACGGCCATCAATACCCTGACGCAGAAGGGTTTCACACCGGCGCACAAGGAAATGGACGAGTCGCTCAACCGCGATCTGTACGACCAGATCGTCCGCGGGATCGCCGACGGCCGAAAGAAAAACGACGCCGAAATCCGTCAGCGTTTCGACGAGGGTCCATTTCTGCCGGAGGACGCCCTTCACGCGGGCCTCATCGACGATGTCGCCTACGAGGATCAGGTGAACGACAAGCTCCAGGCGGGTGAGCGCCGGCGGCGCGTGGACGGTGATGAGTACGCGCGCGTCTCGCTGACGTCCGTTGGCTTGAATCGCGGACCGCGCGTCGCCGTGATCTACGCAACCGGCACGATCACCAGCGGCAAGAGCGGTTTCGATCCGATCAACGGCGCCGTTGTGGGCTCCGATACGCTCATCGAGCACATCCGGCAGGCGCGCCGCGACAGCGGCGTGCGAGCCATCGTGCTCCGCGTCGACAGCCCCGGCGGATCGGCCGCGGCCTCCGACGCGATCTGGCGGGAGCTCGTCATCGCCAAGAACGAACGCGCGGATCGGCCTCTCGTCGTGTCGATGTCGGATCTCGCGGCGTCCGGCGGTTACTACATCGCGATGCCGGCGCAGGCGATCGTTGCGCAGCCGTCCACGCTGACCGGGTCGATTGGCATTTTTGGGGGAAAAGTCGTGACGGGCGGCGTCTACCAGAAGCTCGGCGCACGCATCGAATCGACCAGCGTCGGCAGGAACGCCGAGCTCGATTCACCGGTGCGGCCCTACAACCCGAGCGAACTGAAAAAATTGAACGAGCAGCTGCAGGCCTTCTACGATCAGTTCGTCGAGAAAGTCGCCGAGTCCAGACACACGACGCCTGAGAAGATCGATGCGATTGCGCAGGGTCGTGTCTGGACGGGACGGCAGGCGAAAGAGAACCAGCTGGTCGACGAGCTCGGCGGGCTGGACCGTGCGATTGCGATCGCCAAGCAACGCGCGAAGATTCCTGCCGAGACGGAGGTCGAGCTCGTCGTGTACCCGGCGCGGCGGAGCTTCTACGAACTGTTGGCAGATCAGTTGAGCAGCCCGGGGGAGGGGATCGCCGTCGCGACGTGGTTGAATGCCAACCTGTCGAAGAGCGAGATCGAGGCGTTGCGGGTGATGCGAAGTCCCCTTGCGCTGTTCAGGCGCGGCGAGGTTCTGGCGTTGATGCCGTTTACGTTCTTACGCTGACGAGCTACGAGGTCGCGCGCTGGAGTGACTCGCGGTTCACTTCGATCTTCATCTTCTGCTTGGCCTTCACCATATAGGCGCCGAAGAAGCGGTTGCGCCAGTCGGTCAGCACCTCTTCACGGAAGCGATCCTTGGCGTTCGCCCAGTCAGCCGACGTGACTTCCTGCTTGTCGAGGACTTTCACGATGGCAGTGCCGTTGTCGGTGGCGATCGGACCGCTGACGCCGCCAACCGGAAGCTTGAACGCCGCGTCCTCGACGGCTTTGGCGACACCGAGATCCGGAATCGGTGAATCGCGGGCGATGAGCTCCGTCGTCTTGGCTTCCAGTCCGGAGGCTTTCGCGGCCTTCTCGAAGTCGGGCGCGTTCTTGAGCTTGAGGGCAATCTCGGCCGCCCGCTGCTGACTCAGATCGCGTGCCTTACGCTTGATCACTTCCTCGCGCACGCGCTCCTTGACCTCATCGAGCTTGGGCACGTAGGGATCCTGTTTCGCGACCATCGTCTCAAAGATGAAACCGCGTGACGCTCGGAGCGGCCCAGCCACATCACCCTGCTTCATCTCGAATGCGCGGCTTGCGGCTTCAGGAGACTGCCCGAGTCCGAGAATCGGCTCGTCACGGGCGAAGAACCCCGACTCCTGGACGGTGAGCCCTTTTTCCTTCGCGACCCGGTCGAGGTCCGAGGGCTTCGTAATCTCCTTTTCGAGGGCCTGAGCCAGGTCCGAGGCCTGAGCCTGCGCGCGCTCGTAGGCGAGCTGATCCTGAATCTGCTGTCGCACGTCCGCCAGCGGCCTGGTCGTCGCCGCCTTCTTGTCCACGACTTTGATGATGTGGTACCCGTACTGCGTCTTGACCAGATCGCTGATTTTTCCCGGCTCGAGCGCGAACGCCGCCTGGTCGAATTCCGCCACCATCCGTCCGCGGCCGAAGTAGTCGAGGTCGCCACCGTTCTTCTGGCTGGCTTCGTCCTCGGAGTATTTCTTCGCAAGCTCCGCGAAGTCGGCGCCCGCTCGGGCCTGCTTGAGGATGTCCTCTGCCTTGGCCTTGACCGCGGCGTCGTCTTTGCCCTCGGTCTTCAACAGAATGTGGCTCGCGCGCACCTGCTCCGGCGTCGAGTACTGCTCGAGGTTGTTGTTGTAGGTCCGCTCGATCTCGGACGGCGGGACGACGACCTTCGCACGAAGCGCATCGATATCGATCAGGAGATATCGGATCTTGCGCTTCTCGGGAATCTTGAACTCGTCCTTATGATCAGCGAAGTATCCCGCGATGTCTCCGTCACTCACCGTCACTTGCGTTCGGAAGCTGTCGGCCGTCAGGCTGACCACCGCGAGCTTGACCTTGTCGTTGCGCCGCCGGTACTCCTGTTCGAGATCCTTGTCCGTAACCGACATCCAATCGGTGACCGACGACCGAAGCTTCTGTACGGTGAGCTGGCGACGCACGTTGTCCTCGAACTCCGCGGCCGTCATGGGAGGTCGCTGCATCCTCAGCAACTGCTGGTACCGCTGGTCGCCGATAAAGGCGCCGTTTTCCTGAAAAGCGGGAATCGAGAGAATTCGCTCGCGCACCTCGGCATCGCTGACGGAGACGCCCAAGCGCCGTGCCTCCGCGAGCTGCGCCCGCTCGTCGACCATCTGCTGAAGAATCTGTTGCTCGACGCCGAGCTGTTTGAGCAGCTGCTCGCTCATCTGCCCGCCGTAGGCGGATCGATAAGCCTGCAGCTGCGCTTGATAGGTGCGTCGGAATTCGTTGGCGGTAATGTCCTGGCCTTCGACTCGAGCGATAGTCTCGCCCGACGCCGCGTCCGCGCCGCTTCCGCGAAGGAAATCAGGAATATAAAAAATGATGAACGCCAGCACGACGATGCCAAGGCTCCATTTGAGCCAGCTCATATGCCGACGCATCCGATTGAGCATGGTCATAAGAACAGCTTTCGGCTCTCAGCGACTCTCGGAATTCCTCGACCTTCAGCCATCCGCCTTCTTACGTGCCAGCCCGTGCCGGAGCATGGCGGGCGGCACCAGAACGCTGGTGGGAAACTACGATCGTATGTCATGAAGTGACGACGTGGCAAGCAGTTACCGGCGTCCGTATGATATATTTGCAGATCACAGAAGCACTTACGGATGCCTCCAGCCAGTCGAGCCACGAGGATGCCGGTGCCCTTTTATCAGGCTGTCGGCTCCGCCGGGAAAAGCGGGTCAAGACTGCGCCGGGCGAGCGAAATCTCGTTAACGACGCCGGGGCTCGATCTGTCTACGAAGCTGCGCGTGTTTCAGCGCACCTTGCGCGGCCGTGTCGAGCGGCGGGACGCGCTGGTCGACATCGTCCGGGCGGTCAACGGAACGCTCGAGCCCGAGAAGATTGCGGAGCTCGTGATCGATCGCGCCGCAACATGGATACCCGCACCCTGCTGGGCTGTCGTCTCGTCGGATCTATCGGGTCAGCTCTCCGTGCTCGCGGCTCGCGCGCTGACGCCGGACATGGGTCCCGCGTTGACGGCGATTGCCCGATGGGCAATGGCGCGAGGTCAGGAATTCGCGTCGGCCAACCTGCGCGATGACGAACGGCTGCACGACCCGTCGGTTGGCGCTGTTCTCGCATTTCCGCTGAGTTGCCGCGGTCGGGATGTCGGAGCCCTGCTGGCGCTGGATCGAGCGTCGTCGGTGCGCGCGCCACAACTGTCGCCGGGAATGCTCCGCGCGGTGCGTATTCTGCTCGAGCCCGTGGCAGTCGCTCTGGACAACGCGCTCCAGCTCAAGCGCGTCGAAGCCTTGTCGGTGACCGACGATCTCACGCAGCTGTACAACTCACGGTACCTGAATGCCGTGCTGCGCCGTGAAACCAAGCGCGCCTCACGAAACGGGCGGCCGCTCTCTCTGCTCTTCATCGACCTGGACGGATTCAAGGGGGTGAACGACGCCCACGGGCACGTGTGCGGTAGCCGCGCGCTCGTCGAGGCGGCCGCGGTCATTCGCGGCAGCGCGCGTGAAACCGACGTCGTGTCACGATTCGGGGGGGACGAGTTTGCGCTGGTGCTGCCCGACACCGGGCGCGAGGGCGCGTTCGCGGTCGGTGAGCGCATTCGTGAGCGCATCGCGGCTCACGTATTTCTCGACGGCGAGGGTTTCGGAACGCGGCTGACGTGCTCGGTGGGCGTCGCCACGCTGCCTGATTCCGCCGAATCCGCGGATGGGCTCATCCACGCCGCGGACCAGGCGATGTATGCCGTGAAGGCGGCGGGAAAGAACGGTATTCAGGCCGCTGTCGCTCCAGCCGATACAAGCGAATAGCCAGCAGTCATTGATCGATAGTCACTCGTTGATGGTTGGAGTCGTGAAGTATGAGTCGTGAAGTGTCAGCCATTGGCGCGGTTGTTCGCCATGTTGCACGCTTCTGCATCGGGGAAGGGCTCGCCGAAGGCCAGTCACGTTGACCAACCGCCAACCGCCAGTCCGTTCAACGACGAACCGCCAACGCCAACCACCAACTATCTATCGTGACGACGTGAGGAGTTCTGTTTGAGCCTTCGTTCGATGCTTTCGCTGTTTTCGAGTGACCTGGCTATCGATCTTGGTACCGCCAATACCTGCGTATACGCGCGGGGCAAGGGGATCGTCGTCAACGAACCGTCCATCGTCGCCATCAACAAAGTCAACGGCCGCGTGGAGGCGGTCGGCAAGGATGCGAAGGATATGCTCGGCCGGACGCCCGGCAACATCGTGGCGATCAAGCCGATGAAGGACGGCGTCATCGCCGACTTCGAAGTTACCGAGAAGATGTTGACCTACTTCATTAAGAAGGCGCACAACCGGAACGTGTGGGTGCGGCCCCGCATTGTGATCGGTGTGCCGTCGGAGATTACCCAGGTGGAGAAGCGGGCGGTGAAGGACAGCGCGTATCGAGCCAAGGCGAGCGAGGTGCATCTCGTGGAGGAAGCGATGGCGGCAGCCATCGGCGCGGGCATGCCGATTACGGAGCCGTCGGGCAACATGATTGTCGACATTGGCGGCGGCACGACCGACATTGCCGTCATCTCGCTCGCCGGCATTGTCTACAGTAAGGCCGTGCGCGTCGCCGGCAACGAGATGGATGAAGCGATCATCCAGTACATCAAAAAGCAGTACAACCTCCTGATCGGCGAACGGACGGCGGAGCAGATCAAGATCGAGGTCGGCTCGGCGTTCCCCCTCGAGGATCGGATGACGATGGAGATCAAGGGCCGGCACCTCATTGAGGGTGTCCCCAAGACGATCACGATCACGGACGAAGAGATTCGCGAGGCGCTGGCCGAGACCGTCAACGTCATCGTCGATGCGGTGCGTGTCGCGCTGGAGCGGACGCCGCCCGAGCTGTCGGCGGATATCGTGGACCGTGGCATCGTGCTGACCGGCGGCGGGTCGATGCTCAAGAACCTCGACAAGCGTCTCCGGGAAGAGACGGGCCTGCCGCTGGCGATGGCCGAGGATCCGCTCTCCTCGGTCGTGCTCGGCGCGGGCAAGATGCTGTCGGATTTCAACCTGTTGCGCAAGATTTCGATTGACTAGACGGAAGGGCGTTTGAGCTCCGAGCTTGATGGCTGTTGCCGATATTCGCAGTCGCACCGGTTACCTGTTCCTCGGAATCATCCTGGGGCATATCCTCCTCATCTCCGCGCAGGTCAATGCGCGAAGCGGCGTGCCGGTGCTCGAGTCGGTGACGTTCGGGGTGTTCTCCGCAGTGCAGCGGGTCGTGTTTGGCGGCACGAGCAGCGTCGCCAGGGTGTGGAACGGCTACATCGGGCTGCGCCACGTCAAGTCCGAGAACGACGGGTTGAAGCAGCAGCTCTCCACCGCTCAGATCGCGCTCCAGGAGCAACGGGCGCTGGCCGACCGCGCTCGCGGACTCGAGGAGCTCCTGGATCTTCGCGATCGCTCCAGCCTCCAGACGACCGCGGCAGAGATTGTCGGCGCCGCGGCGACGCCTGACTTTCGAACGGTGACGATCGACAAGGGGACTGCCGCAGGTCTGCGGACCGACATGGCCGTGATCGCACCCGCGGGCGTCGTTGGACGCGTCATCCTGCCCGGCAGCTACGCGTCGAAAGTCCAGCTGCTCATCGATCGCAACGCCGCCGCCGGCGCTCTCATCGAACGGTCGCGTGCGCAAGGCATTGTCATAGGGGCCGGCGACGGCCGCCTCCTGCTCGAGTACATGTCGGAAGTGTTCGATGTCGTCGTTGGCGACGATGTGGTGACGTCCGGTATTGACGGCATCTACCCCAAGGGCTTCGCCATCGGCAAAGTGGACAGTGTGGAGAAGTCCGGCTCGGCGTACAAACGAATCAGTCTACGCCCTGCGGTCGACTTCGACACGCTCGAAGAGGTGCTCGTGATTCTGACGCCGACGCCTGCTGGTCAGGCCGCTGCGGGGGCCGCAGGGAGCAAGGAGTGAAGGCGGCGACCGTCATCCTGGCCATCCTGTTGGCTCTCGTGCTGCAAACAACGGTGGCCCGCTTTCTCGTTCGCGGGACCGTGGCGGTGGATCTGGTCTTGGTGGCGGTCGTGTACGTAGCGCTGTCGTACGGCCCCGTCACTGGACTTCTGACGGGGACCTTTGCCGGCCTCGTTCAAGATGCGATGTCGAGCGGCGTCATCGGCATCGGCGGCCTGGCGAAGACCGTCGTCGGATTTCTGGCGGGCATCATCGGGACGCAGTTCATCGTGACGCACTCGCTGCCGCGCTTCGTGGTGTTCTTCGGGGCGACCGTGTTGCATGCGGCAGTCTTCATGGGTTTGTACATGCTGCTCGATCTGCGCCATTTCGAGTCACCGTATGCCGTCGTTGCGGGCCAAGCGCTCGGGAACGCCATTGTGGGCATTGTGGCCTTTCAAATTGCTGAGCTTGTGCCCGGGGCGATGGAGCGGCGGCACAGCAGGGGGCGGCTGCGCCGATAATGGTTCAGGAAGCGACCATGGTTATTGAAGATCGGCGCCGGGCGGGGCAACGGCTGACAGTCCTCCAGTATGTGATTACGGCCGTGTTCTCGATGCTGGCGGTGAGCTTCTGGGTGCTGCAGGTCGTGCAGCATCCGAAGTACGAAGAGCTGGCGGAGAACAACCATCAGCGAACGCTCGCCTTGCGCGCACCGCGCGGGTTGGTGTTCGACCGCGACGGCCGGGTGCTCATTGTCAACCGCGGGTCGTACAGCATCTCGATCGTGCGCGAGCACACCAAGGACATGAACCGCACGATCGCGCTCCTCGCCTCGGTACTCGGCCTCGACGAGGCGAGCATCCACGGCATCGTGGACCGCCACCGCCGCGAGCCGGTGTACCGGCCGATCACGATCGTGCAGGACGCGACGCTCGCGCAGGTGGCGGCGGTTATCGCACGACGGCTCGACTTCGAATCCGGTGTCCTCGTGGAGCAGGTGCCGACCCGCCGCTACCCCGAAACACTCGCCGCCCATCTGTTCGGATACGTCGGCGAGGTCAGCGACAAAGACGTGGCGGAGGGTGACAGCCTCAAGAGCGGCGACATCGTCGGCCAGGCGGGGGTCGAAAAAATCTACAACGCGCTCCTGATGGGCGAGGACGGCGCCAAGCGCGTCGTCGTGAACAGCGTTGGCCGCGAAATCCGGACGCTCGAAGAGGACGAGCCGCGCGAGGGCAAGCGGCTCCAGCTGACGATCGACCTGGACATGCAGGAAGCGGTCGAGGACGCGATCAAGGCCACGCCCTTCAACGGCGCGGCTGTGGTGCTCGATCCGAAAGATGGGGCTGTCCTCGCGTTCGCCAGCCTGCCTGCCTACGACCCGAATGCGTTCGCCGTCGGGATTGATCGAGCGACCTGGGCATCGCTCAACACGGACGAGCTCCGCCCGCTGAACGACCGCGCGATCCAGGGGCGCTACTCGCCGGGCTCGACGTTCAAGATGGCCGTCGGACTGGCGGCACTCGAGGAGGGCGTCATCACGCCGGAGTTCCGTGTCAGTTGTGCCGGCCACGCCAACTTCTACGGCCGGGACTTCAAGTGCTGGAAAAAGGGGGGCCATGGGTCGGTCGACCTGCGGCAGGCGATCGAACAGTCGTGCGACGTGTACTTCTACACCGTCGGCAACATGGTCGGCATCGACAAGATCAACAAATGGGCGACGGCGCTCGGCCTGGGCGTGAAGAGCGGCATCGATCTGCCCAATGAAGTTCAAGGGCTCGTACCTTCAACAGAGTGGAAGCGCGAGCGGATGCACGAGAAGTGGTACGCGGGCGAGACTATCTCGGTGGCGATCGGTCAAGGCCAGGTGTCCGTGACGCCGGTGTCGATGGCTGTGTACATGGCCACGCTCGCGAACGGCGGGACACGAATTACGCCGCACCTTCTCAAGGCCGTGGACGATGGGAGCGGGTGGAAGCCGGTGCCGGTGCCGGCGCCGCAATCCCAGGTGTCAATCGATCAGAAGAAGCTGCAGGCGATCCGCGACGGGTTGTGGGGCGTGGTCAACGGCGGCGGCACCGGCGGTCGGGCGCGCCTTGTCGGGTACGACGTGGCCGGCAAGACGGGGACGGCACAGGTGATTTCCAATACGGGTCGCGCCGCCGCCCGAACGAGCAAGAACCTGCGCGACCACGGGTGGTTCGTGTTTTTCGCGCCCCGTGACAACCCCCAGGTCGCCGGAGTCGTCTTCCTGGAGCACGGCATTCACGGGCCGAACGCCGCAATCGTGGCCCACCACATCCTCGAGACCTTCTTTGCGAAGAAGGAAGGGCGACCTCTTCCGGCCATGCCGGCGGAATTGCCACTGGACTTCAAGGATCCGCTGGCGAGAGGCGCGTCTGCCGAGACTGGCGCAGAGCGCTGACGTGTTCGAACGCCGCCTCTACTATCACATCGATTGGGCGTTGGTCGTTGCGATTCTGGCGCTGTGCGCGCTCGGGGTCGTGATGATCTACAGCACGACGTCGGACCCGACGCGTGGCGCCTCGAAGCTGTTCCTCATCCAGCTCTACGCGATCATCATCGGGTTGGGCGCAATGGTGGCCACGTTGACGCTCGACTATCGAACGCTCACCGATAAGTCGCACCTGATCTACGTGGCGCTTCTCGGGCTGCTTGTGTACGTCATGCTCTTCGGCATGGTGCAAATGGGCGCGCGACGTTGGATCGCTCTGCGCGGGTTCAACCTCCAGCCGTCCGAATTCGCCAAGATCGGTGTGGCGCTGGTGCTGGCGAAGTTCTTCGGAGAAAATCGCGGCGCTCCCGGCTGGACCGATCTGGCGATCGGCGGGATGCTCACCGCCATTCCATTCCTGCTCATCGTCAAGGAACCGGACCTTGGCACGGCGGTGACGCTGCTGCCGATCTTTCTCGCGGTCGCGTATCTCTCGGGCATGAGGATGCGCATCCTCGGGGTCCTCACGCTCTGCGCGTTGCTCGCCGCACCCATCGCGTGGAAATTCGCGATGAAAGACTACCAGAAAACACGCATCTCCACGTTTCTCGATCCGTCACAGGACGCCAAAGGCGCCGGATACCAGCAGATCCAGGCTCGTATCACCGTCGGGTCGGGCGGTCTGTCGGGGAAAGGTTTCAGGCAGGGAACCCAAGGGCAGCTGCGCTTCCTGCCCGTGGCGCACAACGATTTCATCTTCTCGGTGCTTGCCGAGGAACAAGGTTTTGCCGGCGTCCTCGTGGCGCTCGGCTTGTATTTATTCGTGATTCTGCGCACGCTTGAGGCCGCCCGGCTCGCGAAAGATCGCATCGGCGCCTACCTCGTGCTGGGCGTGCTCGCCAGCTTTGCTTTTCAGGTGGTCTACAACATCACCATGTCGGCAGGGCTTGCGCCGGTCAAAGGACTCACGCTCCCGCTCATGAGCTACGGGGGATCATCGATGATCGCGACCCTCGCGTCGTTCGGGCTGGTGCTCAACGTCCGTATGCGCAGATTCACGAACTGACGGGACGCTCGGGTCCGGCAAAGCCGCGGAGGCTGCCGGCCGCGCGTTCGAGGAGTTCGTGATGAACAAGGAGATGATCGTCTCCACCAACGGCCACGAAACGATAGTGGCCATTCTCGAAGACGATCTCGTCGCTGAAGTCTTCGTCGAGCGTGAACGCCAGCGCGGCGTCGTCGGCAATGTCTACAAGGGCCGGGTTTCGAAGGTCCTTCCCGGCATGCAATCATCATTCATCGACATCGGCCTGGAGCGCGACGGGTTCCTGTACGTCGCCGAGGTGATCGACACGCTCGAAGAGTTCGAGAAGCTCGAGGCGGACGACGAGCCGAAAGGCGAGTCGAGTGATAAAGCCGAGCCGAGAGGCGAGTCGAGTGACAAAGCCGAGCCGAGAGGCGCGTCGAGTGATAAAGCCGAGCCGAGAGGCGCGTCGGGTAATAAAGGCGAGCCGAAGAGCGACCGGGCCCGCGACCGGGCCACGCAGAAGATCGAGGAGCTCCTGAAGCCAGGTCAGGAGATCCTGGTGCAGGTCGTCAAGGAACCGCTGGGCACCAAGGGCGCAAGGCTCACCTCTCACGTCACCATGGCGGGGCGCTTCCTCGTGTTCATGCCCACCGTCGACCACGTCGGCGTCTCACGCAAGATCGAGTCGCGCGACGAGCGCAGCCGCCTGCGCGGCATCGTCCGCGAGTTCCGCGAGGCCCACGGGTTCACGGGCGGCGTCATCATCCGCACGGCCGCGGCCGGCCGCCCGAAGGAGGACATCGTCAGCGACCTCCAGGGCTTTCACAAGATTTGGACGGAGATCCGCCAGAAAACAGAATCACAGCGCGCGCCGGCGGTCGTGTATCGCGAGGCAAGTCTGGTCTCGAAGCTGCTGCGCGACCTGCTGACCGAGGAGTACCAATCGATCCGCATCGACAACGAGGCCGAGTACAAGCGCGTCATCGAGCTGGTCGAGCGCATCATGCCGAGCCTGGCGCCGAGGGTGAAGCTCTACACGAAGCCGTTCCCCATCTTCGACGAGTACGGCGTGCAGGCCGAGATCGACAAGGCGCTCAAGAGCAAGGTGTGGCTGAAATCGGGCGGGTCGATCGTCATCAATCAGACCGAGGCGCTCGTGGCCATCGACGTCAATACGGGACGGTATGTCGGCAAGAAGTCATCCGGCCGGCTCGAGGACACCATCGTCAAAACCAATCTCGAGGCGGTCAAAGAGATCGTCCGTCAGGTCCGCCTTCGGGATCTCGGCGGCATCATCGTGCTCGATTTCATCGACATGGAGGAGAAGAAAAACCGCCAGAAGGTCTTCCAGGCGGTGGAGCAGGAGCTGAAGAAAGATCGGTCGCCGTCCAAGGCGCTGCAGGTGTCGGACTTCGGGCTGATCATCATCACCCGCAAGCGGGTGAAGCAGAGCCTGGAGCGCGTGTTGACCGAGCCGTGCCCCTACTGCTCAGGCACGGGCGTGATCAAGTCGAGCGCGACGATCTGCTACGAGATCCTCTCGGAAGTGAGAAAAATAGGCCCGGACCTCAACGGCCATCGCCTGCTGCTTCGGGTCAATCCTGACATCGCGCGGGCGCTTAAAGAAGAGGAGAGCGCGGTGCTGACCGATCTGCGGCAGTCCATCGGCAAGGACGTCACGATCAAGTCCGACGTCCATCTCCACCACGAGCAGTTCGATGTGATGGCTGTGTGATTCCGGTCAGGTCGGTCGAGTAGGTCGCGTGAGTCGGGTGGTCGGTTGAGTCGAGTGGGTCAGGTAAGTCAGGTGGGTCGGGCGAGTCAACTCGCGAGCCGCTGTCCGACCCGTCCCACCAGACCTACCCGACCATCGCGACTCCTCAGGCCGGGGGCATGTTGATGATGTAATTGTTGCCGCCGTGGTTGATCCACACGCGGAGGTACTTACCGCCCTTCAGCATTTCCACCGAGGACGAATTGGCGCCCGGCTTCTTGCCCTTCGCGACCTGGCTCATGTCAGCAGCCGACACGACCGTCGCGACCTCGCGGCCCATGACCTTTCCGCCCCGGACAAACTCCACGTATTTTTCGGCTTCGGCACCCTGGCCTGCGCCCGGTTTCGGTGGCGCCTCGTTCGTCAGCCGCACCTGATACGTGCCGGCCGCCAGCGGCTTGCCGTCGGCCATGACTTTCTTGGTGAGATTCACGGTGCCCAGCGAAGTGCCCGTCGACGTCGTGCCCTGGGCGTAGACAGTGCTCGCAGCGAACACACCGGCGAGGGCTCCAACGAGAACCAATCGCTTCATTCTGGCCTCCAGGCTCCAGGGGGAAGACCCTCAAGAGTAGCACTCCAGGGGTCCGACCTCGTCATTTCCAATTATACAGACTCCAATGAGGGAGCAAGCCGGAGGCCAACCTCAGCGTTTGGAAATAATGATGTCCCCTGAAAAGGTTCGAAGCGTCAACGTCGCGCTGCCATCGCCGTAAGTTGCGGTCATCGAGTGGTTACTAAGGCCTGTGCGGCGGCCGGGGCGCCCGCGGGTACTGCTGTCGCCGCCGATGGTCAGCGGCAAGTCGGACCGGATCGAACCGCTGAAGCTGTTGGCGTTCAAGACGAATCCTGCCGGGTTCGCCAGGGTCAACCTGATGTCACCCGAGTGGGCATTGACCTCGTAGGAGCCTCCTTTGGTGATTGTGCCGGAGTACTCGACCGTGCCGCTGATGGACTTGGCGGCAAGACGGTCGCAGCTCACATCAGTCAAGCGGACGTCGCCGCTCACCGAGCCAAGCTCCAGCGCGTGAGCCTTAATGGACTTTCCAACCAGGTTGCCGCTGACGCTCGCTGCCGACAGATCGCCGTCGGTCGCCACGCCGCCGAGCGTGACGTTGCCGGAGACGCTCTTGGCCATTTCGAGCCTTGGCGTATCCGCCATCGTCACGTCGCCGCTGATGGTTTCGCCCCGGGCGGCCCCATGTACGCCGGTCACCTTGACGTTGCCCGAGACCGAGTGGACCTCGATGGCCGCCGAGGCCGGCATCGCGATGGTGTAATCGACCGACACGCGATCATTTCTCGCAGTGTGCGTTGTGTGCACGAATACGCTGCCGCCGCGTTCCTCGACGTCGATGTGGACCGTCTGGAGCTGTCCTCGGTCACGCCCGCGCTTCACGGCTTCGATCGAGACTTCATTTCCTGATGCGGCGGTGACGACGATGTCGCCCGAGATGTTGGAGATGCTGACGCGCCCGTCTGGGCTGACGCGCACCCTGCGCGAGAAGCGCTCGCTCTGATCGGACCCGCCGCTTCGACCTTGGTACGGGTGGGCTGCCAGCGGTGGCGCCGCAGGCATTGCCAGAATGGCCGCGGCTATGACCGAAAAGAGTGTGCGTCGCATCTCAGTCGCCCTTTTCCTTGAGGCCTGACACGATGCGCGCTGTGCCGGCCTCGTCGCCTTTGCGCATTTCGTTGATGAGTGCCACCGTATCCTGCAGCAGCGCGAGCTTCGTCTTGAAATTCTCCATGAGGCTGTTTGCAGCCGGCGCGCTCGACGGCTCCGCGCGGACCGCCGCGCGGCTCTCGTTGATGGCCTGGTCGATGACCGCAAGATTCTTCTGCAGCGTCTTCGCGGTCTTCGGGTCCAATGTCTTCTCTCCGGCGCCCGCGATTTGCTCCAGGCCTTTGATCGCGCGCTCGTAGTGGGCCTCGGCGGCGCGCAGCTCTGCCTCGACGGCCTCCGCGGACACTTCGTCGGCGGACGGCGCGGGGTTCGTCGCCGATGCCGAGGGCTGAGCGCCGGTCTGCGGTGCGAGGCGGCTGGTCAAGCCATAACGAAGCCCAGCGGCTGTTGCGAGGACGAGGACGGCCGCTGCCGCCATCCAGGCATACCGCGAGGCCCTGGACATCGTCGTGCGGGAGGCACCCGAAACACCACCGCGCTCTGCGCGCCGCTCCAGCTCGATTGCCCGTTCGATGCGCAGCCAGACGCGTGCCGGCGGCTCCCGCAGATCGAGCGACGAGGCGACCTGGCGGATTTCGGCCAGGTCAGCGACCAGCTGCTTGCAGTCGGCGCAGTCCTGGAGGTGCCGTTCGACGTCGGCGCGAGCGGACGCGTCGAGCGCATTCTCGATGTAGGCGTGAATGTCGTCTTCCCTCGGATGCATACCTCTGGCTTTGCCTACTTCAGCAGCGCGCGGAGCTTGAGCCGGGCCTTGAACACCTGCGACTTCGACGTCCCTTCCGCGACGCCAAGCAGCCGAGCGACTTCCTTGTGATCGAATCCTTCGACGTCGTGCAGGACGAATGCCTCGCGGGCGCCGTCCGGTAGCCGCTCCAGCGCGCGGTCCAGGTCGATGCGGGCGATCGGCGTGGCTCTCCGCGCTGGCGGGACCATGGCCGGTTGGGCGTCGAGCGATTCGGTAACCTTCCTCATTTTTGCCTGCCGGCTCCTCACGTAGTCGAGACAATGGTTGAGCGCAAGCCGATACAGCCAGGTTCCAATCGTCGAGTCGCCTTTGAAGCTCCCGAGCTTCCGGTACGCTTGCAGGAAAATCTCCTGCACGAGATCTTCGCCATCCTCGGGAGACCCCGCCATGCGGCACGCCAGCGAATAGATTCGAGGCGCCTGTTGGCGATAGATCG
This sequence comes from Vicinamibacterales bacterium, assembly GCA_035510155.1. Lineage (GTDB taxonomy): Bacteria > Acidobacteriota > Vicinamibacteria > Vicinamibacterales > CAVVIG01 > DATKHR01. Next base: position 39,456 of record DATKHR010000065.1, read on the forward strand.
CTTCAAAGCCTTCACGAGCCGCTGCCTCCGGGTCCCCAGGCCCCTCAACCTCGGGTTTCGCCGTCACTCCTTTAGACGGGAAGGGGATCGGGCCACGTTGCTTTCCACTGCTCACGTCTTGAAGATACGAGGAAAATCGGCGCGCAAGTTCATTGCCGCCTGGGGCGCAGTGACCATAAAACGCGCCTGACATCGCGAATCCTGCGGCCTGAAACCAGGATGCCCTCCGCGACGAGCAGCGCTCGTTTCAGGGCTTCGCTCCCACCGTACCCGCCAAGGCGTCCGCCGGACGCGATCACGCGGTGGCACGGCACGTCGCGATAGCGGCAAGTCTTCATGATATTGCCGACGGCGCGGGCCGCGCGCGGGCGGCCGGCCATCCGAGCGACATCGCCATAAGTCGCAACGCGCCCGGGCGGAATGCTTCGCACCACGGTCAGCACGCGCCGGGAAAAGACGTCCGTTCGAGGGAGCGTGGGTCTCACGGCCATCGGGAGGTGTCGGCGGTCGTCGCGAGCAAAGTATACTGCGCACGCCCCGCGAACCAGGCCCAAGGACCAGACGTGCGAGCCGTCGACATCATCGTGAGCAAACGGGACGGTCGCGCCCTGTCCCGCGATCAAATCCGCTCGTTCGTCTCAGGCGTCACAGAGGGGACACTTCCTGATTATCAGGCGTCGGCGTTGTTGATGGCGATTGTCCTCCGCGGGATGAGCGCGGAGGAGACTGCGTGGTTGACCGACGCGATGGTGCACTCGGGTGTTCGCGTGGATCTCAGCGGCATCCCGGGCGTGAAAGTGGACAAGCACAGTACTGGAGGCGTCGGCGACAAGGCGTCGCTCGTGCTGGCGCCGCTCGCGGCGGCGTGTGGCGTGCCCGTGCCGATGATGTCCGGCCGGGGCCTTGGCCATACCGGCGGCACGCTCGACAAGCTGGAAGCCATACCCGGGTTCCGCGTGAACCTGTCGCTCGAGGAGATGAAAGCCGCGCTCGCCCGCACCGGTTGCGCGATGCTCGGCCAAACCGAGCAAATTGCGCCCGCCGACAAGAAGCTGTATGCCCTGCGCGACGTCACCGGCACCGTCGAGAGCATCCCTCTCATCAGCGCATCGATCATGAGCAAGAAGATTGCCGAGGGGATCGACGCGCTCGTGCTCGACGTCAAGACCGGCAGCGGCGCGTTCATGAAGACCGAAGCCGATTCGCGACGGCTGGCGGAATCGCTCGTGTCGATCGGCAACGCCTCCGGCGTGCGCACCGAAGCCATCATCACGGCGATGGACGCTCCGCTCGGCTGCGCCGTCGGCAACGCGCTCGAAGTGATCGAATGTATCGAGGTGCTGAAGGGTCGAGGGCCGGCCGATCTCGTCGAGGTGTCGCTCGAGCTCGCTGAACGCATGCTCCTGCTCGGCAAAGTGGCGCCTGATCGTCCCGACGCGAAGCGGCGGGTCGCCGAGGCGCGAGCGTCGGGCGCGGGGCTCGAACGTTTTCGACGCATCATCGAGGGCCAGGGGGGCGATCCGCGGGTCGTCGATGACTACGGCCGCCTGCCACATGTCCCCGGCCGCCACGAGGTGACGGCGGATCGCGGGGGATATGTTGTTCGGCTGGACGCCGAGCTCGTCGGTCGCGCATCAGTCGCCCTCGGAGCTGGGCGCGACCGGATCGAGGACTCCATCGACCCCGCCGTCGGGATCATGGTTCGCGCCACGGTAGGCGATCGGGTCGGCGCCGGAGATCCCGTGCTGGAGCTGCACTACCGCGACCCCGGGCGGCTCAATGCGGCTCTGGCTCTCCTGGCGCGCGCGGTCACGATCGGTGACGACCGGCCAGTCGTCCGCAGACGGCTCGTTGGAGAGGTGTCTGGAGAGGTGCCTTCGTGACGCCGCTCGGAACCTTGCGACCCGTAGTCGGCGCCGTCGTGATACTCGGTATCGCGTACGCCTGCTCCACGAATCGCCGCGCCATCAACTGGACGACCGTGGCATGGGGTGTGGGCCTCCAGGTGCTCTTTGCGATTATCGTGCTCAAGACGTCGGTGGGGCAGCGTGTGTTCAGCACGCTCGGAGACCTGATTACGCGCCTCCTGGGCTTCGCGGGCGTGGGCGCGGCGTTCGTGTTCGGACCGCTCGGCAGCGGAACAGTCTGGGGGCGCGTCATGACGAGCGCGCTTGGCGACGAGGGCGCGCAGTACGCGACGATCTTTGCGTTCCAGGTCCTCCCGACGATCATCTTCATCGCCGCACTGTTCGCCATACTCTATTACTTCGGCCTCATGCAGCTCGTCGTGCGGTTTTTCGCGATGATCATGCACCGCGTCATGCGCGCGAGCGGCGCGGAGTCGTTGAATGTCGCGGCGAGCATCTTCATGGGACAGACCGAGGCGCCGCTGACGATCCGGCCGTACCTGCCGGAGATGACGCAGTCCGAGCTGATGACCGTCATGACTTCGGGGATGGCGCACATCTCGGGAGGCATCATGGCCGCCTACATCCTCTTCGGGATCGAGGCCAAGCACCTGTTGACCGCGGTCATCATGACCGCGCCCGGCACCATCATGATGGCCAAGATGCTGGTCCCTGAGACGGAGATGCCGAAGACGATGGGGACGGTGCGCTTGGAGGTGGAGCAGACCGATGTCAACGTCATCGATGCGGCAGGGCGCGGCACGGGCGAAGGGTTGCACCTCGCGCTGAACGTCGGGGCCATGCTCATCTCGTTCCTGGCGCTGATTGCGCTCGTCAACGCGCTGCTCGGGCTCGCGCACCTCAGCCTCGAAATGATTTTTGGCTGGGTGTTCGCGCCCGTGGCGTGGGCGATGGGCGTCCCATGGCGTGATGCGCCTCAGATCGGCAACCTGCTCGGGACGCGGATGGCGCTGAACGAGTTTGTGGCCTACTCCAAGCTCGGCCCGCTCAGACCGTCGCTCGATCCCAAGTCATTCACGATTGCGACGTTCGCGCTGTGCGGGTTCGCAAACTTCAGCTCTATCGGGATTCAGATTGGCGGGATCGGCGCGCTCGCGCCGAACCGGCGTCACGATCTCGCGCGGCTCGGGCTGCGGGCGATGTTTGCGGGGACGCTGGCGAACTTCATGACCGCGACCATCGCCGGGTTTCTTCTGTGAATGGAAAGGAAGTTGGGTGAGCTTCTACGATCAGGTGCGCGAGGCCGCGGACGCGGTGCAGGCGAGGGTCGACGAAACTCCGATCGCCGCGATCGTGCTCGGCTCCGGGCTGGGCGAGTTCGCCAACCGGCTCGCGGATGCGGTGTCGCTGCGGTACAGCGACCTGCCGCATTGGCCCGTCTCACGGGTGGTGGGTCACGAGGGTCGACTTGTCGTCGGGCGCATCGGACACTCGAACGGGAAACGAGCGGTCGTTCTCTCGGGGCGGAGCCATCTGTACGAGGGGCACAGCGCGCAGACGGTGACGTTCGGCGTTCGGGTCCTGGGCCTCCTCGGCGTGAAAACAATCGTGCTGACGAATGCGGCCGGCGGTGTGAACACCACGTTTTCGGAGGGCGCGCTTATGGTCATCGACGATCACATCAATCTGATGGGCGCCAACCCGCTTGCGGGGCCCAACGATGACCGCTTTGGGCCGCGGTTTCCGGACATGACCGAGGTGTACTCGCTCGATCTCCGCGGAGTCGCCGATCGCGCGGCCAGGGCGAACAACCTCCGCTTGGCGCACGGCGTCTATGCGGCGTTGCTGGGTCCGAGCTATGAAACGCCTGCCGAGATTCGATACCTCCGCGCTATCGGCGCCGACGCCGTCGGCATGTCGACCGTGCCCGAGGCAATCGCCGCCCGGCATATGGGTATGAAGGTTCTCGGCATCTCGTGCATTACGAACATGGCGGCGGGAGTCCTGCCGGGGCCGCTCAATCACGAGGACGTGTTGGCGACGACCCGGCGAGTTCGCGGGCAGTTCATGGCTCTGCTAGAAGGCATTCTGGAGGGCATCCCGGAAGGCGTCGATGCCCGGCTCTGAGCGCCCCTCAGGCGGCGAGCGTCGTTCGGGCAGCGACCGACGCTCAGGCCGCGATCGCCGGCTCGCCTCGCGACCGCGTGAGGGCCCCGATCTCGACCTCGTGGCGGCCGCGCGGCGGGCGCGCGAGCACGCCTCCGCGGCGTTCTCGAACTTCAAGGTAGGCGCCGCCCTTGAGGCCGAGGACGGGACGGTCATCACGGGTTGCAACATCGAAAACGCGACGTACGGTCTGACGATCTGCGCTGAGCGCGTCGCGATGTTCAAAGCTCTCTCAGAGGGATATCGGGCCTTCACGCGCATCGCGATTGTGGCGGACACGAGCGAGCCGACGCCGCCGTGCGGCGCATGCCGCCAGATTCTCTGGGAGTTCGGCGGCAACCTTGAGGTCCGCCTGGCAAACCTCGAGGTAGAGAAGGGCACCTATCGCCTGCAGGACCTGCTGCCGCTGCCCTTCGACGCGCGGTCCTTGGAAGCTCCGCCGCGGTTCTAGGTGCGCTGTTAGGGTCGTGCGCCCCCTGCCTTCGAGATGATCGCGCGCTCTGTAAGTACGACGCGCGCTCTTGTAAGATCAATTCGATGCTGCCGACGATAGTTCGCGAGGGCGACGCGGTCGTGATGATCGACCAGCGCAAGCTTCCGGTCGAGGAAATCTACGTGCGCGCGAAGACAGCGGCCGAGGTCGCGCGCGCGATCAAGACGATGGTGATTCGGGGCGCGCCGGCGATTGGCGTGGCGGCGGCGATGGGCATCGCACTCGCGATGCGCAAGAGCAAAGCCACCGGCACGCAGAAATTTGCCGCCGAGCTCCAGAAGACGTGCGATCTGATGGCGGCGACGCGGCCGACGGCTGTCAATCTGTTTTGGGCCATCGATCGCATGAAGCGGACGTTCGCGTCCGCGGTTCAGGCGGGCGAGTCGGTCGATCAGATCAAGGACCGCCTCGATCAGGAGGCCCAGGCCATTCACGATGAGGACGTCGCCAGCTGTCGCGCGATGGGCGCCTTCGGCGCGGAGGTCGTGCCGGCGGACGCCCGCGTGCTGACACACTGCAATGCGGGAGCCCTGGCGACGGCCGGCTACGGGACCGCGCTCGGTGTCATTCGCGGCGCCGTCGAGCGGGGCAAGCGCGTGGCGGTCTTTGCCGACGAAACGCGCCCGTTTCTTCAGGGGGCCAGACTGACGGCGTGGGAGCTCGTCCGCGACGGCATCGAGACCACCGTCATCGCCGACAACATGAGCGGCGCGCTCATGCGCCAGCGCCGCATCGACCTGGTGATCGTCGGCGCGGATCGCATCGCGGCCAACGGGGACACGGCGAACAAGATCGGCACCTACGGCCTGGCGGTTCTCGCGCGTGAGCACAAGATTCCGTTCTATGTCGCCGCGCCGCTCTCCACGATCGATCTCAGCACGCCGGACGGCGACCACATCCCGATCGAGGAGCGGAGCAGCAAGGAGATCACGCACGTGGCCGGATCGCAGGTCGCGCCGGCAGGCGCCCTCGTCTGGAATCCTGCCTTCGACGTCACGCCGCATCACCTTATTGCCGGCATCATCACCGAACGCGGCATCTTCCGGGCCCCGTACATCGACTCCCTGAGAGCGGCATTCAACGCCGAGGTCCCCAGCCCGGAGGCCCCGGAGCGGCACCCACGCTGGGGTGGAAGCGCGACAGCCCCGGGCTAGCATGCGCATCCTCGGGATCGAGACCTCGTGCGACGAGACCGCCGCCGCCGTTGTCGAAGAAACGGGTGACGGATTCAAGCCATGGGCGATCCGTTCGAACGTCATTGCCTCACAGGTCCCAATCCATCGTGACTGGGGAGGCGTCGTTCCCGAGCTGGCATCGCGCCAGCACATTCGCGACATCTCCGGCGTCGTCGAGCGCGCGCTCGACGACGCGCAGACGTCGTGGCGCGATCTCGGCGCTGTAGCCGTGACCCAGGGGCCCGGGCTGGTCGGCTCCTTGCTCATCGGCGTGTCGTTCGCCAAGGCCGCGGCAGCCGCCGCCCGGCTGCCTCTTGTGGCCGTGCATCACCTTGCCGGCCACATCGAGTCGCTCGTGCTGGAGAACGGCGAGATGCCTCTCCCGGCCGTGGTTCTCGTCGTTTCCGGTGGCCACACCAGCCTTTATCACGTCGATCGGCCGGGACATTACGCGCTCATCAGTCGAACGCGTGACGATGCGGCGGGCGAGGCGTACGACAAGGTGGCGAAGCTGCTCGGTCTCGGGTACCCCGGCGGGCCGATCATCGACCGACTCGCCGCGCGGGGGAATGATCGTGCGGTCGCGTTGCCGACGACGAGGCTGACGCATGCGGACAGGAATGCGCCGGATCTGCGGGGCGATCTGGACTTCAGCTTCAGCGGGCTGAAGACGGCCGTAATGCGCTACGTTCGGGGGAGAGGCGCCGCCCGTTTTCCGGGCGAAACAGGCGGCGCGCCGCCGCCCTTCACTGAAAGCGAAATCGCGGATATCTGCGCCAGCTTTCAGCGGGTGGTCGTGGCCGTGCTGGTCGAGCGGTTATTCGATGCGGCCAGGCGGTTTCAGGCCAGAAGCGTGGGGATTTCCGGCGGAGTCTCCGCGAACAGCCGCTTGCGCGCGGAGCTCGAGGCGCGCGGCAGGGCGCGCGAGGTTCCGACCTTCGTGCCGAGCCTGGCGCTGGCGACCGACAACGCGGCCATGATCGCGGCGGCTGGTCTGCGCAGGCTTCACACAGGGCTCGTCGCGCCGGCCGATCTCAACGCGGACGCCGCGTTGTCGCTCTGACGACGATCTGATGGCCCGCGAGTTCCCGTCTCACCCCATTGTCGGCGTTGGCGCCGTGGTGGTGGACGGCGAGTCCGTTCTGCTCATCCGGCGCGGACAGGAACCGCTGAAGGGCGAGTGGAGTCTGCCGGGCGGGGCTGTGGAGCTCGGCGAAACGCTCGATGCCGCCATAGTGCGCGAGGTGCGCGAGGAGACAGGGCTCGACATCGCGGTTGGTCCCGTCGTCGAAGTACTCGATCGGCTGCGCCTGGCGTCCGACGGCCGGGTCCGCTTTCACTATGTGCTCATCGACTTTCTGTGCCGGCCGGCGGCGTCAGCATCAGGACCGCGCTCAGCCTCAACCTCCTCAACCGCGCCGATCGCCTCCGCGTCCGACGCGGACGCCGCCGAGTGGGTTGACGTGAAGGATCTGGCTGCCTACCGGGTCGCCGACGCGACGGTCCGGGTCATTCGCAAGGCTTTCGATCGCTCTCGGGCCGGATCGTGGGCTCCCCTCGGCGGGTATCAGAAGGGCGAATAGCTGATCACTGCGCCCTTGGCTTCCACGCCAGGTATACAGGCACGCCCATCAGCACGATGATCAGGCCCGGCCAGGTGGTCGCCGTTCGGTACACGAACAGGACGAGCAAGATGGTCGCGGCGCCCGCGATATAGAGTGCAGGGACGACGGGATAACCCACGGCTCGATAGGGTCGATCGACGCCGGGTCGTGTCACGCGCAGCCGAAAGATGCCTGCGATGGTCAGGATGTAGAAGATCAACGCCGCGGAGATCACGTAGTTGAGCAAGTTGCTGTACAGGTTGCCGTACGTGCGCGCGGCTGCGTCGTAGGTGCGCGGCAGCACCAGGAACGCGGCCCAGCATCCCTGCAAGACCAGCGCCCACGCCGGTACTTTTGCGGCGTTCAATTGTCCCGACCTCCGGAAGAACAAGCCATCCCGTGCCATGGCGTAGTACGCGCGCGCCCCGGCGAGGATCAGCCCGTTCATGCAGCCAAAGGTCGAGATCATGATCGCGATCGCCATGATTGTCGGGCCGAGCCCACGGAAGATGGCGTTCACGGTGGCCGTTGCGACGCGATCGCCGGCCGCATGTTGAATCTGATCGAAAGGCAGCGTCACCAGGTACGCGACGTTTGCGAGCAGATACAAGCCGATCACGACGCCGGTGCCAAGAGCCAGTGACAGCGGGATGTTGCGGCGCGGATCTTTGACCTCGCCCGCCGTGAACGTGATGTTGTTCCAGGCGTCGGCGGAAAAGAGCGATCCGGTCTGCGACACGCAAATGGCGACGAACAAACCGAACGCGGTGACCGCCGTGAGGCCCGGCACGATCTCCACGACGCCTCGCACCTCCAACAGACGGCCGAAATTGTCGGCAATCGCCCGGCTGTTCCAGCCGAGCAGCAGCCCGACGAGGATCAGACCCGCGAGCGCGCCGGTCTTCGCGGTCGTGAACACATTCTGAATAATCTTTCCGTATTCGAGACCGCGTGTGTTCGTCCACGTCAGGAGCGCGATCACCAGGACGCCGATCGCCTGCGTGGTCGAGAGCGACAGCGCGTAGCCGGCCGAGACGTGGATCGGTCCAATGAGGTAGTTGTCGTCGCGGATCCACGGGACGAGCGCGCCGAAGTAACGCGCGAAGCCGACGGCGACGGCGGCAATTGTGCCGGTCTGAATCACCAGGAACAGCGTCCACCCGTAGAGAAACCCCCACAGCGGCGAGAACGCCTCGCGCAGATAGACGTATTGGCCGCCCGCCCGTGGCATCATGGCGGCCAACTCGCCGTAAGAAAGCGCGCCGACTACGGTGAGGAGGCCGGTGAGGACCCAGGCACCCAGCAGCCACCCGGGACTCCCGACGGTGCGTGCCATGTCGGCCGAAACAATGAAGATGCCGGATCCGATCATCGAGCCGACGACGACCATCGTGGAATCGTAGAGGCCGAGGCCGCGGTGAAATTCGGTATCGAGGGCTATGGCGACCGGCTCGACGCGGGTTGCCTGCACAGTGGAATTGGCCATCAGGCGCTCCTGAACTAAGATTCCGGAACGTTATCACGGGTTGTTGAAAGCGAGTCTATGTCCTTGAATCGCAGCGAAGCCTGGCAACTGTTGACCGAGTACACGAAGAGCGAGAGCCTCCTGAAACATGCACTGGCCGTCGAAGCGGCCTTGCGTGGCTACGCGCGCAAGTTCGGTGAGGATGAAGACGATTGGGGCGTCACTGCGCTCCTACACGACTTTGACTACGAGCGATGGCCGACGCTCGGCGACCATCCCAACAAAGGCAGCGAGATCCTGCGGGCGAAGGGGTACCCGGACTGGATGATCCGGGCGATCCTGTCGCATGCCATGGAGATCACCGGCGTAACGCGCGAGAGCCGGCTCGAAAAGACGCTCTTTGCCTGCGACGAGCTTGCCGGCTTCATAACCGCAGCGGCGCTCGTCCGGCCGAGCAGGAGCGTGCTGGATCTGGAGGCCAGCTCGGTGAAAAAGCGGATGAAGGACAAGGCGTTTGCCCGTGGCGTCAAACGAGAAGACCTCGTCTCGGGCGCCGAGATCCTCGGGTTGGCGCTCGACGACCACGTCACGAATGTCATTGGATTCATGCGTGAGCGCGCCGGCGAGCTCGGGTTGCGGGGTTCGCTCTGACAGGCTCATGACGAGCCGTACGGAGCTTCCATCGGCGCGCGGTTCGGACCTTTTCGCCCTCAGGCGCCGTATATCCCCGTATATCGAACTCCATGGCTGAAGCCTCTCCCGCGGCGTCGACCGTGACGCTCGATGGCGTGACCGTGGCCTACGGCGCGAGCCGGAGGGCGGGAGCCCGCGGATCGGACAATGTCGCGCTTCGCGACGTGACGGCGTCGTTCCTGCCGGGCGCCGTCGGGCTGCTCGGGCCGAATGGCGCCGGCAAGAGCACCATGATCAAGTCGCTTCTGGGCTTTCTCATGCCGGAGCGGGGCCGCATGCGCGTGCTCGGGCTGGACGTTGCCGAGGCGCCGCTCGAAATTCGCGCGCGCGTGGGCTACATGCCGGAGACGGACGGGCACATCCCGGGGATGAACGCTGTGTCCTTCGTGGCGTATTGCGGCGAGCTCGCCGGCTTGCCGCACGTCGACGCCATGCAGCGCGCGCACGAAGTGTTGTTCTATGTCGGCCTCGGGGAAGCGCGGTACCGGAACGTCGAGACGTACTCGACCGGCATGAAGCAGCGCATCAAGCTCGCGCAGGCGCTTGTTCACGATCCGGATCTGCTGTTTCTGGACGAGCCGACCAACGGGATGGATCCCAGGGGGCGCGACGAGATGCTCGAGCTCGTGCGCGACCTGGCCCATAACAAGGGCGTCAACCTGATTCTCTCGTCACATCTGCTTCCCGACGTCGAATACACCTGCGAGCACGTCGTCGTCATGGACAAGGGCCGCGTGGCCACGGCAGGACCGATTGCGGCGTTGAAGCAGCCACGCGGACGCGTCTACGAGCTGCGCGTGAAGACTCCCAACGGCGATCTCGAAGCGTTTCTCGAACGGTTGCGCGCCGCTGGTCTCGATTGTCACGCGACCGACGAGGACGTCATGAGGGTGTTCGTCCCCGGCGAAGGCGGGGCTCGAGAAATCTTCGCCCTGGCCGCGTCCGATCACGTCCAGGTTCGTCATTTGCGGCCAAGCGTGCCGACGCTCGAAGACGTATTCGCCAAAGCGGTGGGGGAAGAGTAACGGTGAGCGCGTCGCACCTGAAGCCACGAGCCACGAGTACCGAGCCACGAGCCACGAGTACCGAGTAATGCCCATCCACGATCAGGGCTATCGCCGATACAGCGGCGGCAAGACGCGCGGGCGCGGATGGACGGTCATCGCCCGGAACGGCATCCGGTCGTTTCTCGGGAAGAAGGCGTTTCTGGGCCTGATGCTGCTGTCGTGGTTTCCTTTTTTCGTCCGCGCCGTGCAGATCTACGCGGCGGCCAATCTGCCGCAAGCGGCGTTTCTCGCACCCAAAGCCGAGACGTTCCGCCAGTTTCTCGATCAGCAGGAAATCTTCGTATTCTTCGTCACCGTGTATATCGGCGCGGGCCTCATCGCCAACGACCGCCGGGCCAATGCGCTCCAGATCTATCTGTCGAAGCCGCTCACACGCGCCGAGTACGTCTTCGGCAAGCTCGCGATCCTCATGACGTTCCTGCTGCTGGTCACATGGGTGCCGGCCATCCTGCTGCTGCTCATTCAGATTGCGTTCGCCGGCAGCCTGACGTTCATCAAGAACAACGCCTTCCTGCTTCCGGCCATTACCGTGTTTGCCTTCGTACAGGCGGCGGTCGTCGCCGCGACCATGCTTGCGTTGTCGTCGCTGTCGAACAGCAGCCGCTACGTTGGCATCCTGTACGCAGCCGTCCTGTTCTTCACGCAGGCGATCTACGGCGTGGTCTACGCCGTGACACGGAGCACGGGCATGTCGTGGATTTCCCTGTCGGCGGATCTCACGCAGGTTGGCGACGTCATCTTCCGTCTGCCGCCGAAGTACGACACACCGTCCGTCGTGTCGTTCATGGTGATCGTGGCGGTGACCGCGGGTTCCGCGCTCATCCTCGATCGCCGGATCCGCGGGGTCGAGGTCATACGGTGATTGACCACCCGCACGACCGTGTGGCGGACGGGCAGGCCGTTCCGGCCATCGCCGCCGATCACCTCTCCAAGTGGTATGGACAGGTCATCGGATTGAACGACGTGTCGGTGTCGGTTCCCTCCGGCGTCACGGGTCTGCTCGGCCCAAACGGAGCCGGCAAGTCCACGTTCATGAAGCTCATGACCGGCCAGTTGAAGCCGAGCAAAGGCGCCATTACCGTCCTTGGTGAGCCGATCTGGGAGAATCCAAGGCTATTCTTCCGGATCGGGTTCTGCCCCGAGCAGGATGCGTTCTACGAGCGCATGACGGGGCTCGAGTGGGTGAGCGCGCTCGTCCGCTTGAACGGGTTCGCCGAGGATGACGCGCGGGCGACGGCGAGCCGGGCGATCGAAGCGGTCGATTTGACCGAGGCGGCGAACAAGAAAATCGGCGCCTACAGCAAAGGCATGCGGCAGCGCGTCAAGATGGCGCAGGCGCTCGCCCACGACCCGGAGCTCCTGATTCTGGACGAACCGCTGGCGGGCATGGATCCCATCATGCGGCGCAGGACCATCCGAATGATCAGAGACTGGGGCCGCGCCGGCAAGACCATCATCGTCTCGAGCCACATCCTGCACGAGATCGAGTCGATGACGTCCAACATCCTGCTCATCAATCAGGGCCGGATTCTCGCCGAGGGCAACGTCCACCAGATTCGGGATCTCATCGATGATCATCCCCATACGATTTACGTCAGGGCCGACGAGACGCGAGCGCTCGCCCGGGAATTTCTTGGCTACGACGACGTACTGAGCCTGAGGTTCGAGGACAATGCGGTCGTCGTGCAGACGGGACGCCCGGATGCCTTCTACGCGCGATTGACCGACCTCGCGGCGTCGGGCGCAGCCGGCGCGATTCATGAGGTCACGTCACCGGACGACAACCTTCAGGCGGTTTTCCAGTATCTGGTCAGGACATAGTCCAGAGAACACGGCCACAGAGGCACAGAGAAGGCGCTCACCGAACCATGCGAAGCCAGCGAACTCCCGCCCTCGTGCCATCGGCGATGCGCATCTTCGATTTGTCGCTGGGGCAGATGCTCTGGTCCCGCCGATCGGTGTTTCTTGGCGTGCTGCTGGGCGGTCCGGTCCTGCTCGCCCTCGGGCTTCGTGTGATCTCCGCGCTGTACCTGTCGGGCTTCCGGATCAACGGCGCGATGGCTGGCGGGGCGACCATCTTCGGGATGATGATCTGGTTGCTGTATCTGCGGTTCATTATTCCGGTGCTGGGCGTCTTCTACGGGACGGCGCTCATCGCCGATGAAGTCGAGGACAAGACGATTACCTATCTTTTCACGCGGCCGATTCCGCGGAGAGCCGTGCTCGTCGGCAAGTACTTCGCGTACCTCGTGTGCACGTCGCTTCTGATCCTGCCTTCCGTCGTGCTCGTCTATTTCTTGATTGTCCCGATCGGGGACGGAAGCATCGGCGCAGCTTTTCCGTCGCTCGTGAAGGATCTCGGCATGCTCGTCGTGGGCCTCGCCGCGTACGGCGCAGTCTTCGCGCTCGTCGGCACGCGACTCAAGCGCCCGCTCGTCGCGGGACTTGTATTTGCGTTCGGGTGGGAGCCGGGCGTCATGTTTTTTCCGGGTTACCTGAGGCGCGCGACGGTGGCCTATTATCTGCAAGCACTTGTCACGCACGAGATGCCGCAGGACTCCGCCGTCAGCGTCCTGCTGCAGGTGTTTCGCGAGGTGCCGGACGTTCTGACGAGTCTGGCATCGCTCGGACTCATCACGGTGGCGGCATTGTGGGTGGCGGGGCGATCGGTCGAACAGCGGGAATACGTTCTCGATCAATAATTTGGGAACGTGGCGCAAGGCCCGTCCGTATAAGAGTATCGAGGGGCCCTATGACGGCGAGAACCCGGTATTTCGTGATTGTTTCGCTTCTGGTGCTTAGTGTGGGGCTTGGCACCGGCCTCGTCGCCTACTACATCGGATTCCCAGCCGGCGCGTTTACGCGCACGGGCGGCCCTGAGGAATTGCAGTTTATTCCGCGCGACGCAACGGTTGTGGCCTATGCGGATGTTCGTGAAGTCATGGCGTCGGAGTTGAGGCAGAAGCTCCAAGCCTCCGTCCCCGTGGCTCCCGACGGGCGGCGCGAATTCGAAGACAAGACCGGCATCAACATCGAAACCGACGTCGACCGCGTCGTCGCGTGCCTCAATCCCTCCCGTCACAGCACGAAGCCGGAAAACGCTCAAGGCGCGGGTATGGTCCTCGCGCGCGGGCGCTTCAATGAGACGAAGATTGAGGCTTTGATGCGGGAGCACGGCGCGGGAGTCGAGGACTACCGTGGGAAGCGATTGATCACCGGCACCATGCTCGCCGATCGGAACGGCGACAACAGCGGCGACAACATCCACGCCGGACAGAATCACGAGCTCGCCGTGGTTTTTCTCGAGCCCGGACTCCTCGCAATTGGGACCCCCGTCCTCGTCCGGTCAGCTGTCGACCTTCACCAGGCAGGCGACAATCCGCAAGCCGGCCTGCAGAGCGTTGCGAGCAACGATGAGCTGATGAGCCTCGTGCGATCGCTCGAAGCCGGCAACCTGTGGGCGGTCGGTCGCTTCGACGTGCTCGAATCGCAGGCACATCTCCCGCCGGAAGTCACGACGCGCCTGCCCGCGATCACGTGGTTTGCCGTCAGCGGTCACGTCAACGGAGGGCTGCGCGGCCTGATTCGCGCGGAGGCGCGAGACGAGGAAGCCGCCAACAACCTGCGTGACGTCGTGCGTGGTTTCGTCGCGCTCGGCAAGATGCAGGCCGGCTCGCGATCCGATGTCCAAGCGTTGATGCAGTCGCTCGAACTCGGCGGCACGGGCAAAACGGTTGCGCTCTCGTTCAACGTGCCGGCCGAAATCTTCGAGGCTGTTGCCGCCGCAGCCGGGAGTCGCGCACCCCGGGGAGAGAAGAAGCCCGAGATTCGGTAACACACGGCCCGCGTTTGTCATCATTTTTTCACACATCCGCGCCGGTTGACGCACTCGCGCCGTGCACCTACACTCCACGGCAGGTTGACCGATCTCGTTTTTTTCTACGGCACGCTCATGAGCGGCTTCAAGCGCGAGGGACGTGCGCGCCTGGACGCCATGCTCGAGCCTCAAGGCCGCGGATCGATTCAAGCGGCGCTTTTTGATCTCGGTATTTATCCCGCAGCGGTTCCCGCGACCGACAGCAAAGTGTGGGGCGAAGTGCACCGTATGGTGGATACGGATGCGGTGCTGGCGTCGCTCGACGAAATCGAAGGCTTCCGCTCGAGCGAGCCGGACGCCAGCCTCTATCGACGGGTCGAGGCCGCCGTGCGTTTGGAGGACGGCCGCGACGCGACCGTATGGACGTATTTCTACAATGCCCCGCTTGGCCGCGCCGAGCGGATCGAGTCGGGCGACTACCTCCAACACCTCAAGGTAAAGTGACGATCAAAGAGTCATGACGGGGGTAGGCGGCCGTCCGTGATTGCCTGCACGAAGTCGGCGACCGCATCGTCTACGCGGTCGGGCGGGTCGACGAATTCGAGGCCGGATCGGTAGACGATAAGCTCCTGGTCGGCGTGGCTGATACTGCAGTGCACGACCCGTCCTTTGAGCACGACGGATTGCTCGCCGAGCATCAGACGACACTCGTAGAGCAAGTCGAGGTGCAGTGGAAAGGCCGTTTCGACCTGGATGCCGCCGCGGCTGATTTCCTTGATGGCCATGGGCTGAAAGACCATCACCTCGCCAAACAGCTCGCCCAATATCTGAACGCGTTTCCGGTCCCGGTTATTCTTTATCAAGCTCGATCAGTTCATCCACATCGCCGGCTTTGGCGCGAACATCTCATTATCCGACGGCTCACCGACCTCTTCCTGCGCCGCTTGGGCCTGGTCACCAGTCGTGTAGGTCAGAACGGGGATCGCGCGCGTGTCCTGGTCGAGCTTCAGCATCGAGAGCACTCGCAGTCCGTCAGCATCGTCGGCACTCACGCACAGGATCGCGAGGTCCGGTTGGACCCGCTTAATCTGCGAGTAGGCGTGTGCCGTCGACTCGACGAAAACGACGTCGTAGTGACCGGCGTCCAATACGGTCTCGAGCCGGGCCAGAACCTCGGCGTTGCCGTTGATGATTACGACTCTTTGCGTCGTCGTGGCCGGCGGTGCCGGCCAGGCAGCGGTTCGGACGGTGTCGGTGGCGTTGGTCATCGTTGTCCGCTCCCCGGACGCCTCAATCATTTTCAGGATCCGTGCCATGGCCGGTTCGTGTAATTGGCGGCATTTCCGCACCGTTTTTCTCCTTCGGATTTCCCTGAAATCCGGGATATCGCAGAGTTGGCCACGAAAAGTTCCACCGCAGGCGGGCCCGCAACTCGCTCTTCCTGCGGCGGTTTAACTGCTGATCACCTTATCGGCAGAAAGGCGTCCCAAAAACCGTAAGCGGCGTTCGACTAGAATTGAGTGTTTATGCGCAGTCCGGACAGCCGCGACATTGTCATCCTAAGCGCCCGGCGAACGCCGATTGGCAAGTACGGCGGATCGTTCCGCGATCTTCACCCGGCCGAGCTTGGCGCAGTTGCCGCGCGCGCGGCCCTGGAGCAGTCGGGCCTCGATGCTGCTGACGTCGACGAAGTCCTCGTCGGACACGGGCGGCAGGCGGGCTCCGGACCCAATCCCGCTCGACAGGTCGCTCACCGCGCAGGTGTCCCGGCGAGCGCGCCAGCCTACACCATCAACAAGGCGTGCGCGTCAGGACTGCAGGCGATCGTCTCCGGCGCGCAGTCGATCATGCTCGGGGAATCCGCTGTCGTTCTCGCAGGCGGCATCGAATCCATGAGCCGGATGCCCTACTTGATTGACGCGATGGACGGGCGGTGGGGCCACAAGATGGGAAGCTTCGCTCTCGTTGACGCAATGTACCGCGACGGCTTCCAGTGCCCGCTGTCGGGCCTGATCATGGGTGAGACCGCGGAAATACTGGCGCGGCAGTATGCGATTTCGCGCGAGGAGTCCGATTGCTTTGCGCTCGAGAGCCAGCGGAAAGCCGCCGCTGCCATCGCCGCCGGGCATTTCAGGGGCGAAATTGCGCCTGTGGCGATTGGCGGAGTCACCATCGATCGTGATGAACACCCGCGGGCCGACACCACGATCGAGAGCTTGCGCCGGCTGCCGGTTGCGTTCGGGGATGTCGAAGGTCAGCCGGGGATCATCACCGCAGGGTCATCGTCGGGCATCACCGACGGTGGCGCCGCCGTCGTGCTCTGCGGATCTGACGTGGCCAAGGCACGCCGATTGAAGCCGCGCGCAACGCTGCTCGGCTGGGCGAGCGCAGGGGTTGACCCCCGGATCATGGGTATTGGGCCGGTGCCCGCGATTCAAAAGCTCACCCGGCGCCTGGGGATCGGCGTGGGTGACTTCGATCTCGTCGAGCTGAACGAGGCATTTGCACCGCAGGTCCTGGCGGTCCTCAAAGACATTCCCATCTCGGCGGGTCTGCTGAACGTGAATGGCGGCGCGATCGCGCTCGGCCACCCCGTCGGCTGTACAGGAGCGCGCATCGTCGTGACACTTCTTCATGAGCTCGAGCGTCGAGGCGCGCGGCGTGGGCTGGCCGCGTTGTGCGTCAGCGGCGGCATGGGCATGGCACTCGCGATCGAGCTGTCGGATTGACGCGCATCGCTGTCATTCCTGGCGACGGGATCGGCGTCGAGGTGACCGCCGAGGCTCTCAAAGTCCTGCGCCGCGTGGGCGACGTCTTCGGCCGCCGGTTCGACGTCGAGATGCTGCCCTGGAGCGCCGACTACTATCTCGAAACAGGGGTCACCGTCCCGCCAAACGGCTACGCGATGCTGCGGGACGATTTCGACGCGATCTTCATCGGCGCGCTCGGCGATCCGCGCGTGCCGGACAACAGACACGCGCGCGACATCCTGCTCGGCACGAGAGTCGAGCTCGATCTGTACGTCAACTATCGTCCGGTCAAGCTGCTCGACGAGCGGTTGTGTCCGCTCAAGACTCGAACGCCGGCTGACGTCAATTTCGTGGTCTTCCGCGAAAACACCGAAGGGCTCTACGTCGGTATCGGCGGCCGGTTCAAGGCGGGGACCGACGATGAGGTTGCGGTGCAGGAAGAGGTGAACACCTACAAAGGGGTACACCGGATTCTCCGGCACGCCTTCGAGTACGCGCGAGCAAACGGGCGCCGCCGAGTCTGCATGGCGGACAAGAGCAACGCGATGACCGAGGGGCACGCGCTCTGGCAGCGCGTGTTCAAAAGCGTGTCGGCCGAGTACCCGGATCGGCAATCGAGACACGTGTACATCGACGCGCTCGCCTTGTTGATGGTTCAGGACCCTTCCCAGTTCGATGTCATCGTCACGAACAACCTCTTCGGCGACATCATCACTGACCTCGGGGCGGCGCTTCAGGGCGGCCTGGGACTCGCGGCGTCCGGCAACCTGCACCCTGGCCGCACGTCGATGTTCGAGCCGGTGCACGGATCAGCCCCGCCGCTCGCGGGGAAAAACGTGGCGAACCCGATGGGCGCCATTCTGTCGGCTGCGCTGATGCTCCAGGCGCTCGGCTTGACGCTCGAAGGCGCGTCGGTCGAGGCCGCCGTGAAGCACGCCGTCGTGAACGGCCAGGGGACGAAAGAAATCGGCGGCACGCTCGGCACGGCCGAAACGGGCGATGCCATCGTTCGCGCGATCACGGGGGACCATAGACGGACTTAGGACCAAGGACCATTTTCAATGACGATCCAGACCGTCGGCGTGTTGGGTTGCGGCTTGATGGGATCGGGGATTGCCCAAGTGAGCGCGGCGGCCGGCTACCAGACGATTGTTCGCGAAGTCGACGACAGCCTGCTTGAGAAGGGGCTCGGACGGCTCAAGAAGTCGCTCGAGGACAGCGTGGCGAAAGGGCGAGCGACAGCCGAAGTCCGCGACAAGACACTTGCCAACCTGTCGGGCACCACGAAGCTCGAGGCTCTGGCAGACTGCGACCTGATCCTGGAGGCCATCGTCGAGAATCTGGAGGCTAAACAGCGCACCTACGCGGCGCTCGAGGCGATCGCGAGGAATCACACGATCTTCGCGTCAAACACGTCGTCGCTCTGCATCACCGAGCTGGCGGCCGCGACAAAACGGCCCGACCGTTTCGCCGGGCTTCACTTCTTCAATCCGGTTCCGCGCATGAAGCTCGTCGAAGTCATCCGGGCGTTGACGACCACCGATGAGACCTACCAAATGGTGTTCGGGTTCGCCGCGTCGCTCGACAAGGAGCCGATTACGGCGCCGGACCGTCCGGGCTTCATCGTAAACCGCCTGCTCGTGCCCTACCTGCTCGACGCGGTTCGCGCGTACGAAAACGGATTGGGCACGCTCGAGGACATCGACAAGGGCATGACCCTCGGCTGCGGCTACCCGATGGGACCGTTCACGCTGCTCGACTTCGTTGGCCTGGACACGACCTATTTCATCGCGAACATCATGTTCGATGAGTTCCGGGAGCCGGCGTACGCGCCGCCCCCGCTGCTCAAGCGGATGGTGCTGGCCGGACGCCTGGGGCGGAAGAGCGGCCACGGCTTTTACAAGTACTAACCGAGCGGAACGGTCAGCGCTTCGCGAGCCGCGTGCGCGCCTGCTCTTTGAATTCGTTATCCTCGGAGTCCAGTTGGGATCAGGCGGCGCGTCGAGCACCCGCTGCAGCTCGGTGCGCCCCTCCTCCTTGCGCCCGGCACCGAGCAGCACCTCGGCGAGGAAGAAGTGCGACGCCGTGCTGTTCGGGTTGTACTTCAGCGACGTGCGCAGGTGCGCTTCCGCCTCCTTGTTGCTGCCACCGAAGAGTCCTGGCACCTTGAAGTAGTAACGACCGAGCGCGCGATCCGCCGATCCTTCCATGAAGGCGGGATCGAGGCGCAGCGTCGTTTCGAGCTCCTCCTTGATCGCCTTGCGGTATTTCAGGCCCTGCCGCAGGCCAAACGATTCAGCGAACGTTCCCATATCGGCGGCCAGCCAGAAGTGTCCCTCCGGACGATTGGGCCGCAGCGCGATCGCCCTCCGGGCCGCCTCCATCCCGTTTTCCAGAAACTTGCGGCGCTCGTGTTCCGGCGCATGGCCCCCGAGCCAGTAGTCGACGCGCGCGAGCTTCCACGCGGCGTCGAAGTTTTCGCCGGGAGCCCCCTCCCCCCGGTGTGTCTCCTCAGGCGACGATGAGCGCGTGAGTTCGGCGGCCCACAGGTCTGCTGCCTTCCGCGCGCTGGCGATGTTCGCGCGATCTCGATACAGGGCGTCGGCAGTCGCGACATCCTGGGCCGCGCGCACAGGCAGTGAGGGTGTCGAGATATAGAATATGAGGATGCAGGAGCTGATCAAGAAGCTGCTGGCGGAGCTCGGCGAGGACCCGGATCGTGAAGGCTTACGCGACACGCCCGCGCGCGTGGCGAACGCGTACAAATTTCTCACCAGCGGGTATCGGGCCGACATCGATCAAGTGCTGAACAACGCTCTCTTTACCGTCGATTATAGCGAGATGGTGATCGTGAAGGACATCGACTTCTTCAGTCTGTGCGAGCATCATCTGCTGCCATTTTTCGGGAAGTGTCACGTCGCCTACATCCCCAGCGACCGAGTGATCGGCCTCAGCAAGATCCCCCGCCTCGTCGACGTGTTCGCGCGGCGCCTGCAGGTGCAGGAGCGCCTGACCAATCAGATCGCCGACACCATCCGCGACACGATCAACCCTATCGGAGTGGCCGTGGTCATGGAGGCCGCGCACCTCTGCATGTCCATGCGCGGCGTCGAGAAGCAGAACTCGTTCGCGGTGACCAGCGCGATGCTCGGCGCGTTCCGCGAGCAGTCGCGGACACGCATGGAGTTTCTCGAGCTGATCAAGCTGCGAAACGCGGCACCCGCCCTGCGCGAGAGTCCAGCGGGGCTCGCGTGCGTCGAGGACGATTAGCTGAAAGGCAGGAAGGGCAGGAGGGGCGCGGGCGTTGTCCCACCTGACCTACCCGACCCACCTGTCCCACCCGACCTGCTTCCGTCAGAACTTGAAGTTCGCCCTCAGCACGACCGTCCGCGGCGGCAGGATGGCCGCCGGCGACATGAATTGCTGCAAGGTCTGCGTGATGCCCGTCGTCGGGTCCGTGAACTTTGCCGCCGGCGTCAGCGAGCGCGCTTGCCAGACCCAATCGGCGTTGAAGATGTTGTCGAAATCTATCGACCCCTCGAGTGAGCGGTTGTTGGCGAACTTGAACACCTTCCCGACGCGCAGGTCGAGCCGGTTCTCGAAGGGGAGACGATCGGTGCCGATCGGTTCGAGGTTGATGGTCTCCGTAAAGCCAAAGCCCACGCTGCGGGTAATCTGTCGCGTAATCGGCGGTCCGCTCAGACCGCTGTAGTTGGCGCTGGTGATGATGTCGTACCAGGGCAGCATGTAGATCCCGGTCAGCTTGAACTGGTTCGGGCGATCGGCATTGCTCGCGCCGCAGCCGCTGCAGCGGGCGTCCGGGCTGATGTTGCCTGACGCGTTGATGAGGTAGTTCGGAGACACGTCCACAGAGACGTTCGAGATCTCGTTCTTCGAGCGGGTGTACCCGGCGAGCACCGACCAGTTCTTCGTGAACCGCCGCGTGACCGTGATCTCGAGGCCCTTGTAGCTCTGCAGGACGTTCGGATCGTTGGTGATCACGGTAGAGTTCTTGTTCGAGGTCCGCTGGTAGTACTGAAAGGTGCTGTCGTCAGCCGTTCCGACCAGGCCGTCGGGACCGGGATCGATCGCCGGCGTGGGCGTTGCGGCGTACGGGTTGTCCTGGATGTACGACGCCTGCGTATTCTTCTCGCGCCGATACGTGTACACGACACTCAGCCTGGTGTTCGGCACGACTTCGTGGTCCACGCCGAAGCTGTACTCATCGGTGTAGGGGCGGCTGAAATTCGGGTCGATCGTCGTCGTCGTCCCGGAGGTCAAGGTGCCCGCCCCAGTCTGTTCGCCCGGCTGGAACTTCAGGTCGCCGTTCGCGTCGTTCCACACGTAGGTCGTGAAGTAGTTCGAGTTCGGGTTGACGTTGCTGACGCCGCCGCCACCGGTCGACAGGATGTAGTAATAACGTCCCCAGGACGCTTTGGCCGCTGTCCTTCCATCACCCATGACGTCGTAGACGCCGCTCACCCGGGGGCCGGCCGTGTGCCAAAGGACGACGTTGCGCACTTCCGGCCAGACGCGCTGAATCGTTGGGTAGTACGCGCTCGCCGGACTGCTCTGAGCCGGGAGGTAGCCCTCGAGCCGCTCCCACCGGAGACCCGCTGTGAGTGTGAACCGCTTGATCGAGTAGCTGTCCTGCGCGAAGAGCGCGGTGACGTTGAGCGCCGAGATGTCGATGAGCGGCGTGGCGTAGATTCTCACGCTTTGCGATTGGGGCGTTTTCGTGCTGTCGTAGAACGTCTGCACATCGTCCACGCGCGTCGTGTTGTTCTGCGTGACGGCGTGCGTGGAGTCGAAACCGAAACGAATCTCGTGGCGGCCGCCAAGCGCCTGGTCGATGTAGTACTGGCCGGTCGCGTTGGCCTGGTAGCGGTCCCGGTTGCGGATCACCTGAGAGGGGTTGTTCCCGTAAATGATGCCGGTGGCGTTGTCCGTGAGAGACTGCTGGTTGCCGCCGTTGAAATAGGTCGGGAACAGAATCTTGTTCACACCGAACCGGGCGTCTACGAACAGGTTCTTGCCGACGACCGAGTTCCACAGCGCCTGGTAGACGTCGAACCGGTCTTCCTCGTCCACAGTGGAGTCGGTGACCGTCACCGACGCGTTGTTCAGAAGCCGGTTCGGCTTGCTGTAGCGCTGATGCGAGTAGAAGCCGGTGATCTTGTTGTTCTGATTCACCTGCCAGGTCGCGTTCACGAGGCCGGACGTGATGTTGGTCTGGTCGAGCACGACTTGCGACAACTGCACCGGCACGTTCTGATGCACGCGCCAGTCGCGGAACGATCCGAACGCGCGCAGCTTGTTCTGGATGACCGGGCCGCCAATCGTGAAGTTCACGTCGGAGACAAAATTCGACGTATTGCTGTCCGGGCGAATGCCGTACTGCTGCAGATAAGGGTTGTGATCATTTCTGGCCTGCAGATTGTCCCCGGTCCACGTGAAGGTCGTCCCGCCGCGCCACGTATCGGCACCGGTCTTGGTCACCATGTTCAGGAAGACGCCCGAGGTCGGCACGGAGATGTCGTGCGCGCCGGTCGAAACCTGAATATCGTCGAACGCATCGAAATCGTAGTAATAACCCGCGGCGCCAATAGCTGCCGGATCCCCGACATTGATGCCGTTCAGGAACTGAGAATTCTGCGCACTCGCCGTCCCACGCGCGCTGTAGGTTCCCTGAAGCCCACCCGACGTCCCACCCACGTCAGGGCGGCTTATGACCAGGCCGGGCACCTTGGCTTCGACGAGCGCCCAGATATCGCGGCCGCCCGGCGTTCCCTGAATGAGCTGTTCACTCAAGTTCACGCTCACGTTGGCGCTCGTCGTGTCGACCGTCGGTGACGCACCGGCCACCGTCACGGTTTCTGCCAACGTCGCCACGGTCAGCTGCATGTCGATGGGCGTCGTCTGACCGACGAGAACCACGATGCCGTCGCGGACGACGGTCTTGAAGCCGGAGAGCTCGAGCTTGACGGAGTACGTCCCTGGGACGAGCGATGGAAACCTGTAGACCCCGACGGCGTCGGTCACGCCCGTCATCGAACTGGACACCAGCACCGGACTGCTGATGGTCACCGTGGCGCCCGGCGTCGCGGCGCCCTGCTCGTCGGTGGCCTTCACCAGGATGCTGCCGGTCTGCACCTGAGCGCTCGCCGACGTTGCGACGCCCGCGAGCGCAAGCACAGCGAGAAACCTGAGCGCGTACTGCATGCGATACCTCCTCAAAACAGCGTTGTTTCGAGATACCCGCAAGAGTTCTAACAGGTTCTGGCAGGCGGAACAACGAGGACGAGCGGACATTTCACGAGAATTTCAACGATCCGAGAGGCGACGTACGGAAACTTGAATCGAATTGCCTCGATTCAGACAGGAATGTGCCTCATCCGGGCAAATCTGACGAGAATGTCGTCACAATGAGGCGGATGATTTCTCGCTATACTCCGGCCCATCCATCGCGGAGGCACGAAACATGAGCGCACGCGCGGCTTGCAGTCCACAGTCGGCCGCAATACTCCTGTCCGGCTTGATTCTCGCTGTATCGGCGGCTGGATGCACCGCTCACGCGGTACAAAACGACGGTCGCCACCGACTCACCATCGAGCAACTGATTGATATCCGGCACCCGTCGAACCCCATGTGGAGCCCTGACGGGCAGTCGGTGGTGTTCGTCTGGGATCGTGCGGGGGTCTCCAAGGTCTTCGTGGCCCGAGCGGCGGAGGCCGGGACAAATGGCGGGCCAGCCCCGGCACTGCGGGAGTTGTCCGAGGCAGGCGCGACGCTGGCGGGGGCGTTCTGGAGCGCCGACGGCCGCGCCCTGATGATTCCGCGGGGCGGCGACCTCTGGCGCGTGCCGATCGACGGCCGCGCGGCGTCAGCCGTCTGGACCACGCCGCAAGCCGAGCGGGCCATCACCCCCTCGCCTGACGGCACTCGCGTCGCGTTCGTTCGGCCCATCGCCGAGCCGGCGACAGGCACGCTGCAGGGCGCCGGTCCCGCGACGGATGGGAGCGACCTCATTGTTCGCTCGCTTGCCGATGGCCACGAGACCCGCGTCCTTCGCGCCGACAACCACGCAATCGGCAGCATCAGCTGGTCACCCGACGGTCAGTACCTCGTGGTCGGCGACGCGCCGCGCGGGATCCGCCACGATCAAACACCCTCGTACTCCGGCGCGAAAATCATCTACACCATCACTGAAAATGTCCCCGGCGAGACCGTCGTCGTGCCGGCCGCGGGCGGGCAGCCGCGACACCTTGCGGTAACCGCCAGCGGCTTTGGCGGCAATGCCGCCCGCCGGTGGGTGGACGCCAGACACTTCGTGTTCGACCGCACGTCCCCTGATTTCAAGAAACGAACAACCTATCTGGTCGACATCGCAGGCGGTGAGCCGAAGGTCTTGCACGAGGACGTCGAAGACAAGTTCTGGAGCGTAACCGGCGACGCCGGCGCGAACGCGCAGCCGTCGCCCGATGGGAAGTGGATCGCGTTTCTCAGCGATCGCGACGGCTGGGATCACCTCTACGTGATGCCGGCACACGCCGGTTCGTCGGGCGAGCCGGCCGCGCCCATCCAAATCACGAAGGGGAAGTTCGAAGCCTGGCGCCCGACGTGGTCGCCCGACAGCCAGCGGATCGCGTTCGACGCGAACGAGCCTGGTCGCTACGGCACTCGTCACCTCTACGTTGCCACCATCGGGAATGATCCGGCGCGCGCGACGATTGCGGCGATGACCACGGGGCGTGGCACCAACATCGCCCCGGTCTGGTCGCCTGACGGCAAGCGGATCGTCTATCAGCACACCGATCCGCAGAACTCGGCGGACTTGTATGCGGTCGACACGTCCACCAAGCAGGCCACCCGGCTGTCGGATTCCATGCCGATGTCAATGGACCGATCGCAGTTCGTCGAGCCGGAGACGGTACAGTATGCCGGCCCAGACGGGCAGCAGGTGCCGGCGTGGCTGTTCGTGCCGAAGGGCCTCGATCGCTCGAAAAAGCATCCCGCCATCGTCTGGATTCACGGCGACGGCGTGAACCAGAACTACGACGGCTGGCACGTTCAGCGGAACTACGCGGTTTACTACAGCTTCCATCAATACCTGCTCCAACAGGGGTACATCGTCATTGCGCCCGACTATCGCGGGAGCATTGGTTACGGCCGCGCCTGGCGGGAGGGCGTCTATATGGACGTCGGCGGCAGCGATGCCAAGGACGCCTGGATGGCAGCAAATTATCTGAAGACTCTGCCGTTCGTGGATACCACGCGGATCGGCGTCTGGGGATTGAGCTACGGCGGGTTCTTCACCCTGATTGCCGTGACCGATCAACCCAAACTGTTCCGCGCGGCGGTGGACGTGGCAGGTGTGGTGGATTACGCGATGTACTATGATGATCCGTATCACGGCGGTTGGACCGCGAGCCGTATCGGCACGCCGGAGCAGCATCCGGACGTGTACGCCAAGGCATCGCCGATCTCCAACGTCTCACGGCTCGAGACGCCGCTGCTCGTATTGCACGGCACGGCGGACGTCAACGTTCCGTACTTGCACTCGGTGCGGCTGATCGATGAGCTCATGAAGAAGGATAAGAGTCATCTCGTGTCGTTCATGACGTATCCAGGCGAGTTCCATTACTTCACGCGCGAGCACGTCCTTCGCGATGCGTGGCACCGTGTGGACGATTTCTTTGCTGCGCAGTTGAAGGGCAGCGTGACGACCAACCACTGACCATGAAAAGAGCGGGACGCAGGCCATCCCTGCCGGGAACCTCACGTGTGACGTCGGCGGCCCGTCTCCTCCTCGCGATCGTCGTCGCAGCTTGCCAGATTTTGCCGGCCGGCGCGCAGACACGGGGATCCCAGGCGCCCGTGAAGAAGCCTGCGCCTGCGCCGCCCACGCCGGCGCCGGCCAAGCTGGTGCCGCAGACGACCTGCCCCGCGCCGCTCGGCGTCGGGATCAAGACCAGGATCGCGTTCTGCGAAGTGCTGGCGGACCGCGACCCGCTTCGCGGCATCCTCATCAAGATCCCGCCGCATCGCGGCCCGGTGACGCTGACCTTCGATCTGCACAACCTCCACGTCTATTCGGACGAGCTCGTGAAGACCAAGCGCGCATTCACGCGCTATACCGCGACAATCGGCGTGTTGACGATGGACAACACGCTGATTGCCCGGGCGGTCGTGCAGAATGAATTCCGCACCGCGGCGGATTTCGTGGATCGCGTCGGGGGCGGTGCCGGTCCCGGCGGAGTAAAGGCGGTCGCGCCGACGGGCACCGAATCGATCGTCGTGGCGATCCCCGAGAGCGAAGATCAGGTGAGCCTGCTCGGCGAGAAGCTGACCGTTGAGGGGATGAGCACGCCGCCGGCGACGTTCTCGCAGGAGGGCCGCCCGATCGCCGCGGTCAGCAATCTGATGATCGAGTACCGGCCGGCGCCACCCAAGCCAGCCACGCCAACAAAGCCGACGAAGAAGGGCGGGGGGTGACGGAGGAAGTAAGGAAGTAAGCAAGTTACGAAGGATGGAGACACCTATGCGATTCGGACTCTTGACCCTGGTTCTGCTGGTTCCGGTTCTCGCGCTTGCGCAGTCGGGCTCGCCGCACATCAAGCGCACGAATCCTCCGTCGCTCTCGCAGCCGACCGGCTACACCCACGTGGTCGAAACGGTCGGTCCCGTCAAGATGGTCTACATCTCTGGCCAGATTGCCTTCGACGCATCGGGCAACGTGGTCGGACCGGGCGACATGAAGGCGCAGGCCGAGCAGGTCTTCAAGAACCTCGACGCCGCGCTCAAAGCGGCCGGCGCGACGTTCGGGGACATCGTCAAGATGAACAGCTACATCACCGATATGAGCAAGGCGCCGGCGGTTCGTGAGGTCAGAGCCCGATATTTTGGCAACGTGACGCCGGCCAGCACGTTCGTCGAGGTCAAAGGACTCGCTCGTCCCGAGCTGATGCTGGAGATCGAGGTGACTGCGGCCGTGCGTGAGGGTGTGCGGGTCGTGCCGGCGACGAAAGATTAGTTGCGGCCATTCGTAGTTGGTGATGAGTTCGCCTCATCACCAACCACGTCCTCCCAGCGACTAGAAGAGAAACTTCGCCGCGAACTGCACTTGACGCGCCGACCCGGAATCGCCGGTCGGGAAGCGCGTATTCGAGATCACGCCGAACGAGGTGCTGCCGACCGTGGCGATCCGGCCCGGCTGGCCGAAGTTTGCCTGATTGAACAGGTTGAACACCTCGACGCGCAGCTGCGCGCGGGACGAGCCCACCAGTCCGATGTTTTTGATCAGCGACAGGTCGGTGTTGCCAAAGCCGGGACCGTACAGGACGTTCCTCGGCATATTTCCGAAGTGCGCCACTCCGGCTGCGTTATACGGAAGCGCGAAGACCGAGGACGACGTGCACGCGCCGGCAGTGCCTGCCGCCTTCGTCGGATCGCAGACCGTCGTCCCGTCGAACCACTGATAGCTGACCGGGAAACCGTTCTTGTCCAGATTCGGCGTCGCGACGATCGAGGGCAGCGGGCCGATCAGATCGGGCCGCACCGACGAGACGCCCGTAATCGTCGAGATGTTCGTGATGACATTGAATGGATTTCCGGTCTGCAGCTGTTCGACGACGACCACCTGCCAGCCGTCCTTCCAGCGGTTGCCCGAGAACGGCAGATCGTAGCTGGCGTTGAGCGCGAAGCGATGCCGGACGTCGAAGTCCGACGGTCCGACGCTGCCGGCCAGGTTGGTGCTGTCCTGAAGCGAGCCGTTACCGCCGGCGCCCGTGCCGTCGTACGAGTTGGTGTCGGTCGACTTCGACAGCGTATACGAGCCCTGCAGCTGGAGTCCATGCGTCAGCCGGCGATTCGCCGTGATCCAGAGGCCCTTGTAATTCGACCAGCCGAGGCTCGTCGACTCGATGATGTTGCCGAGCGCGGTGCCCGGAAGAATCGGGCTGGTGGCCGAAAGTTTGGGATACGGTCGGACCGTCCCGCCGGGCGTGACGAACTGGTTGAGGTTGATCGGAATGCGCTGCCGATCGCCGTGGGACCCGAAATAGCCGACCATCACGCCCGTGCCGCCGAACTCGCGTTCGACGTTGACGTTCCACGACTGCATCCGTGCCGGGAGGAAGTTCGGATCCGTGAACGACGGCGTGAGGGACGCAGCCGACGCGCCGCCGATCGCATTGTCAAGCTTGATGTTGCTTGATGTCGTCCCGGAGGCCTGCGCGGAGAACGGCGACACGATCGGCGGGTTCCCGGTTTCACCCGTGAAGTAGCCGGTGTTGCTCTGATTCACCAGAACCGCATAGGCGCCACGGACGACGGTCTTGCCGTCTGCTTTGGGATTCCAGATAACGCCGAGGCGTGGCTGGAAGTCGCTGCCGTTCTTGGTCACCTGCGTGAAGCCGTTTGTGCCGATCTGAATCAATGAAACCGTCGCGGGTTCGAACGTGACGAGCTTGTTGTCCTGCTCGGTCGGCGACGGGAGGTAGTCGTAGCGCAGACCGAGATCGAACTTGAGCGTCGATCCCACGGAAATCGAGTCCTGGACGAAGCCACCGATGGCGTTCACGTACACGTTGAACGCCTGGGTGCCAAGCGTGATGCCAAACACGCTGCCGAATCCTTGCTGGAACGCCTGAACGCTCGGATAGGTGAAGCGCCCGGGATCCTGACTGAACCCGTAGTGTTTGACGTGTCTGACTTCGCCGCCGAACTTGATGATCTGGTTTCCATGGAGGTAGGTCGCCGTATCACCGACCGCAAACGTCGTCACTTCGCGTCCGCTCGGAAAACCGGCCGGGCCGCCGAAGTTCAGGTTGGGACCCGAGACGGTGATCGACGGCAGGGCGATCGGCATCTCAGTCTGGCCTACGTTGATCCCCAGTGCATTCGTATCGACGAGAGTGTTGGGGATGAAGGTAATGTGGATGCGATTGAAACCGCCGCGGACTTCGTTCACGAGCGCCGGGCTGAAGACGTGGGTCTCGTTGATCGTCAGGATCTGACGGTGGCCCCCGCGTGTATCGCTGTAGCCGGCGACAGTCTGTCCCTGCGCGTTCGACTCGATGCGGGAGTCGGACTGGAACGCGTAGTAGACATGGAGCTCGTCGCTCTGCCGCAGACTGTTGCGCGAGTCGATGGTGTACTGGTCGATCGTGACCGGCGCCAGCGGCGAGCTGATGGCGCGGGTGCCGGTGAGGTCGTTCGCGGCAGGTATGTACTGAAGCAGATTCTTCGCGACCGGATCGGTGACCCCCGCACGCTGGGCGTTCGTCAGTGTCCCCGAGTTGAGATCCACGCCCTGCTCGTGCCGGAGGCCTTCGTAGCTGCCGAAATAGAATGACCGGTTCGAGACGATCGCCCCACCGAGGTTCGCGCCGAACTGCTTGCGGTTGAACACCGACTTCGGCGTGACACTCCCGTCGGGCTGAATGCTGGGCGGATTGAAATAGTTGCGCGAGTCGAGCGCATCGTTCCGGTAGAAATCGAACGCCTCGCCGTGCAACTGGTTCGCGCCCGAGCGGGTCGCGACGTTGACGATCGCGCCCGAGTTCCGGCCGTATTCCGCGCTGAACGTCGAGTTGTCGACCTTGAATTCAGACACGGTGTTGATCGACGGCTGGAACGTCACCTGGCTGTTCGACAGGTCGTTCAGATTGATGCCGTTCACCATCATGTTGACCGCGGTCTCGCGGTTGCCGGCCGACATGAACGAGAACGATCCCTGGCCGCGCAGCGGCGCGCTGAGCCCCGCGTTCTGGGGCGAGGTCGACCCGCCGGGCATCAGCGGACCGAGATCCACGAAATGCCGCCCGTTCAGTGGAATCTCCTGGACGGTTTTCTCAGCCATCGACTGGCCAACCGAAACGGTCGCCGTGTCGATGAGAGGCGACGACCCGATGACAGTGACATTCTCGGTCAGCGCAGCGACGCCCAGCCTGAAGTTGAGCACGGCGGTCTGCGCCGGTCCGAGGTCGGTCTCGCCGTTCTGATCCTTGAAGCCTTCGAGGTGCGCGACGACGAGATAGTGGCCCGGGTCGAGCGACGCGGCAACGTACTGGCCGGCTGAATCCGAGACCGCCGTACGCTCGATGCCAGTCGCGGCATTCCGGATCGTCACGGTCACGCCCGGCATGACCGCGTTTTGTGCGTCAGTGACCGCTCCCTGAAGAGTAGCCGTGGACTGCGCTCTGACCGGAGCCGCGACGAATGTGAGGGCCAAGGCGAGACAGACCAGCTTCATGCACCCAACCTCCTACTCTCGTGCAAACGGACAAACGTCCGAAATTGGGAGGTGATTGTATGCGCTCGTCTGGCGATTGAGACAACGAAAAACAAGAAGGCCGGCAGAATCTGCCGGCCCGAACGGAAAAAAAGCGTCGGAATCTGGAAGTTTGGATCTAGACGATCGGCTTGTGCAGAACCTCCACGGGCTGCGAAGCCTTCTTCTTGCCGCCCAGCCCCTGAATCTGGAGGGTCGGCTGCTCCTTCAGCACGTGCTGCCGGTACAGCTTTGCCATTTCTTCGTGATGTGCCGCCTCACGCGCAACTTCCTCGGGCGCCTTCGTTCGTTCCGGCGTCACTCCCGCCGAATGCGCGCGCGCCCTTAGCTTTTCTTCACGCGCGTTCTTGGCGATCCCGAGCAGGTCGAGGTCGGTTTGAGCACCAGCCCGGACCGCCTCTTCGTTCAGCACGAGCGAATGCTCGGTCGAGTTGAGAGGCACGCTCTTGTTGCCGGCGAAGATCTCGTGACGGCCGTGCTCCTCGTACCACCTGGTCAGCGTGGCGGTCATGTGCATCTTCTCGATGATGTTGCGCCAGCCGAGGCCCGTGTTGTACGCGCAGAAGGAAATCTCGCCCTGCTGCGTGGCATAAGGAATGATGCACATCTCGGTGCGTCGGAAGTCGTAGTTGAAGAGATCCTGGAACCACATGCCGGCAATGAACAGGAAGTTCCAGCGGTCGGCCCGCCGCTTGTCGATGTCGGCCGAGGTGCGATCGCCTTCGACCCTGCCGTACTTGCCCCTTTCCGCCGACCGGGTCGCGCCAAACGTCTTGTCGAACTTCTTCAGCAGGTCGACGAGCTTGAAGTGCCTCGGCGACTTGAACGAATCGTAGTTGCGCATCAGCGCCAGCGCCATGCCGACGTTCGACAGCAAGCGCCCTCGGCCCGCGTCGGTCACAGCGGCCACGTCCTTGGCGAGCTGCTCGGCCTTGAGGAACGCGGTGACCGGAACGGCCTCCTTCGTCTGCTTGTCGATCATGACCGCCATGCCAACGCCGCAGTTCGGGTGGCAGCCGCACGTCAGCTGACCGAACTCCTTTTCGGCGCCGTGCGTCACGTCAGCCCAGTCGGTAAAGGTGCCCATGAACGAGATCGGGAACCAGTCGCGAGTCGGCTCGCCGATGCCCGTCTGCGATTTCACGTCGTGGGCGAGATGGGAGAGCGTGTAGCGCTGCGCGGCGCGGCGCTCCGGAGTGACCTCCTCGTCGCGGCCGGTGAAGCTGACCGGTTGAAACGAGAGGAAGTTGATCTTCTTCGGGTTGTCGAGCGCGAACTCGATGACGCGGCCGACCTGCTCGTTGTTGACGCCGTTCACGATCGTGATGACTGGCACGATGTCGACGCCGGCGTTGTAGAGGTTCTCAATCGCCCGGAGCTTGACGTCGAACAGGTTCCCGACGCGGCGGTGCGAGTTGGCGGCGTTGCCGATGCCGTCGAACTGCAGGTAGGCGTACCGAAGTCCCGCTTCGGCCGCAGCCTTCGCAAACTCCGGGTTCTTCGCGAACTCGATGCCGTTGGTGGCGGCCTGGACGCTGTTGTAGCCGACCTTCCGTGCATAGCGCACCGCGTCGAGGAAGTGGGGGGAAATCGTCGGTTCACCGCCGGAGAACTGCACGGACATCTGCCGCCGCGGTTTGATCGTGATCGCGTTGTCCAGCACCGTTTTGATGTCTTCCCACGTCAGCTCGTGGACGAACCCGACCTGGTTCGCGTCCATGAAGCACGGGTCGCACATCATGTTGCAGCGGTTGGTCAGGTCGACGGTCAGCACCGACCCGCGGCCGTGCTGGATCGTGCTGCTGCCATGGTTGTGCAGGGTCTCGTCGTTGTGCGCGCGGATATCGCGGCCGGGAAAGACTTCTTCCAGGTGCTTGAAGAACGCCGTGTCGATGGCCATCACGTCCTCGAAGCGGCCATGGATGGGGCAGTCCTTCACCATCATGATCTTGCCGTCGCGCTCGAGAATCGTCGCCTTGATCTCGCCGACCTTCTCGTTGAGCAGGTCGTTGACGTCCTTCTTGCCGTCGAGAATGGCCTGGCGCGCCTCGCGCGTACAGGTCGGGCAGAGCGAGTCGGTCTCGCGCGGCCAGCCAAGCGGCGGCTTGGTCTTTTCGTAAGACTTCAGCAAAGGCTTGTCCGACCATTTCGGGACAAACGACGGCCGCTGATTGATCTTGTTCAGATTGTTGAACACGACCCATGCGCCGTTGGCCGCTATCGACAAACCCTTCTCGACGTACTTGATCGGCTTGTGCATGCGCCAAATGATAGAAGATACGCGCCTTAGTTCGATTACGTTTTTCGCGAACGGGTTGTAGGGAGTGCCGAGCGGGCAGCAGGGCCACCGGGTGGCCAATAGACGACCGAAATGGTCGGGTATCTCCGTCCCGTTTTCGGGCAAGGCCATCCTTCATAATTCACGCGAAATTGGACGGTAGAGGAGGTGCGAGTGGACGTAAAAGCGCTCTCGGTTCCGACAATTGCCGCAACGGCGTGGCTGATGCATTTGTCTCTCGCGGTTTTCGCGAGTCAAACGCCGCAGGGTCCGGCGTCGCCGCCGCGCCTCACGCTCGTCAACGCCAACATCGTCAACGTCAGGGACGGCAGCATCAGACGCGGCGCCACCATTGAGCTGTCCGGGGGGCGCATCGCGTCTATCGGTGCATCGAGCGGGACCGCGACCGGCGCACGCGTGCTCGATCTGAAGGGCAAATACGTGCTGCCGGGCCTGATCGATGCGCATACTCACGCCTCGGATTTCGCCGCGTTCCGCCGCGCCCTCGAATCGGGCGTCACGACGGTTCGGAGCGCCGGGGTGTCGAACTTCGTCGATGTCGGCTTTCATCGGCTTGTCAGCGACGGCGTGGTCGCGGGTCCCGACGTCATCTCGGCCGGATACCACGTCCGTCCCCAGATGGCGCAGGAAGCGTTTCTCGAGCATCCGGAACTCGCCGACCTGATGTCCGGCGTGACGACGATCGAGCGGATCCGCAAGGCCGTGCAGATGAACCTGTCGCACGGCGTCAACTGGATCAAGGTTCTCGCGACCGATCGCGCGGGGACGGCGGACACCGACCCGCGGAAGCAGGTGTACACGGAGGACGAGATCCGTGCCGTTGTCCAGGAGGCGGCAACCAGGAACGTCCCGGTTGAGGCGCATGCCCACGGCGAGGAAGGCGCGATGGCTGCGGTCCGGGCGGGCGTACGCAGCATCGAACACGGGACCTACGTGTCGGATGCCACGCTCCAGCTCATGAAAGAACGTGGGACGTACTTCGATCCGACCTACACGACCGTGATCGACCTTGTCGAAGCCGGCGGCGACTACGACGTCCCGGTGCTGCGCATTCGCGGTCAGCACATGCTGCCTCGCCTGCGCGATGCCATCGTCCGCGCTCACAAGATGGGCGTCAAGATTGTGACCGGCGGCGACACCGGCTATGGGCCGAACAGCCTCACGCGGATTGGTCAGGAGGTCACGCACTTCGTCGAGATGGGGTTTACCCCGCTCGAGGCGATTCAGTCGGCGACGGTGGTGAACGCCGAGATGCTCCGCCTCGACAAGTCGATTGGCCTCATCGAGACGGGGTTCGAAGCCGATCTCATCGCGGTCGAGCAGAATCCGCTCGAAACCATCACGACGCTCCAGGATCCGCTGCTTGTCATCAGCAACGGCCGGATCGGTCTCGATCGCCTGAGCTTCGCAAGAGAGAAGGACAAGTAGCGCGGGCCCGCGTGATGTCACCGCCCGGATGGCCGTTCAGATGCCCAGGCACTCACTGCGGCATGCTGTATTCCGCATGACGCCGTCCCTGCAGCCACTGGTCCATCCAGCCGACGATGTGCTGCAGACGCTCGACGCGGTGCCAAGGCTCACCCGAGCGAGAGAGCTCGTGATTCTCGCGCGGGAACCGAACCATCACGGTGGGAATCCGCCGGTACTTCAACGCGCGGAACATCATCTCGCCGCCGTCAGCCGGCGGCGTCCGGTAGTCTTCGTCGCCGAGGACGAGCATCAAGGGAGTCGTGACGTTGGCGACGTGCGTAATCGGCGAGCGCGCCGCGAAATCCTGCGGATCCTCCCACGGCGCCTTGCGGAACCATGTTGGCTGGAACAGCGTGAAATCCGCGGTGAACCAGAAGCCGTACCAGTCCGCGATGTCGCGTTGGGAAACGGCTGCCTTGAAGCGCCGCGTCTGGGTGACTGTCCAATTGGTCAACAGCCCACCGCTGCTGCCACCGGTCACACCGAGCCGGTCTGGATCCACATAGCCGCGTCTGAGGACCTCGTCGACGCCTGCCATCAGATCCTTGTAGTCGTCGCCAGGGTAGTGATACTGGATGATGTTGCCGAACTCCTGGCCGTAAGACGTGCTCCCGCGCGGGTTGGTGAACAGTACCACGTAGCCTGACGCCGCCATCCATTGGAACTCGTGCGTGTACACGTTGCCGTA
>DATKHR010000066.1:0-10969 GCA_035510155.1 Vicinamibacterales bacterium
CCTACGACCTGTCGCTCGTCGACTTCGAGGCGCTGCAGCAGGCCGGGCCTGCGACCACGCAAACCGCGCAAAGTTCACAGGGTTCGAACGGCTCGCAGGGCGGTCCCGGCGCGCCGGGCGCGCAGGGGTCAGGCCAGGTCCCGGCGGCGAGCGCCGTGCTGCGCAATCTGACGCCGACCGCGATTCCTGGTCAGACACCGCAGCAGTAATGGAGCTCCAGAGGGCCCGGGTCGCGGAGCGCGTATGGCGCGCGCGAAAGAACCATACGTGGATTGACGCCCAGCTCCGTGACCCGGGCGATGAGACGGTCGAGCTTCAGTTCTACTACGACGGCAATCTGGTATTCAGCCGTCGATGGCCCGGGCGCGACACTGCGCTCGCGTACGCATCGCGCCAGCTTCGCGAGCTGCAGCGCGCGGGGTGGAACACGCACTGGTGACTATGTCACGCTCTACCAACCCACGGTGCGCAGGAGGAGGCGCTGCCACGTGGGAGCCAGCAGCGTCTTCAGCGCCACGTCGAGCACGAGGCCGCCGCAGGCCCATGCGGCGAGCCGCCTCGCCTCCGCCCAATCAACCTGAAATCTGAGCACGCGCGAGAGCAGCGGCGCCGACAAGACCACGCCCAGCACGACAAAACTGGCGATGCGAATGACCGCCCATGGGTGCCAGGCAAAGAGGAGCGTCGCGACAGGATGCGCGCTGGCGGCGGCGAGTGAGCCCGCGTACGTCCCCATCTCGTTCATCAGCACGCCCCCCATCGGCATCGCGAGCACCCCTCCGGTGGCCGCCGCGAGCAGCGTGAAAACCGCAGCGTGCCCCGCCTGTTGAGGAATGAACCGCGACGGCATGCTCTCGGCTCCCCTGCCGCTTAGCACCCACGCGAACATCTCCGCGCGGTAGGCCTCTCCCCGCAGAAACAACCGCCCTGTTTCCCACGGCCTCACATACGCACTCATCGTCGCGCAGGCCGCCATCGTCATCGCCCACACGAGCATGCGAGCCACTGCGGCGCCAAGGTCGCCGCGGCGAAGCGCGGCAACCATGAAGGGGAAACTGGCGAGCGTGTTGAGAACAGGCACGAGCGCCGGGATGCCGATTGCCCAGGCGGCGACATACGACAGAACCGTGGCCAGGACGACAAGCCCCGCGGTCACCGGCGCGATCGCTCTCCGTGATGAGGGGCCACGGGGGCCAGCGGTCCGAAGTGCTCTTCGTATCGCCTGGCGAACTCGGCCCATGTGTACGAATGGCTCAACCCCCCGAGGTGTTCGAGAACGTAGGCCGCCGCGACACTGCCGATCCGAGCGGCCGCCGCGTAAGGCAGACCGAGCGCAATCCCCTTCATGAGACCGCCGCGGTACGCGTCGCCCACTCCGGTGGGATCGACAATGCGGTGGGGCTTGACGGCGGCCACGTCGGTGCGCCCGTCGCGCGTGATCACCGAAGATCCGCGTTCCCCCCTCGTCACGACAAGCGCGTCGCATTGGGTCACGAGGTCGGGTTCGCTGTACCCGGTTTTCTGCTTGAGAAGCTCCAGCTCGTAGTCGTTGACGACGACAATCGCGGCGCCGCGCACGCCGTCGCGCAGCTCGTCGCCGCTCATGCGAGCGCACTGCTGGCCGGGGTCGAAAATGAACGGAATCGCCAGCGTGCGACACTCCTCCGCATACTGCACCATGGCCCGGGGATCGTTCGGCGCGATGATCGCCAGACTGCAGTCGCGCGCCGAGCGGAACGACAGCTGGCCGGCGTCGGCCATCGCGCCGGTGTAGAACGACGCGATCTGGTTGTTGTCGCGGTCCGTGCTGCAGAAGAACGACGCGCAGAACTTGCCGTCGATTTCCTTGACGAGCGACGTGTCGATTCCCGTCGCCTCGAGCCATTGGCGGAATTCGCTGAAATCCTCGCCTGCCGTGGCCATCAGGACCGGCCGCTCGCCGAGAAGGGCCAACGTGTACGCGATGTTTGGCGCGCAGCCGCCACGCCGCTTGTCCATCGTGTCCACGAGGAAGCTCAGACTCACGCGCTGCATGTGCTCGGGGAGAAAATGCTCGGTGAACTTCCCGGGGAACGACATCAGGTAATCGAAGGCGATGGAGCCGGTCACGACGATCTTCATAAAGAGTACAGTCCTTTACTTGATGTATTTCCCGATGATGATCGCCAGCTCCTTCTTGGTCTGCTCGGGCACATGTTCCGGGCGCGTGATGATGGCCGTCGCGAGCGCATCCTTGCAGGCGCACGCGCGAACGGATCCGACGCGACCGACGGCTTCGGCAATGGTCTTCTGAGCCGTCGCAGCATTCTGCATCAGGTTCGCGACGATCAAGTCGACCGTGACCGAATCGTGATCCGGGTGCCACGAGTCGTAATCGGTCACGAGCGCCAGTGTGGCGTAGCAGATCTCCGCCTCGCGCGCGAGCTTAGCCTCCTGGAGGTTGGTCATGCCGATAACATCCATCCCCCAGGCTCTGTACAGCGTCGACTCGGCCAGCGTCGAGAACTGCGGCCCCTCCATGTTGACGTACGTGCCGCCGCGATGCACCGTCGCGCCGACGGCCTGCGCGGAGTCGGCCGCCACGGCCGATAGATCGGGGCACACGGGATGGGCGAACGCGATGTGGGCGACGAGGCCCCGCCCAAAAAAGGTGCTGATCCTGCCCCGCGTGCGGTCGAAGAACTGGTCGGGCACGAGGATGTGGAGCGGCTCGTACTCCTGCTTCAAGCTCCCGACGGCGCTGGCCGAGAGGATTCGCTCGACCCCGAGCGCCTTGAACCCGTAGATGTTGGCGCGAAAGTTCAACTCCGACGGGAGGATTCGGTGGCCGGCGCCGTGGCGCGCCAGGAACGCCACTCGCCTCCCCCGCAGCGTCCCCACGACGTAGGGACCAGACGGATCGCCGAACGGAGTTGAGATCTGCCGTTCCTCGCGGTCGGTCAGCTCCTTCATGTCGTACAGACCGGACCCGCCGATGATGCCGATGTCAACAGTCATGATGGCTCGGTGCTCGCCCTCCCCTGCGCCGGTTCAACGAAACGTTTCCCGTCCTGCTCCCGGATGTACCCGGCCACCAGGTCGGGGTCGTGCTCGAAGAACACGAGAACGCCGCGCTCCACCGCGTCTCGGACAAAGCGCTGCTTCACCGCCAGGGTGTCGAGCGGGTGCAGATCGAATCCCATGATCCAGGCGTCCGCCAGGTGCGCCGTCATCGGCATCATGTCGGCGACGAACGCCGCCGTCCGGCCGCCGGATTCAATCAGGACCATCTGATGGTGCGCCGTGTGACCGCCGGTCCGCACGACGCGCACGCCCGGCATGATCACCTGATCTTCGTCTACGAGCTGAAGAACGCCGGCATCGGCCAGCGGGGCGTAGTTGCGCGCGAGATAGCTGGCGTGGTTGCGCGCGTTCGGGTGCATGGCATCCTCCCACTCCCCCCGCCGGACGATGTATTGCGCCCGGGGGAACCGCGGCTTGACGCGCCCCTGCGCGTCGCGGACGGTGAACCCGCCAGCGTGGTCGAAATGAAGATGTGACGCGAGCACGATATCGATGTCCTCGGGTGAGAGGCCCGCTTCGGCCAGCGCGTGATCGAGACTGCTGCGGCGGTCGACGCCGTACCGGTCGTGAAACTTCTCGTCCTCCTTGTCGCCGAGCCCTGCATCGATGATCATCGTCCGCGCGCCGCGGACCACGAGCGGCCGCATAGCCAGCGTGATGCGATTGCGCTCGTCCGCTGGTGCCTTGTTGGACCAGAGGGGCTTGGGCACGACGCCGAACATGGCGCCGCCATCGAAACGGATGAAGCCATCGGACACCGACACCAGCTCGACATCACCGACTGTGTAACGGGTCACCTGGCTCGCGGCTTGCGCCCTGACGCTCCCGACCCGGGACTCCGAAGTCGCGGCTCGCGGCTCCATGAGCTCGACGAGCACGCCGTGGGTTGCCGCTGGATGCACGAACGCAATCATCGAGCCCTCGGCGCCCGGCCTGGGCTCGTCGTCGATCATCCGAAGCCCTCGTGCCTTCAGACGGTCGACCGCGCTCCGGATGTCGTCGACACGCAGGGTGATGTGGTGAAGGCCGGGGCCACGCTTTCCGAGATACGTGGCAATGGGCGACTCGGGGGAGGTCGCCTCGAGCAGTTCTAATCTCACTCCAGGGGCCCCGGGGAGTCTCTCGTCGCCGAGCGGAATGAAATGCGCCCGAACGTGCTGTGACGCGACCTCTTCGGGCGCCTCGACCTCGAGCCCGAGCACGTCGCGATAGAACGCAAGCGAGGCCGCGAGATCGTTCACGGCGATGCCGACATGATCCAAAACGACTTTCATGAGAAGGACCACCTGCCTCTCATAGGGGCCGCTTACCGGTGAGCATTTTCGCGACCTCCTACCGCCCGCCGCAAAAGATTCGTCGCGGCCGTGTACGGATCGATCTCGCGTGCGGCCACCCGGTCCACCATAGCCACGAGCTCGCCCGGCTCGAGCACGTGCCGCTCCAGGTAATCCATGAACCGCTGCGACACCAGCTCCCGCAACCGATACTCGCTCCGCGTCTTTCGCCGCGCCGCCTGCGTCCCGCGCGAATGGGCGCGGAACCGCTCGATCACGTCCACGACGTCGGGAACGCCCTCGCCGGTGGTCGCGATCGTCTTCATGACCGGCGGGCGCCATGCGCCGGTCGCGAACGCCTGGAGGGCGAGGTTCGCCTCCACCGACGCCACGAGCCGATCTGCCCCCTCGCGGTCGGCTTTGTTGACAACGAAGATATCGGCGATTTCCATGATGCCGGCCTTGAGCGCCTGCACTTCATCGCCGGTGCCCGGCACCAACGTGACAATCGAGACGTCCGCCGTCCGGATGATGTCGACCTCATCCTGCCCGACACCGACGGTCTCGATGACGATGATGTCCTTGCCCGCGGCGTCAAGGACGAGCACGGCGTCACCCGTCGCGCGGGCAAGACCGCCCAGATGGCCGCGCGTCGCCATGCTCCGAATGAAGACGTCTTCGTCGGCGGCATGCGTCTGCATGCGGAGACGATCGCCCAGGATGGCGCCGCCGGTGAACGGGCTCGTCGGGTCCACAGCCACGATGCCGACCCGCTGCCCCTTCCCCCGCAGCGTGGTGGTGAGCCGGTCAACCAGCGTGCTCTTGCCCGCTCCCGGCGGCCCGGTGACGCCGACGAGGTAGGCCCGGCCGGTGCGGCCGAAAATGGCGCGGACCAGGTCGGCGCTGGCAGGGTCCTCGTCCTCGATGAGCGAGATGGCACGCGCGAT
Organism: Vicinamibacterales bacterium; assembly: GCA_035510155.1. Taxonomy (GTDB): domain Bacteria; phylum Acidobacteriota; class Vicinamibacteria; order Vicinamibacterales; family CAVVIG01; genus DATKHR01. The sequence continues at coordinate 5,285 of DATKHR010000066.1, forward strand.
GGCGCGGGGATCGCCCTCGATCACGCGCTCGGCAAGCGACGGCGCGGTGGTCACGCGCGCGAAAGCAGCTGGCGAGCGATGACGAGCCGCTGGATTTCGCTCGTTCCCTCGCCGATCGTCGTCAACTTGACGTCGCGGAAGTACTTCTCGGCCGGGTAGTCCTTCACGAACCCGTAGCCCCCATGGATCTGCACGCAGTCGTCGGTGACTCTCACGGCGACCTCGCTGGCGTACAGCTTTGCCATGGCTGACTCGAGCGTCGTGCGCCGGCCACGACTCTTGAGATGCGCCGCCCGATACGTCAGCAGCCGGGCGGCCTCGATTTTCGTGGCAGCGTCGGCCAGCTTCCATTGAATGGCTTGGAACTGGCTGATCCTCTTGCCGAACGATTTTCGCTCCTTGGCGTACGCGAGCGCGGCCTCGTACGCCCCCTGCGCCAACCCCACCGAAAGGGCCGCGATGCCGATTCGGCCGGCGTCGAGCACTTCCATCGTGTTGACGAAGCCCTGCCCCTCGTGACCGAGCAACTGGTCTGCCGGAATGCGGCAGTTCACGAACAGCACCTCGCTCGTGTCGCTGGCGCGCATCCCGAGCTTGTCTTCCTTTTTTCCGGCTGCCATGCCTGGCGTGCCGTGCTCAACGATGAACGCCGAGATGCCTTTCGAGCCAGCTGCGCGATCGGTAACGGCCATCACGACCATCACATGGCCGACGCGGCCGTGCGTAATGAAGGTTTTCGCGCCGTTCAAGACCCAGCACGCGCCCGCTCGAACCGCCGTTGTCCGCATGCCGACGGCGTCGCTGCCCGACGTGGATTCGGTCAACCCCCAGGCGCCGATCTTTTCCCCGCGGGCCAGCGGGGCGAGGTATTGCCGCTTTTGGGCCTCGGTGCCGAAGAGGTTGATATGCGCGGCGCACAGCCCATTGTGCGCCGCGATGGACAGCGCGACACCGGGGTCGACCCGCGCAAGCTCCTCCAGGCAGATGCAGTATTCGACGGGGGACATCGCGGCGCCGCCGTACTGCTCCGAGAACTGGATCCCCATGAGGCCGAGATTGGCCAGCTTCGGCACCAGCTCGCTCGGGAAGTGCTGCGCCTCGTCCCATTCCCGCACATGGGGGCGCACCTCGGTCTCAGCGAATTCGCGCACGCTCCGGCGCAGCAGCACCTGCTCTTCCGTCGGACGGAAGTCCATGAGCCTTCAAATGTAGCACGGACTAACGGCCGATCGCGGCGTACACGAGCGTGTACTTCTTGCGCCCGCTCTTCTGCACCCAGGCAAGCCGCGCGCCGTCCATCGTCCAGGCGGGAAGAAGCACGTCTTTGGTTCCATCGACGGCGCGCTTGTGCTTTTGCTGGTCGAAGAGGATCAAGCGCCCGTCGCGATCGGCGTACGCAATCGCGCCGCTCTTCTCCGGGCCCCACCCGAACGTCAAGCCAGGGATGGGCCGTTCGTTGACCGCCTCGCACACGGTTTCACCGAGCAGCTTCAACGAGACAACATTCGCTTTCTGATATTGATCGGTGCCCTTGGCGATACTCTCCGGGTCGCCGATATTGCCGCCCCCGCGCGGACTCGCGGTGCGATCGAGCGCACCAGCCGGTCCCGTGCCGGCTTTGATCGTTTCAAGCTTCTGCTCGACATCGATCATGAGGGACGGGATGCCGGGGGCGGATCGATCCGACTTGAACGACCAGTACTGCTGCGCCCAGTCAGGCTCCGCCTCGAGCGTGAGGAGCGTCCCGCCCCCGGCGGGGATCCAATAGTGGCGAAGGCGTAGCGACTCCGGGTTACCGTCGGCGGTCTGGATGTAGAGCTTCAGGCCATCGGGCGACCACGACACGCGACGCAAATCGCCCTTCAGTTTGCCGAGATCGAGCTCGGCAACGGTGATGGGGCGGTCTACCTTGAGCGCGGAGATGTCGTAGGCGCTAGGGGGCGCGGTGGGCGCCTGAAACAGAACCGACAGAACGAGGGCCAGCCACTGCATCGTGAGCCTCCCAGTTCGTATGCGGCGCGCAATTGCGCACAAACCAGTCGCGGAGCAACCCCGAGTAGGTCCGCCATCGCATCCCGTGCCGCTCGTAGAGCGGCGTGAGCGCGTGCTGCAGCGCCGGCAGCCGATAGAGCGGGACGCCCACAAAGTAGTGATGCTCGAGATGGTAGTTCGAGTTGAGGAACGCGAAGTCCCAGAACCAGCTCCCGCGCATCAGCGTGCCCCACTTCGCGGGATCGGCGGGATCGATGTCGTAGTGCTGCCCCAGCCGGTTGAGCGTAAAGGCTATCGGAAAGACGAAGAAGACCGGGATCACGTACGCGCGCAGCGCGGCGGCCAAGCCAAACACGCTCAGGATGGCGGCGAGCGCCGAGAGGTGCACGACCGTCGAGACGCGCCGCTCCATGGCAATCCGGCGCTGGAGCGTCTCGGGATAGGTAGCGCTCTCCCGGCGCGCCGCGCGAAAGTAGATGGGAAACAGCGCCGGCGTGCAGTACAGCAGCTTGAGCCACCGGGCATTGATCTTGGGCGTCAGGTGATGACGCTTCGGATCGCCCTCGTTGGAGCCGAGCTCGGCGTGATGGTCGAGGTGCCACCGGGTAAACTGGCTCGACGAAATGCCGCTCGGCACGGCGTAGAGCCAGGCGAGGACGCGCTCAGCCGCTGCACGGCGTCTCGCAAACACGGTGTGATGGACCACTTCATGCAAGAGTACGGTGAAGTTGAAGATGGTGAACCCTTGGACGGCGGCCAGGGGGATCCAGATGAGCGGATTCGGAGTGGCGATGAGGCCCCAGGTGGCGACGCCAAGTATGGCGAATTGACGCGCCGCGATCAGAAGGTGCCGGGGCCCACTCTTGACGTGGAGCGCGTGCAGCTGTGCTCGCGGGATGGCCGTGGCGAGCTCGCCCCGCAGCGCCGCCGCGTGTTGGGCGAAATAGTGCGACTTCACCGCTGTGCTCGCGATTGTACTATGATGCCGAGGGGGAGGGGCTTCAGGATGAGGCTACGCTCGTTCGCCGTCTCCGCGTTCCTGTCGTTGGCATTCGCGGTCCCCGCGCGAGCGGACATTACCGCGTTCATCGGCACGACGACCACGCCTGACAACCGGCTCGCACGGGGGGTCGCGGTCGGCGCGGGACTCCTCATCATCGGCTTTGAATTCGAGTACTCGGTCACATCCGAGAATACGAGCCCGGGATCGGCCGCCCCCTCGCTCAAGACGGGCATGGGCAACGTGCTCCTGCAGACGCCCGTGGCCATTTCAGGCGTCCAGCCGTACTTCACCGTCGGAGCCGGCATCTACAGCGAGACGCTCGGCGACCGCAACGACACGAGCGGCGGTCTCAACACCGGCGGTGGAGCGAAGATATCGCTGGCAGGTCCGCTGCGACTACGCGTGGATTATCGGGTGTTCAAGCTCGGAAGCGGTGCGCTGTACTCTCCAACGCACCGCTTCTACGCCGGGATCAACTTGAAATTCTGATTACTTGCCCAGATTCTGGAGGAGGCTCAGATTGAGGATGTTCATGCCCTGAGCGTACGCCTCGGCATATTTTTTCAAGAGTTCGTTGGCTTCCGTGGGAAACGCCTCCGCGATGATGTTGGACACCTGGTAGTCTGCTCCCTTCACCGAGGGGTCGATGACGAAGACGTACAGGACGTTGGCGCCCGCGGGATCGGCAGACTTGAACACCTTCCAGCCGGCAGCCTGCTGCTTGCGCTCGGGTTTCTCGCTCTTCTCGAGCGCCTCCTTCAGCTTGGCCATGACGGCTTCGAAATCGGCGGTCTTGTCCGGCTTGATGAAGTTCAGCACCATGCCCGCGTCGTTGTTGAACAGTCGAGCGTTCGAGACAGCTTGGGCCTGTTGTGCGGGCGCAGCAGGCTGCTGGGCGTATACCGCCGTCGCCGACACCACCATACCGGCGAGAAATCCAAGAGCCATCCGTCCTGGCCGGCTTCCGACAGCCGGCGCGGCGATTCGAAGCATCGCGGCCTCCTTCGCGAAAGGTTGTTACTCTAACGTACTCGAGGCTACACGAAAACTGTCATAACGTCGTGGGCCAGCAGCATTCCCCGACGCGTGAGACGCAAACGTGCGGCCTCATGCACCAGCCATCCCGCCGCGACAAATCGCTCGAGCTCGGCGCCGTATCTCTGCCAGACGTCGACATCGTAGCGCTCCGCGATACCCTGAAGGTCGACGCCATCTGTCAGCCGCAGCCCCGTAAACAGCGCGTCGCCAAGACGTTCCTCGCGTGACATCACACGGACGTCGACGGCCGTCGATTGACCCTGCGCGAGCCGGTCGAGGTAGTCCGCCGTTCCGGAGATGTTTTTCCACCGTACGCCGCCGCAGGTCGAGTGCGCTCCGCAGCCGAATCCTAGCCATTCGCCGTCGGTCCAGTATTTCAGGTTATGCCGCGACCTCCGTCCTTCGCGGGCGACGTTGGAGATTTCATACTGATCGAGTCCCGCCGCTTCCAGCCGTTCCATGGCCGACAGATACATCGCTTCGGCATCCTCGTCAGGTGCCTGCGACCAGCGGGCGCGCAGCATCTCGTCCTTGAGCGGCGCGTTCGGATAGACCTCGAGAAGATACAGTGACAGATGATCGGGCGCGAGCGCGATCGCTCGGTCGACCGATTGCAGCCAATCGCTGACGCGCTGCTCGGGCAGCCACATCATCAGGTCCAAGCTGACGTTGTCGAATCCCGCCTCGCGCGCCTCCCGAACGGCGTCGCAGGCGCGATCGGCTGTGTGCAGTCTCGACAGCCGCCGGAGCTCCTCGTCACGGAACGACTGAACGCCGTAGCTCACGCGATTCACGCCTGCGGCCCGGTACGCCGCCAGCCGCGCGGCAGTTACCGTCTCCGGGTTCGCCTCCATCGTGATTTCGGCGTCGCTGGTGACCTCGAACGCCGAACGGCACGCGGCAATCAAGCGCGCGATTTCCTCGGGCTCGATGAGCGACGGCGTTCCCCCACCAAAATAAATTGAGTCGGCGCGCAAGGGTGGCAATCGGCAATGCTCGGTCATCTCCGCGAGGAGCGCCTCGACATACCGCGCCTTCAGTTCGGCATCGAACAGCCCCCGATTGAAGTTGCAGTAGTTGCAGATTGCAGAACAGAAGGGGATGTGAACGTAGAGGCCCAACATGGCTCAATGGCTCATGGCTAAGGCATCGGCCTTGAGCCATCAGCCATTGTAGGATCGTTAGCCATCAGCCATCAGCCATCGGCCATTTTTAGGAGCCAGCCCTCCCTCCAGGCCATTTGAGATCCGCACGGCTGTCGCGGACCGGCTCTTTCAGGTGCGCCCGGGCCTGCCGGCCGGTGCCGCGCGGCGACGGCAAAGGCCCTTTCTTCCGCATCTTCCACATCGTCACGAGATCGTCCACCCCGCCGTTGGACGGCATTTCCCGGTAGTCCGCGCCATCCAGGATGACGAATTCGCACATTTCGTGGAGGCGGGAGCGCATCCGGTGCCCGATGCGAAAGAGGAGGGAGTTCGGATCCGCGTCATCCGGAATGTCTTCGTAATTCGACGTGAAGATCGTTGCCCGCTTCTCGCTGTATCTCGTGTTGACGATCAGGTTCATCGTCTCCTCGACCCATTCCGACGTCTTCTCCGCCCCGAGGTCGTCGAGCACGAGGAGGTCGGCTCGCATGACCGGCTGCAGGATCT
>DATKHR010000067.1:0-2525 GCA_035510155.1 Vicinamibacterales bacterium
ACGTGGCGACGGCCGCTGCATAGGACAGGGCTCTCAGTGCATTTTGGGATAGCGAGCAGATATGACGTTGGAGGAGCGTGCCAATCTTGTTCTCGCCTGTACGCGACTGCTGTACATTAACGGTCAATCCACAGACGAGACGCTTGCAGCAGGGCAGCGACTCGGCGGCGCTCTAGGACTGGGTGCCGCGATCATCGCGCGCTGGGGCGAGCTGGAACTTCAAGCCGACGACGGAAACTCCAGGCTCGTCACCGCCGTCGCGCTCCCGATTCGGTGCGTTTGCTCCTGTGCTCGGACTTGTCCTTTCACCAGACCGGACGCGGCGGCGAGGGACCCGGCGAACGGCGGACGGCCCGTGATGGTCGGCGGTTCGTCCTTTCGATTGACACAGGGCGTGACTGGCGAGACGATTGGCGCCTCTCGGACGTTGTAGAGGAGGGAGCCGATGCAGCCCAGGCGACGCAGTCGGAGAGGGTTCCTGAAACATGGCGCCGCATTCGCCGGCGTGGCGCTCGGGGGCGTGGCGTCCGCAAGCGGTCAGACACAGGATTCGCCGACGTCTGAAACACCCCAGAAGAAACTGAAAGAGTTGATCGCGTACGGCGAGCGCTCCCGCTACGTGACGTCCATCCGCGTCCCGGTCGCCGAACGCATGTCACCCGACATGTTCGGCCTGACGTTTCACGTGTCGACGCCGCTGCAGGACCAGTTCGGGATCATCACGCCATCGTCGTTATTCTATGTCGCGACGCACCGTGGCTCGTACGTTCCGGAGATCGATCCCACCGAGCATCGCCTCCTGATTCACGGGATGGTGGACCGGCCGCTGATCTTCACGATGGACGAATTGAGGCGGCTGCCGTTCGTGACGCGCGTGCACTTCATCGAATGCGCCGGAAACCGCGCGCAGCCCCGGCACACGACCGTCCAGGAAACGCATGGGTTGACCAGTTGTGCCGAATGGACGGGCGTGCCGCTCTCGCTGCTCCTCCGGGAAGCCGGTGTGCAGCGCGGCGCGTCCTGGATCGTGGCGGAAGGCGCCGAGGAGGTGAAGGGTGCGTCGAGTCTTCCGCTTGCGAAGGTCATGGACGACTGCCTCGTCGCATACGGGATGAATGGCGAACCGCTGCGTCCGCAGCAAGGGTTTCCGCTACGGCTTATCGTGCCGGGCTTTGAAGGGATTCATCAGATCAAGTATCTGCGGCGCATCAAGGTGGTCGACCAGTACTATATGACCTATGACGACTACGGCCACATCAATGCGGATCCGAGGGCGGCCGCGTTGGCTCTCCAGATTGGACCGAAATCGGTGATCACCTTCCCATCTGGCGGACAGCGGCTGCCCGGCGCCGGCTTCTACGAAATCAGCGGCCTTGCGTGGTCGGGCGCGGGTGCGATTCGGAAAGTCGAGGTATCCGCCGACGGCGGGCAGCACTGGCACGACGCCGAGCTTCGATCGCCGGCGTACCCGATGGCGCACACACGCTTCGGATTTCACTGGCAATGGGACGGGAACGAGTGTGTCCTCGTGTCGCGCTGCACCGACGAACTGGGCACGGTTCAGCCGACGCGCGCAGAGGTCGCGAAATACTGGAATGAGCCGCCGGAAAAGGGACGGGTCCGAGGCAACGACAATACGGTCCAACCGTGGAAGGTCATGAGCGACGGGAGCGTATTGAATGGACTTTCGTAGACTTCTCCCGCTGCTCGTCTTCGGAATGTGCCAGATCGGATCGGCGCAATCGCCCGCTTACGGTGTTGGACGTTCGCCAACCGCCGACGAAATTCATGCGTGGGATATCTCGATCAGTCCAACCGGCCAAGAACTCCCGCCGGGACGCGGCACGGCCAAGGAAGGTGCACAGTTGTACCTTCAGAAAGGATGCGCGGGCTGCCACGGACGCACGGGATCGGGAAGCCAGGCGCCGACGCTGATACGCAGCGACGGCTCGACGAGAAGCTCGACGCCCTGTCTGGTACCGTGTGTGAACGACAACAACGTGATGGCTCTACATTCGCCGTTTGCGACGGTGATGTGGGACTACATCAATCGCGGCATGCCGATTGGCAAAGAGGGAACGCTCCAGCCCGACGAGGTCTACGCGCTGACTGCATTTCTGCTTTTCAGGAACGGCGTGATTGGCGAGGACGACGTGATGGATGCCGACAGCCTGCCGGAGGTCGCAATGCCGAATCGCAACGGCTTCGCGCTGCCGCCGGAGGAGTGGAAGCATGGAAGGCCAAGACTGCAGAGTTACCCTAAGCCGTGAACGAAGCACGTGCGTTCCAGGCTCAGCCGAGGCCAGCCGCGCGCCATTACTGCTGCGGTGTCTGACCAGGAATCGCGGTCGGCGTCAGATTGCGCAGCACGGCGCTCGCCGCCTGGACCTGGCCTGACCCCTGCGCGCCCGGCGCGCCGGGACCGCCCTGCGAGCCGTTCGAACCCTGTGAACTTTGCGCGGTTTGCGTGGTCGCAGGCCCGGCCTGCTGCAGCGCCTCGAAGTCGACGAGCGACAGGTCGTAGG
>DATKHR010000068.1:0-34284 GCA_035510155.1 Vicinamibacterales bacterium
ATTCGTCGTCCTCGCCACCCTCCGGGCCGCACAGTTGATGCGCGGCTGTCGACCCAAGGTTGACGGCCTGCACAAGGCCACGGTGATCGCCCAGCTCGAGGTGTCGGCAGGGATCGTGACGCAGGTCTTCACACCGCCGGATGCGATGAGCCGGCCGGCCACGATCGGCGGCGCGCCGATCGAAGACGCGCCGGCGATGGTCCACACAACCTGAGGCAAACATGTCACAGCGAAATGGTGATCGCGCCAGATTTCAGATCAACCGAAAGCGAAAGCTCCGACACCGGCAACGTGTCCGTGCGCTGCTAACGGCACTCGTCCGCCGTCGAGAGGGCCCCGCGGCGGCCGCTGAGCGCGGTCGCCCTCAGAAGCCACCACTAGACGAGCGCGTCGAACCAACGAAAACTTCGCGAGGTGTTCGTGGGCGCGCGAATCCATCTGATCAATCCCAGTGACTTGTCGTTTGGCGTGGCGGTGATCACGCCACGCTGGCTGTACGTGTTGGCCGCGGCGACCGGAACCGAATGGGGCGATCCCTGTCTGGTGGACGAGACGTTGGATCGGATCGACGTCTCGACCATCGCATCGGGCGACGTCGTTGGCATCGGTATCCACACGGGCAACGCCTTGCGTGGATACGAGATCGGACGCCAGGCGCGGAAGCGGGGGGCATGGGTGGTGTTTGGTGGGATCCACGGGACCCTTTTCCCGGACGAAGCGCACCGACATGGCGGCGCACACGCCGTGGTCCGAGGCGACGGGGATGTGATCTGGGCGTCCGTCGTTCGAGATTGCGTCGCTCGTCGGCCCTTGCGCGTGTACGACGGGGGGCGCGTACCGGGCGATCGGTTCGTGTCGGCGCGCTGGGATCTGCTGCCCGCCGGCCGGTACATGTGGGCGTCGGTGCAAACCGTGCGCGGCTGCCCGAAGCACTGCTCGTTTTGCTCGGTGTGGCGCACGGACGGTCAAGAGCCACGGCAGCGACACGTCGACCGCGTGGTACACGAGATTGTCGAGCTACGCCGCCTCGGCTTCCGCTTCATCGCGCTGGCCGACGACAATTTCTATCCGGTCAGCTTTGAGGATCTCGCGCGCAGGCGCGGCGTCGCGGTGACCCGTCACGACTGATAGAGTTGCAAGCGTTGCGGGAGGAGCGCTTTGAGTTGATGGCACAGCTCGCCCGGTTGCCGGACGATCTCGTCTTCTACACGCAAATCACGATGGAGGCCGCCGAAGATCCGGCATTCCTGGACGCCATGCGGCGTGCGCACATCCGCGGCGCGTTGGTCGGCGTCGAGTCAGTCACCGCTGCCGGATTGAAGGATGTGTTCAAAGGCTTCAACCTCGCAGGTGACGCGCTCGTGGCGCGGCTCCGCGCGTTTCGGCGCCACGACATCCACGTCCTCGGTTCATTTATTTTCGGGTTACCGAGCGACGATTCCCAGACGTTTGAGGCGACGGTCGCGTTGGCGAAAAAGGCGGAGCTGACCTTCGCGCAGTTTGTCCTCCTGACTCCATTCCCAGGCACCGTCGACTTCGAGAAGTGGGCAAGCAACGAGGCGAACCGCACCAGGCACGTGAACGGCATTCCCATCACGCAGTACTGGCTCATTCCGGAGGCGCAACGGCCCAGACTGTACGTGCCGCATCCGAAGATGTCCCTCGAAGAAATCCGAACCGGGACCCAGCATGCCTGGGACCAGTTCTATAGCTGGCACAACGTCTGGGCGCGCTCGCGGGTCGTGGAATCCGTCAAGGGGAGGCTGGCGTTTGTGCTCATCTCGAAGCTCTATCGTCAGATGTACGCGAACACCGGGATTGCCACAGACAGCGCGCGTGTCGCGCGATCGACTCGCTGGGCGCGGTGGCTCGGTCTCGCGGTGCGGCGACTGTTTCTGACGACGCCGATGCCAGAGTTGCAGATGCCGGAGTCTCACCCTTCGAGCATCAGCGAGCAGACGTGCGCGTGACAATCACCACCAACGCACACGGCTCAGGAAGGCGAGACGCCGTCCTGCTTTCCCACCGGCTCTCACCTGTGAGTCTCGAAATCCTTGTCAGGCGGCAGTCGGAAGCTGGAATAGCCCGCTCCGAGCGGGAATGTCGTACGCGTTGAGTCAAGTTTTGGAGCAAGGTTTCTAAGCGGCAAGAGCAGCCTCCGTCGACAGCCTCGGAGATCGGGACTGTGCGTGGACTTCAACTGAACGTCCGATTGAAGCGAGACTGTGCGGTTGGGATCGTCGCAACCAATCGTGCAACGAAATCGACGACGCGGATTTAAGCATGTTGATGCTGAATGTGGTCGTTCGTCGCCGATTTCAAATGTGCCAATGATTCGCGAAGATTCGTCGCGTGCAACGTTGTGCAACGGATTCCAAGAAAGGCGACCTCAATCGACCTTGAACGGCCTTGAGGCAAGAAAGCCGACCCCGATTTTCTGAGGTCGGCTGTGATCGTCGATCTTCTATCTCAGCTTGAGGGGCTGGCGCTCGCAAGAGCGTGGGGGTTCGAATCCCCCCTTCCGCACCACAGACGAAGACGGCCCGGTTTGCCAGGCCTTTTTGCGTCTCCTGCCGACCATTTGCTAACCAGTTGCTAACCACAATCCGCGGGTGGTTCTGGGAGGCGACCGGTGCGGTGTTGATGTGTTGCCACCGGGGCGGGCATGGTCGAGCAGGCAACGCCACGCAAGTGATCGCCTTCGCCGTCACTACCTGAGACAAGAGATTTCAGAGGGCCAGATTTGGGTTACGCCCAGCCGCGGGCGCGTGTGGCCTCGGCCACGCGCGCCACCGCGACGCAGTACGCACCCGTGCGCATGTCCACCTTATGCTTACGCGAGGACGCGAGCACCTCGCCGAAGGCGCGCGTCATCTTGCGATCGAGCCGCCGGTGCACGTCCTCGAGCTCCCACGGCATTCCGCGCTGGTTCTGCACCCATTCGAAGTACGACACCGTCACGCCGCCAGCGTTGCACAGGAAGTCGGGGATGACAAAGACGTTGCGCTTGTGCAGCACGATGTCGGCCTCCGGGGTCAGCGGGCCGTTGGCCGCTTCGGCGACGATCCGAGCGTTCACGCGGGCGGCGTTTTCGGCGGTGATCTGATTCTCAAGCGCAGCCGGGATGAGGATGTCGGCGTCCACTTCCAGGAGATCGGCATTGCTGATTGGTTGCGCGCCGGGGAAGCCGACCACGGATCCGCGCTGCCGCTTGTGCGCCTGGACCTCCTCGCTGTTTAGACCATTTGGGTTGAAGATGCCGCCGGCCGAGTCGCTAATTGCGACAATCTTCGAGCGGAAGAGCTGGGAGCCCAGCGACGCCGCAAACGTGCCGGCGTTCCCGAACCCCTGGATGGCGACGCGCGCCTTAGAGAGATCGATGTCGAGAACCGTCGCCGCCTCGCGGATCGCGTACCACGCGCCCCGCGCCGTGGCGTCGTCGCGGCCGAGCGAGCCCCAGAGGGACAGCGGCTTGCCCGTGATCGCGCCGGGCGTGGAGTGTCCGCGGAGTTTGCTGTATTCGTCCATCATCCACCCCATAATCTGCGGCGTGGTGTAGACGTCTGGGGCCGGAATGTCGCGTTCGGGACCGATGATCCAGCCGATGGCATCGATGTACGCACGTGAGAGACGCTCGAGCTCGCGCTCTGACAGCACTTTCGGATTGCAGATAATCCCGCCTTTGCCGCCGCCGAGCGGCAAGTCCATCACGGCGGTCTTCCACGTCATCCACGCGGCGAGTGCCCGGACGGTGTCGATCGTCTCGTCGGGGTGAAACCGGATGCCGCCTTTTGAAGGGCCGCGTGCGTCGTTGTACTGCACCCGAAAGCCCTTGAAGACCTTCACGTCGCCGTCGTCCATGCGAATCGGAAGGGACACGTGCAACTCGCGAACTGGCTCGCGCAGCACCGCTCGCAGGCGCGGATCGAGGTTCAGGATCTTCGCGGCGATATCGAACTGCCGCTGTGCGATGGAGAAGGGATTGAGCGACGCCGATGACTCGACCGTTTGCGGCATGGACCCTCCGTCGTGTACTCGCAGTCACGAACCGTCAAATGCCACCCACCAGCCACCAGCGATGCACCGTTGGCGGCGAATTCCCAATTGTGGCCGTAAACACTGAACTCGGCGCGTTTTCACATCAGGCGTACGAAACCGGATTTGCACGCGCCCAGTGCGCCGCCGCGCCGCGTCGATGATTATTCCCTATACTGGCGGTCAGCGTGATGACGGCGCCTTGCACCATCCGGGAGGGCGAGCCTTGAATGACGCTCGCGCGACCATTGAGGCTCCTGGGCGGCCTTCAGTGGCCCTTGAAAGGACGCGTATGACACAACCAGCCCCGCCCAGGTGGGCCGAGTGGCTGCTGCGGCTGTCTGTCAAACCGACCGAGTACGACAATGTCTCGGGCGACTTACTCGAGGAGTACCGTGACCGCGTGCTTCCTGCACGTGGACACGTCCGGGCAGACCTCTGGTACGCGAGCCAGGTGCTCGTGTTCATATTCAACGACGCGAAACTCTGGGGAGTCCTGTTTGGCGCAGCCTTCGTGGCGAGAACCGCGCTCGACTGGTTTGTACCCACGGTGGACTTCCACGCTCGCTCGATCGTGTCGACCGACATGGGAATCGGCGTTGTGCTGCTGGCGGGATTCACGGCCGCCCGCCGTTCTGGATCAATCGCCGCAGGAACGGCGTCTGGCTTGACCACAATTGCGATCGGCGCAGCTATCTCCGTTTGTGGCGCTGCGATGATGCTCGCCATTTGGCACGACGCCGGAACAATGGCGGCCATCCGCCACAGCGGTGGAGTTGCCGAGGTCTTTACCTTGCCCTTCATGTTGCTGGTGCCCGGCGCCGTATTTGGCACGATCGGCGGCGTGGCAGGGGTCGCAGTCAGAAGCGTCCGCGCCGCTTAGGGCGTCAATCACCAACCGGCCCCACGATCGGCCTTGCGCCGGACGGCTCTGCTGATTGAATGCTCGTTCGCCAGGACGCTCACACCGTATGATCGAACGCTGAGGGGAGTGTCGCCGGCGATGAGCTCACCAGGAGTTGGGGGGGCAAGCGATCGCGGCGGCCGTGATGGAGTGACAAACGTGGAACACGCCTTCGGATTGACCATACCTCGAACGCTCGAAGAAGTCTGCGATCCCGTGCACACCGCCTTGATCGTCTATGACATGCAGGTAGGAATCGTGTCGCAACTTCCGGACGGCAGCGCGGTCGCAAAGCGTGTGGCCGACGTCCGTGGGGCCGCTCGCGACTGCGGCATGAGAGTCGTGTACACCCGGCACATGTCGCTGCCGAGAGAAGTTGCAGGAGTCACGCAGCTCCGAACGGCCATGGCCTGGCAGCGAGTCGAGCGCGTCGCGGACGTGAAACCGGTCTTCCTGCGAGATTCGCCCGCCTTCCAGATCACGCCGGAGCTGACGCCTGCTCCAAGCGAGGTCGTGTTCGACAAGATCACCATGTCCGCCTTCGAGGGCACGCCGCTCAACATTGCGTTGCGCGACTGCGGCGTCAACGCGTTCGTGATCGTGGGCATCGCGCTCGAGGTCGGCATCGAGCCGACCGTGCGCCACGCCATGGACCTCGGATACATCCCGATCATTGTGGCCGACGCATGCGGATCCGGAAACAAGGATGCAGGCCAACGTGCCCTCGACAGTCTGGCCTTTTGCGGGGGCTCGCTGCAGACGGACGTGAAGACGATCTGCGGGCTCCTCCATCGCTCACGAGCATCGGTCTGACTCAGGAAGCGGCCACGGCTACCGCGCCGCGGTCTTGGCGCCTCGCAGTGCTCGTGACAGCGTCTTGACGGCCGCGCGAATCTGACCGACATCGTATGCACCGTACCCGAGCACCAGGCCGTCTCGCCTGAGAGGTCTAATGCAAAAGCGGGAGAGCGTTCCGACCGATATGCCAGCGGCGTCCGCGGACTTGGCAACGGCCGAGTCGGTCAAACCGTCTCTGAGCCAAGCAATGAGATACATCCCAGCGCCAGACGGCGCCGCCTCGAGCAGATCCGGCACTTCGTCACGGATCGCGTCGACGAGCGCCTGTTGCCGTTCCAGATAGCGGAGACGGGTTTGCCGGATGTGGCGCTCCAGCCATCCTTGCGTGATGAAATCGGCAAGGACCACCTGTTCGACCATCGCGTGTTGCCAGTCCATAACCGCTCGAGCGCGCACGAACGTCTCGACGAGCGGTTCGGGAAGAATGAGATACCCGATTCGGAGCGCCGGCAGCAGCGTTTTGCTGAAGGTTCCCACGTACACGACGCGACCGTTTGCGTCGAGGCTCTGCAACGACGGTACGGGCTTGCTGAAATACCGGTATTCACTGTCGTAGTCATCCTCGACGATCCAGGCGCCGGCACGGCTTGCAAGTTCCAGGAGCTCCAGCCGGCGCGATAGGCTCATCGTGATGCCGAGCGGACATTGGTGAGAAGGCGTGACGTAGACGAGTTGCGGCACGGGCCGATCCTTTCGTCCGCGGGCCGCAACGACGAGCCCTTCGGCGTCCACCGGAACGGGTACGACAGTGCCGTTGGCGGCCGCGAAAACCGAACGCGCTCCCGGGTAGCCGGGATCCTCCATCCACACGACGTCGCCAGGCGTCAGAAGCACCTGGCCGCAGAGATACAGTGCTTGCTGCGATCCACCGACGATCACAATCTGGTCCGGTCTGCAGCGAACGCCGCGGATTCTCTGAGCGTAATCGGCGATCGCGGCGCGAAGGGGTTGATATCCCATCGCATCGCCGTACCCGAGGAGCGCTGGTGGCGCGGAACGCCAATGTTTGGCCGTCAGCCTTGTCCACACATGGCGCGGAAATGCGGTCAGGTCCGGGTTCCCCGGTTGCAGTGGGCGCAGTGCCGGCGCTTCGAGGGGCGCGGGATTCAGCCATCGTCGGCTCAGACGGTCACGCAAATGACTGCCAACGAGCGACAGACGAGAGACGGGGCCTGGGTCAGTCCGTAACAGCGTCTCGGGCAGCGTGGTAACGACGCGCGTTCCCGAACCCACGCGACCCTCCAGATAACCCTCGGCCGTCAGCTGCTCGAATGCCGTGAGCACGGTCGTGCGTGACACGCCGAGATCCACAGACAAGATGCGTGAGGACGGCAGCCGACTGCCAGGAGGTAGTCGGCCGCCAAGGATGCTGTCACGAATGTCGGAGTACAGCTGCTGGAAGAGTGGAATCTCGGACGACGCATCCAGCGTCATCGCCAAGACAGTGCCCGCCGCTGGTTTCGACACGGTGTTTCCCGTCAGAATGGTCGTTTGAGTGAGACTATTCGGCGCCCAGGCGATCATACCAATTCCTTCCACATTCGACGGCGCTCAAAGACAGGCGCCTCACCCCACGACGAGGAGGAGCCGCCCAATTGGCGGCCTTCGCGCCTCTGCGACTGCCGGCCTGCCAGTGAGCGTGCCCGTGGGGGTGGTCTGACGCGGCTCGCGGGCCCGGTCAGATGTGATCGACGAGCTCGCGGCGCTCGTGGCGCCGTCCTTGTGAGGTTCCAGCCGAGCGCCGCGCGGCCCGATACGCGCGGGGGCTGACGCCGAATTCGCCCCGAAACGCGCGGTTGAAGTTCGACAAGTCCCCAAAGCCGCTCCCGAGGGCAGTGTCCAGAATCGTCGTTCGCTCGAGGACGAGACGGATGGCGGCCCGGCGAAGACGCGTCCGCATCAAGTACTGATGCGGTGTCACCCCGGTCAGATCCTCGAAGGTTCGCAGGAAATGGAAGGGACTCAACTTCCCTGCCCGGGCGAGATCGGCAAGCGTCCACCCATGTTCGGGTTGCTGCTCGATCATCCGCACCACCCGAGTCACGCGCGCAATCGCAGCCGCTCGGATGGGCGCTCTCGAGGGCGCGCGGCCCCCAGCGAGCGCGATCGCCTGCGCCGCGATGCTGACGCTCAACTCTTCCCAGGAGACCTCAGCGGATCCAGCGAGCGCGGCGTTTGCGCGGACGATCACGGACGACAAGACGCGCAACGGGGGGAGCCGCAGCAAATCAAACGCGCGAGCCGCGCCGCGACCAACGGTGGCAGCGATCGCCTCGAAATATGCCGGCGTGTAGCGAAACGACAGACAGCGGTCACCCGTTCCGTGCTCGTGTCCGCACTCGAAGTGCTGCCCCGCGTTGCCCAGCAGCAACGACCCTGGCGTCATCAGCTCGCGGCCTGCGGCAGCGCCGGATCCCCGGTACTGGAAACTGCCAGCCAGGACAACGGCGATGGTCACGTGGTCGTGTTGCTCCTCGAACGAGCGGTCATCCGGACCGCGGTAGCAGACGACATCCTCGACGGTCCAGCCATCGCCGCTCGCGAGCAGGCTCATGCCGACCCTACCTGAAACGCCAGCCCGGGTGACCGCAATTTTTGCCAAGAATCGAATCCCCGCCAAACGATACAACTCTTATCACGAAAGGAGCGCGACTCGATGACTCCGATATCTGACCAGCGGGTTGACTTTTACAGCGCCCTGGCGGCGGACGGCCGATCGCCTGAGATTCCTGAGGCGGCGGATGTTTACGGCTGGCTCTGCGGCAGCTGGGATCTCATCGTTCTGCGTTACCGCGGGATCGACGTTTCGGCGCAGGACCTCAAAGGCGAGGTCCACGCCGCGCGCGTGCTCGAGGGGCGGGCCGTGCAGGACGTCTGGATCATGCCTCGCCGCGAGGACCGCACGGCGACGTCGGATCCGACGATGAACATGTGCGGCACGACGCTGCGGTCGTGGGACGGGTCGATTCAGGCGTGGCGCATCGCGTGGACCAATCCGATCCGCAACCACCGGGAAGATCAGATCGGCCATTGGAACGGTCAGGACATCGTCCAGAACGGCACACGCGCCGACGGGACGAAGACACGTTGGACGTTTACGGACATCATGGCGAACTCGTTCCACTGGCGCGGAGAAGCGCTGTATCCCAACAGCACGACGTGGACACTCGAGGGCGAGTTTCTGGCAAATCGGAGGACTCTATAGTTTCCAGCTCTGCCGCGTTTGGCGCCCCATCTTTCGCCTCGTTAGTGGCAGCTCATTTGAATGGGCAGCAAGGCGGAGGTATGGCCTCATGCAACACCATCGTGTGGTCCGGCGGCTGAGCGCAATCCTCGGAACGGCTCTCGTCATCGTGCTGCTGATGGCCGTGGCTTTTGTCGCATTCGGCTGGTGGACGGCCGCGACGAGTCATCGTGCGACTCGTGGGTCAGCGGAAGCGCCGGTTGCAACGACTGGAACGATCGACACTTCGAAAGCACGCGAACGAGGGGCCGAGCTCGGAGAAGCCGCCGCGAAGACCGCGGCCACCATCCAGGAAACGGTTGCCGAGGCCGGCTTGACATCGAAAATCAAGGCGAAGATGGCGTTGGACGACTACGTGCGAGCGCGGAGCATCGGCGTCAGCACGAGCGGCTCCACCGTGACGCTGAACGGCACAGTTCGGTCGACCGAGGAGCGCGATCGCGCCGTGAAGATCGCGCGCGAGACGGCCGGCGTGAACCGAGTCATCGACAGGCTCGACGTGCGGCATTAGCGGCGGCGAGGCACCAGGTGTCCGGCGGAGGGACCCGCGTGTCCGGCGGCGAACGCCCCGTCCGTCATATCTGGGAAAGTGCCGAAGATCGACGTGTCCGCGCGGTTGGCATAGGATTCGCGTGAGAGATCGGTCGTGGACACCTTCGACACGTTTTTCCGGGACCTTCGCTACGCCGCTCGGATGGTCATGCGGATGCGCGGCGCCGCCATTGCCGTCACCGTAACGCTCGGGATTGGCATCGCGGGCACGACGACGATGTTCAGCGCCGTGTATGGGGCGCTGCTCCGGCCGCTGCCGTTCGATCGTCCCGGCGAACTGGTCGTTTTGAATGTCGTCAGGACAACTCCGCGCGACGGCGAACAGCGCGTGCGATGGTCGTTTCCCGAAACAGTACGCCTGGCCGAAACGCTGACGTCGTTCCAGTCGCTCGGCACCTTCACGACGGCGCCCGTCAATCTCACCGACCGCGGCGAGCCGGAGCAGGTCGACGCGGAGATTGCGTCTCGCGGATATTTCGAGGCGCTGCGCGTGTCCGCCGAGCGCGGACGCGTGTTCGACGTCCGTGACGAACGCGCCGGAGCGCCGCCAGTCGCACTCCTCGGCGCCGGATTGTGGCGCCGGCGCTACGGCGCAGACGCTTCGATAGTCGGTCGCACCATCGCGATCAACGAGGTCCCCCTGACGATTGTCGGCGTCCTGCCAGAAGGCTTCGCGGGACTGACCGGCCACGCGGACGTCTGGTTCTTGCCTGCGATGGCGCCGAAGCTCACCTATGCCGGCTATTTGACGACCCCCCAGCATTTCATCAGCGTGATCGGACGACTGCGCGCCGGCCGCTCCCTCTCCAACGCGAACGCCGAGGTCGCCTCAGCCGCGCCGCGCGTCGTCATCCCGGAGGCGTCGGCGGGGCCGTCGGCCACATGGCGCGCGACGGCCGTGTCGCTGTCCGACGCTCGCATCGACCCGCGCTCCAGCCGCCAAGCGCTCATGCTGTTCGCGGCTGTGGCGTGCGTTCTGCTGATCACGTGCGTGAACGTCGCGAGCGTGCTGCTCGCTCGAGGGCGCTCGCGCCGTCGCGAGATCGCGGTGCGGATGGCGATTGGATCCGGCCGGTTCCGCGTCGTGCGGCAACTGCTGACCGAGGCAGCGCTCCTCGCGTTGATGGGCGGCGTGTTCGGCGTGTTGCTGACGCTATGGGCGATCGACCTCGCCGCCTCGCAAGGGCTCTTCGCGGCGTCGCGGAGCGCCATGCAACCGATCGGCGCATTCGCGAGGCCATCACTCGATACGAGCGTATTGCTGTTCGCCGCCGGCATCTCGCTGCTGACCACGATCGCGTGCGGACTCGTGCCGGCGATCGAGACGACGCGAACGGATCTGGTGCCGGCGCTGAAGGAAGACACGCGGTCCGGTGTCGGTCGCCGGCACAGTCGCGTGCTAGCCGGATTCGTGGTGTGCGAGCTTTCGCTTGCGGTCCTGCTTCTTGTCATGGCCGGCCTGCTGGTGCGCAGCTTCGTCGAAATGCAAGCGCTCCGCGCTGGATTTTCGACTGACGGCGTGATCACCTTCTGGGTCGCGCCGCCGGCATCGCGGTACGCGCCCGCCGACGGGCCGCGAATCATCGAGCGGCTGCTGGCACGCGTGCAGCAAGTCCCTGGAATCGTCGGGGCCAGCGTCAATCGCTGCACGCCGTTCAACGCGGGGTGCGCGCGGACCACGGTCTTCTTTCCCGAGCATCCCACAACCAGCGAGACCGCGCCGGTGATCGGGCGGCACTACGTGTCGGCCGGATACTTCCGCGCGCTCGGCATTCCCCTGCGTGCCGGCAGGACGATCGCGGACGACGATGCGGAGGGGCGGTCGCCGGTGGTCGTCGTCAACGATTTGGCGGCCCGACGTTTCTGGCCCAATGAGAGTCCGATCGGCAAACGCGTCTGGTTCGGACCCAGCACGGGATTCACGGGAGGTCAACCGTTGGAGGTCGTCGGCGTTGTCGGCGATGTGAAGTACGGCGCGGTCGACGATCCGCCGACGGCCGATTTCTACACTTCGTACCGCCAGTTCACCTACCCGGACACGATGGTACTCGTCAAGACGACGAGGCCCCCCGGCGCAATCGTGCCGGCGCTTCGCGCCGCGGTCGCGTCGGTGGATGCGGGCCTGCCGATTTATGACGTCCGCACGCTCGATGAGCGCATCGCGGCCGCGCTATCGCGGCCGCGGCTGACGGCGTCCGTGCTCGCGGCGTTCGCCGTAACGGCACTGGTGCTCGCGGCGTTTGGTGTGTACGGGGTGATGGCCCATTCGGTCGCCATGCGGCGTCAGGAAATCGGGATTCGCATGGCGCTGGGCGCCAATCGCGCGCAGATCATGCGGCGCGTCCTCGCTGAGGGCGGTCGATACGTGGCTTTCGGCCTGGCGATCGGGCTGACCGGAGCGATCGTGACAGGTCGCCTTGTCCGCGCGACGCTCGCGGGAGTCGTCCCGAACGACCCGTCGATTTTCGCAGCGGTTGTCGCTGTGATGGCGCTCGCCGCGCTCGTGTCCACGTTGATTCCCGCGCGCCGCGCGAGTGCCGTCGATCCGGCAGCCACACTTCGGGCCGAGTGAAACCAGCTTGGCAGGACAGCTCAACAATCGCGCCTGCAATCGACGTCGGTCACGGGCACGCTCGTGATCCCACAGCCGCCCTCGTTCTCCAGGCCGCGCGGCCGATGAGTCCCACTGCCAGGAGGGCAACCGCGGCGCCAGCGTTGACCGGGTCTGCGGCCAGCGTGCCAACCACAAAGGCGCCGGCGCCCGCGAGGACGATCCCGGCGGGCCACGGATACCCCCAGGCACGATACGGACGGTCTCGTTCCGGCTCGCGCCACCGCAGCATGAACAGCGCGAGGCAGCTCACACAGTAGTTGGCCGCAAGAAAGAACGACGCAATGCTGACCAGCTTCTGAAACGTGCCGCTCGCGATCAGACCAACCGCGACAACCGTGGTGACGATGGTCGCGGTCGATGGCGTTCCCCGTGCAGTCACATCCGAAGCCGCGCGCCAGATCAAACCGTCTCGACCCATCGCGAAAAGAATCCGCGTGCCGATCATCATGATGGCGTTGAGGAGAGGCGGCAACGAGATCAAGGACAAGATGGTGATAACCGCGCGACCCTGACCGCCCAGCAGCAGCTGAGCCGCATCAGCGGCCGGCAACGTCGATTGCGCAAGGTCGGCAATCGACAGCACCCTCAGCAGCGCGAGGTTGATCAAGAGATACACGACCACAACCGAGACGACGCCGCCAATCATCGAACGCGGGAGATTGTGACTTGGATTGCGATCTTCTTCCGTGAAATAGAGCGCGCTCTGCCAGCCGCCATACGTAATGACGACCGATTGAAGCGCGACGACCAGCGCTGCGAGCGACGGCATGGATGCGAGTCCCCCTCGCGCGGTGGCGCGGTGTGAGTAAGCGAGCGCGGCCACCACGACAGACAGGAAGGCCACGAACTTGATCGCTGTTGCGACCTCCTGGAACCGGCTGCTGACCTTCAGCCCAGCCCATTGAAGGCCGACGAACGCCACGAGCGCCAGAATGGCAACGCCCGGCACGAACCCCGCAAGCGAAGGGACAAGTACGGCTGAGAACTCTCCGATGCCGATAGAGACGTATCCAAGGACTGCGCAGTAGGTGAGCCAGTCGGTCCACCCGACCGCGAAGCCGATGGAGTCTCCAAACGCGTGGCGCGCATACACGTAATAGCCGCCTGCCTGGGGCAGCATCGTCCCGAGCTCCGCGAGTGACACGGCCCCAAGCAAGGTATACACGCCGCCCAAGAGCCAGACCGTGATGATGATGGCGGGGCTGCCGAGCTGGGCCGCGACAAGGCCCGGGGTCCGGAGGATCCCAATCCCCAGAATCGTACCGACGATGACCGCCAGCCCGAAGGCCAGACCGAGAATGCGCTTGAGAGAGGCCGCTCCTGACTGGGCTTTGACCTCCTGTCGGCTCGCCACCTGCCGTTCCACGAAACGCGCTTCCTACGGCTCGAGCCTAACGAGAACGACGTCGACTGCCTGCCCGACGTTGCGCGCCGAATGGCTCGATCCGCGAGCTTCGAACTCCACGTCGCCAGGCTTCCAACGATTCACGTTCGTTTTTCCTCCCGCTGTGTCCTCGATCTCGCCGCCAGACAAATGCACGACGATCGTGTCGGCGGCGTGGGTATGGAAGCCCTCTCGCGCGTGGACCTCCATCCGCGCCCGGATGACCGAAACCAAGGCGTTCTCGAAGAGTGTTCGGAAGGACATGCCCACAAACGGCGCATTGCCAGGCGTGGACCCTGGAGCCCCTCGGTCCGGTTCAGGCTTCGACCCGGGCGGGAGGTTCGACGGATCAGAAGCCACGTCACGTGGACGCTTCGGCTCCACGACGACGATCAGTGTCGCGTTGTCGCCGCCAATTCCTCCTCGCGCGGCGGGATCGGGCGTTCTGGCGACCCCGGCGGCGGTGAAGCGCTCAGGATCCCGGGTCCAGTAGGCCTCGCCCGCCTTTCGCACCGGGCCATCCGCGATTGGTACGACCACGGCAGCAGTGCTTTGGATAATTGGGGCCAAGGTCTTGCTGGTTCCGCGAAAGACGCGCACGCGGGCGTTGTCGAGCACGATCGGCGGCTCGGCCGGGAGCCCCTGGAGGCCCAAGACCAGAGCGAAGAGGCCGATGGCTGTTGTGAGAAGCTGTCGCATCGCGTCATGCTACTGGAAATGGACTATCGGCGCTTGGGTTCCACTGGCCTGAAGATCTCGCGCCTCGGCCTCGGCTGCGGCAACTTCGGCGGCATCGGATCGGCCCCGGCGTTCTTCGGCATGGGCGAAAGCGAGGAGCAGGCGTTTGCACTCATGGACGGCGCGCTTGACGCCGGCATCAACTTCTTCGACACAGCGGACGCGTACGGTGGGGGGCGGAGCGAGACCTACATCGGCCGCTGGTTGAAAACAAAGGGCTCGGCGGCCCGCCAACAACTCCTTCTCAGCTCGAAGACCTTCAATCCCGTTGGACCGGGCCCGAACGATCGCGGTCTTTCGCGCCGACACATCCTCCGGCAGGTCGACGAGAGTCTCCGCCGTCTGCAGACCGACCGAATCGACATGTACCTGATTCACGAACCCGATCCGGACACGCCGCTCGAGGAAACTCTCACCGCCCTGAACGACGTCGTCCGCGCGGGAAAGGTCTTGTACATCGGGGCCAGCAACATCGAGGCGTGGCGTCTCACCCGGGCGTTGTGGATCAGCGACAAGCACGGGCTGACGCGCTTCGACTGGGTCCAGAACTCCTACAGCCTTCTTGATCGGGCCGCTGAGCGGGAGCTCTTTTCGCTGTGCGCCGACCAGGGCATCGGCTTTACCGCCTTCAGCCCGCTCGCCGGCGGCTGGCTCACGGGAAAGTACCGGCCAGGCGGATCGTACCCACCCGGGTCCCGGATGACGCTCCGGCCGGAGCCGTATCGTCGTCTCGAGCGAGACGAGACGTTTCAGGGCCTGGCCGCGATGTCAGACGGTGCGCGGGCGCGCGGCACGGAGATGACCTCGCTGGCCATTGCGTGGGCGCTGCACCACCCCCGGGTGGATGCGGCCATTATTGGGCCACGCAACCGGGAGCATCTCGACGCGGCGCTTGCTGCCTTGACGATCAGGTTGTCGGACGAAGAGGCAAGGCGCCTCGCCGAGCTGTTTCAGACGCCGCGGGACGAGTGGAACGAGGTTCAATGACCGCGCGGAGCGCGGTGCCAGGGCGCCGCGTCGGCGAAGAGTCCCGCACACAACGTGGCCACGATCAAGATCTACATGAGGGCCTTCATTCATCCGTCGGTGGCTCGCCCGCTTCATCAGCTCGACTCACGCCCTTCGTGGTCTCCCCATCGGGCAATTGATCTGGGACGTTCCGGCGCGCACGGTGGTGGCTGGGTTTCGTGCGCCGGGTGACCGAACCTGTCTGGCGTTCGACCCGTCGTGTCTTTTGGCGTGCGGCGCCCGCTTCCGCGTCGGATCCGGGTAACGGGCGACGGCTCTTCGGGTCTGCGCGCTCGCGGTCGCGAACGAAGGCCTTGATGGTTTTCAGTGCCGCGCGCGCCTCCCGCTCGGTGCGCCGTCCTTTGAAATAGGCCGCCAACTCCTTGTTGGCGCGCATGACCTCCTGGTCACGGATCTGATGTTCGGTGTTTGTCTCGCCGACGCCTCCGCCCTTCAATCTCAACGGCCGGGCCATCACCACACTCCTATGGTCGCGCCCGATCATAGCCCGCGCGGCCTCGTACGCGCGAAGTGCCCGCGCAAGGGCAGTACGGGCACGAGGGGGGCAGAAGGGCAGGATGATCAAGAAAGCTGGAGGGCTGACGGGCAAGAGGCGTCATCGAATGCCGGCGCCCGTCGCCGAAGCGGCAAGCGCGAGCACCGCGGCGCAGATCATCACGAAGCGGAAGGCCGACACAAAGGCCGCGTCAATGATCCCACGAACGACCGCGGCTTGCTCTCGCGGAACTCCAGCCACGTCGGCTCCAGCCAATCTCGGCAGCTCGCTGTCGATCGTGGCCCGTGTGGAGGCGGTGAGCGCCACCTTGTCCAGAGGAGGCGTGACGCGGGCCGTGAACGCCCGCACGAGAACAACGCCGAAAATCGCGATGGCGACGAGACCGGCCACTCGCGCGACGGCGTTGTTGACGCCCGATGCCACGCCGGCGTGACGCGTCTCGACGGCTTCCATCGCCGTCGTCGTGAGAGGCGCGACCGTGATGGCCATCCCGAATGCCAGCACGATTACGGCAGGAAAGAAGGTCGCCCAGTAGGATCCACCGATCCCCGGGCGCGCGTACAGCACGATGCCGAGCGCAGCGACCGCGGGGCCGACCGTGAGCGGAAGGCGGCTGCCGATGCGAGCGACGAGCCCGCCGGACCAGCGCGACAGGGCGAACATGATGACCGGAAAAGGCAGGAAGGCGGCGCCGGCCTCTGTGGCGGAATACTGCTGGATTTGAATCAGATTCATCGGCACCAGGAACACCACGAGGGCGAGCGCGGCGTACAAGAACAGCGTGAGCAGGTTCGCGAGCCTAAAGGTGCGTGACCGGAACAGCGCGAGCGGCATCATCGGGTTCGGCGTGCGATGCTCGACGATCGGAAGCACGATGAGCGACAGGGCGCCGATCGCGAGCGCCGTCAGCACGAGCGGGTGGGTTGCGCCGAGAGGCGGCCATTCGAGCAGACCGAAGACAAGCCCACCCAGGCCCAGGACCGCCAGCGCGGCGCCAGTCCAGTCGAGCCGATCGACCCGGGAGGGATCGCGGCTTTCATCCATGAACAACAGTGATAGCACCACCACCACGGTGGCGAGTGGAACGTTCAGGAAGAACACGGCGCGCCAGCTGACATGCTCAATCAACCAGCCGCCGGTCACCGGGCCGATTGCGGTGGTGATGGCACTGAAGCCCGACCATGTGCCGATGGCCCGGCCCCGATCGGCGTCGTCGAAGGTTGCGCTGATGATGGCGAGGCTGCCTGGGACGAGAAAGGCTGCGCCAATGCCCTGCAGGGCGCGGCTCACGATGAGCGCGCGCGCCGAAGCAGCCAAGCCACACAAGATTGACGCTCCCGTGAACAGCAGGACCCCGAACAGGAACACGCGCTTGCGGCCGAACTGGTCGCCCATCGAGCCACCGACCAGAATCAGCGCGCCCAGGAACAACGCGTACGCCTCGATGACCCACTGAACGTCCGTGATGGTCGCGTGCAGGTTGGATTGGAGCGCGGGGAGCGCGACGTTCACGACCGTCCCGTCGATGAAGGTCATGCTGGAAGCGATAATCGTGGCGACGAGGGTCCAGCGGCTCCGTGATTTCATGCGCGGGATCATCACCCACTCCTTGGTCGATGTCTGCAAGATTTCGAGCAGCCCCATGGCGCCGTCGCTCCGCGCATAAGCTGATCCAGGCGCTCGCCCCTTATACTGAGCATCAGGCGTGACATGAGACGGAAGAACAGTGCGAGTGATCCCCTCTGGTACCGGGATGCGATCATCTACGAGCTCCCGGTAAAGTCGTTCTACGATGCCAATCAGGACGGAATCGGCGATTTCGCGGGCCTCATCGAGAAGCTCGATTACGTCGCGGAGCTGGGCGTCACGTGCGTGTGGCTCCTTCCGTTCTTTCCTTCCCCTTTGAAGGACGATGGGTACGACATTTCCGACTACCGGAACGTGCATCCGAGCTACGGCAGCCTCGACGACTTCAAGCAATTCCTTCACGCGGCGCACGAGCGCGGACTCGAAGTGGTCATCGAGCTGGTGGTCAATCACACCTCGGACCAGCATGAATGGTTCAAGAAAGCCCGCGCGGCGGCGCCGGGCAGCCCCGAGCGCAAGTACTACGTCTGGAGCGACACCGACCAGAAGTATCACGGCGCGCGAATCATCTTTCTGGACAGCGAGCGGTCGAACTGGACATGGGACGCGACGGCACAGGAGTACTATTGGCACCGTTTCTTTCAGCACCAGCCGGATCTCAACTACGACAATCCGGCGGTTCTCGCCGAGGTCGAGCAGGTGATGGATTTCTGGCTGGAGCTCGGCGTCGATGGCTTCCGGCTGGACGCTGTGCCGTATCTGGTCGAGCGCGACGGCACCAGCTGCGAGAACCTGCCCGAGACACACGCCATCCTGAAAGCGATCCGCGGCTATGTCGATGCAAAATGGCCGAACCGAATGCTGCTTGCGGAGGCCAACCAGTGGCCGGCGGATGTGCGCGCGTATTTTGGCGCGGGCGACGAGTGCCACATGGCTTATCACTTTCCGCTGATGCCGCGCATCTTCATGGGCGTGCATCTCGAGGATCGGACGCCCATTGTCGATATCATGCGGCAGACGCCGGAGATCCCGGACGTGTGTCAGTGGGCATTGTTCCTCAGGAAGCACGACGAGCTGACGCTCGAGATGGTGACCGATGAAGAGCGCGACTACATGTATCTGGCGTACAGCGCCGACCCGCAGGCGCGTCTCAACCTCGGCATCCGCCGACGGCTGGCCCCGCTCATGGGCAATCACCGCCGCCGGATCGAGCTGATCAACAGCCTGCTCTTTTCCTTTCCCGGCACACCGATCGTCTATTACGGCGACGAGATCGGCATGGGCGATAACACGTACCTGGGCGATCGCAACGGCGTGCGAACGCCGATGCAGTGGTCCGGGGATCGGAACGCCGGCTTCTCGCGCGCGGATCCCGCTCGACTCTACAGCCCAATCATCATGGATCCGGTGTACGGATATCAGGCGGTCAACGTCGAGGCACAGGTGCGCGAGACCTCGTCGCTGCTCCATTGGATGAAGAATCTGATTCACCTGCGCCGCCTCTTCAAAGCGTTCAGCCGGGGGACGCTCGAGTTTCTCGATCCGGTCAATCGGAAAGTGCTCGCGTACATTCGGCGGTACGAGGAAGATGTGATCCTTTGTGTGGCCAATCTGTCTCGCTCGGTCCAGCCGGTCCAGCTGGACCTGGCCGCGCTCGACGGGTACACACCGGTCGAGATGCTCGGTTACACGGACTTTCCTGTCATCGGTCGGGAGCCGTACTTTCTGACGCTCGGACCCTATGACTTCTACTGGTTCGAGCTCCAGCGCCGAGGCGACTAAGCCCGCCGCCACGACCGCCGAGCTCGTTGTCGGCATCGCGAGCTACAACGACGTCGACACGATCGGAGACGTCGCGGCAGCCGTTCGGAGCGGTCTGGAGGAGGCCTTCGACGGAACAGCATCCCTGGGCGGGGCCTCCATCGTAGAGAGCCGGATCCTGCTCGCCGACGGCGGTTCGAACGACGGCACGCCGCAGCGAGCCCGCGAAGCTTTGGGGCCGGCGAACGCCACTCTCGTGGAGGTCACCTATCCGCGGGCCGCCGGCGATCTTCTCGACGTCCCGTATCACGGACGCCCCGCGCGCGCGCGCGCGCTGCGCGCCATTCTGGAAGGCGCGCACACGCCGGGCGTCAAAGCGTGCGTCGTGATCGACGGCGGGATTCGAACCGTGGCACCTGGTTGGATCCCTGCGCTCGCGGGACCCGTACTCGATGGAGGATTCGACTACGTCTCGCCCTTCTACGCTCGACACCCTTACGAAGGCGCGCTGACCAAAGGGATTGTGTACCCGCTATTTCGCGCGTTATATGGCGTCCGGTTGCGGCAGCCGGCGGTTGGAGAATTCGGTGGCTCGGCGCGGCTCGTCGAGGCCTATCTCGACGCGGACGTGTGGGACCTTGATAGCGCGCAGATCGGGATCGACCTTTGGCTGGCGGCGGGGGCGGCTGCCGGAGGATTCAAGCTCTGCGAGGCCCCGCTTGGCCGCCGGACGTTTCACACGAGAGGGGAGGCGCTCGATCTGGGGACGACGCTCGTCCAGGTCGTCGGCACACTGTTTGCCGACCTCGAGGGCCGCGTGGATGTCTGGCAGCGCGTGCGCGGCTCGGTTCCAGTTCCTTTGATTGGCGACCCTCCAGCAGTGGTTCTCGAAACGCCACAGGTCAACGTGGAAGGGCTGATCGAATCGTTCCGCCTGGGATATCGTGAGCTCCGCGACATCTGGACGTGGACGATGCCTCCCAAGAGCATTGTCGACCTCAGACGCCTCCTCGATGTCCCACCTCAGCGCTTTCGGCTGGACGACGACCTCTGGGCGCGTATTGTGTATGACTTTGCGCTTGGCTACCGTCTCCGCGTGCTGCCGCGGGATCACCTGCTTCGGTCGCTGACGCCGCTCTACCTCGGGTGGCTGGCGTCCATGATTCTGCAGGTTCGCGATGTGCCACCGGAAGGCGCCGACGCTCGTATCGAGCAGCTGGCGCTCGCGTTTGAGGCGGAGAAGCCCTACCTCGTGTCGCGATGGCGGTGGCCAGAACGGTTCCGGACGTGAGAATCGTGAAATTGCTTATCTGGTAGGAGCCAGCATGTGGCAACAGGTTCATAAAATCATCAACGAGGCCAGCTCGCGCATCGCCACCGGCATCGTGAACTTTCTGCCGGGGGTCGTGGTGCTGCTCGTGATTCTCGCGGTGTCCGTGCTGCTTGCGTTTGTCGCGCGGTATGTCATTCTGCGCGCGCTCACGAGCCTCGACTTCGATCGGCACGCGCGCCAGATCGGATTGTCCACTCACACGGACTGGTCGGTCACGAGAAGCCCGTCGCTCCTGATCGCGCGCGCCGTTCAGTGGACCTTCCTGGTGCTGGGACTTCTGATAGGGCTGACAGCGCTCGATGCGACGATGCCGCAGCAATTCGCGTTGTCGATTTTCGGGTACTTCCCGCACCTCGTCGCGGCGGCGCTCATTCTCATTGTTGGCGGACTGCTGGCGCGGTTCGTGGCCCGAGCGGTGCTGATTGGAGCGGTGAATATGCACATGCAGTCCGCCCGGGTTCTGAGCCTGACCGCGAAGTGGCTGCTCTTCATGATTGCGGCGGCCATGGCACTCGATGACATCGGCATTGGCCGGAGCGTCCTGCTCCTCGCGTTCGGCATCCTGTTCGGCGGGATCGTTCTCGCGATCGCGATTGCGGTCGGTCTCGGAGCGAGGGACGTCGTGAGCAGGGCCATCGAACGACAGCTTCGCGAGCCGGGCAAGCCGGAAGACACCTTGGATCATGTGTGAACGACAGCGGCGCTCACTCATCTCCCAGGCAAAAGCGCGTTGCCATCTGAGTATGCTGACCGTCTGAGGTCCAGGGCGGTGTCAATGGGGTCGGATGGGCTGCTTGTTGAGGTCGCGTGACAAGATCAATTTGAACGTCAACCGGTCCGACGCGGACGTGAGGCCGACGCCGACGCCCGCCTCGATGTCGAAGAACCCGCCGTGGCGGTCGACGACCGTGTACAGCTGATGGACCTGATCATGAGGCGAGTAAAAGTTGTGAACAGGGCCGAAATCGTCGTACTCCTCAGCAGCCAGCGTCCAGACTGGTGAGAAGTTGTAGGCGATGCGCGTGGCAGGGACGAACTCCAGATTCTTCACGCCGTCGTAGGCTGTGTCGAAGATCGGATTCACGATGATGTCGACAGGCTTCAGATGCCAGCCGATGATCGGCCGAACCTCTGACGTAAAGCGCGCAGCGTCCCATCGCCGGGCGTTGTAGCTGAACTCGAAGTTGACGCCGTAAAAGAAGCGGCGCTCACCCGCGTTCGGCACGGCAAACAGCGTGCGCAGTTTGACGCCGTCCAGCCCCCAGCCCGTCATTTTGTCGTGCGTGTAGAGGGGCATGTAGAGGCCGAGCTCGAACCAGCTCGTCATGCCGTACGCCCATTCCGGGACGCCGTTCCAGGACCGATCCGCGATGACGGCCCCGGGAAACGCCGGCGTCGAGACGCCGATCGGCGTGAAGTTGTTGTGCCACGTCAGGTTGAAGATGCCGGGCTCGGCGAGGCCGCCATCATAGACCTGAATTTCGTCGGTCTGCGCAAAGGCCGATCGTGGCTGGAGAAGGGCGACGAGAGCGGCGGCTCCGAGCCACCAGCGCATCGTTGAAGTCCGGGGGCGCGGCATCAGACGCGTCCGGGCGATTGTACAGAGAAAGACGTCAGAACTTGACACGCGCGGAAAACTGCAATTGTCGCGCGGCCCGTGCCGAGACCGGCTGGCCGAAGAGCGGCGATCCGACCGTGCCGACGAAGTTGACGTAGTTCACACGATTCAGCACGTTGAATGCGTCGATGCCAAGCGTGACCGAGCGCGCGTCCTTGGCCGCTCCGCCCCCGCCGCCCGCGCTGGAGCTGAGGTTGAGGTCACGGGACACGCGGAGATCGAGCGTCGCGGCGCCTGCAGCCTCGAGCGTGTTCCGCCCGACGCCGAATGGGCGGGCGCGGCCGCGGCCATTGTTGTAGATATCCTGGCCGAGCGTCGCGGTATAAGGCCCCGCCGAATTCATCGTGAGCCCGACACCCAGATCGGCGAGCGTCCCGAGGCTTGCCCGGCCGAGCACGAGAAAGCGGTGCCGGCGGTCGAAGTCCGCCCTCCCCCACTCACCTGACAGATCGTAGTCGTTGGCGGGATACCAGGTGATGCCGTTTGTGTCGTTGTAGGCGCGACTCAACGTGTACTGCGTCTGTCCGTTGAACCAGCCGCTCACGCGGCCGCGCAAGGTGACCTGCAGGGAATCGGTTGTCTGGTGGCCAGTCGATTCTATCTGTCGAACGACGCCGTAACGGTCATCGGGACGCGTCAAGTAGAACGGGGGCGGTGGTGCGTTGATGTCTCGCGAGCGAAACAGCTGATAGCCGTGGGTCCCCGTATAGGTCACCGACAACGTCAGCGCCTTGCGCAATTGATGGTCGAGGCCGAGGCCGTACTGAAGCGTTCGCGGAATCTGCACGGCGGGCGACAGGACGACGATGCTTGGCGGCTCCGACGACGGGGGCGAGCCCTGGAACGGATCCGGATACGATGGGTTGTTGACGACGTAGCGCACGAGTCCGCCGGGTAGCGAATGCAGCAGGTCGGCAATGGCGACAGCGCCGCTGCGATCGTTGAAGACGCCCGCGCCTCCGCGGATGACATCGGTCTTCTGATCACCGAGCGCGTAAGCGAACGACGCGCGTGGCGCGAAGTTGTCCGTGTCGTGAAAGTAGTTCTGCCAGTCATAACGCAGCCCCAGAGACACCGAAAGACCCGACCGCGGCTGCCAGTCGTCCTTGACGTAGGCGCCAACCTGTTTCTCCAGAAACGCCAGGTCCCCGTTCCCCTGCTGCTGAACAAAGACATACGGTCTCCCGAGCTCATACGTCGTGAGGCCGCTGAACGAGAAGGTCCCACCGAAATTCGTATGGTCGTAGAAGCCTCGGCGACTCCAATCGGGCAACTGAAACCCCGACTGAATCAAGTGGCGTCCTTTGGTCCAGGCCAGGCTCTCGACGAGCTGCATGTGGGTCTCAGTACGCAGGAGATCACCCTGCGCCCCGCCGCCCGTGAACGCGCCCGCCACGACGATGCCGCGATCCGGCGAGACGCTGACGGTTGGCTCTCGCTCGTGGCCGACGAGCAGCTGGAACTGAAACAACAGCGTTGGACGAAAAACCGTCTGCTGCGTGTAGGTCACCTGCTGCTCGTTGTGCGTGAAGTCGGTGCCCGCCGATGGGAGCGTCGTGCCGCCAACGCCGCGGTTCTGGTTGCTCTCATACTCCCAGTTCGGCCGGATGGATATCGTGGTCTTGTCGGTGACTTGATGGCTGATGCTCGCGGCTACGAGCGATTGGCGGTTGGGCTGCGCGACGTTTCCCTGAATCGTCCCTTCGGGGCCGGCTGCATAAACGATGGCCTGCTGATCGTCGACCGAATCGTTCCCGGACACCAGGAACGAAGTCTTGCCGCCATGTCCCAGGGGGCCACTGACGACGCCCTCGACGATGTGCTTCTGCTCCGCGGGCTTTTCGACGGCAAATGCGTTACGCGCATCGAAGCGGGCGTCGCGGAAGACGACGTTGCCTTCACCGTGGTATTCCTGGCCGCCTGGCTTCGTGATGATCTCGATCCGCCCCCGGCCGGGGCGAGCGTACTCGGCGGAGTATGGATCCTGGTTGATCTTGATTTGCTGCACGGCGGAGGCGCTCACTCTCAGCGCGCTGACTTCCATGCCGTTGACGACGATGGAAACGCCGGTGTTGCCCAGGGACCCGGAGTCGAGGAAACGCGAGAGCGTCGAGATGTAGTCCTGATCGAAGACGGGCAGGCTTTCGAGCATGTTCTGATCGACGGCAACGGCATCGAGATTGCCGGCGGGCGTCGCTTCGACCTGCGCTGCGCGGCTGACGGTGATCTCCTGCGTCACATTCGCGATGCTCAGGACGAGGCGTTGCGCGCTCGGGGATCGGGCGCCAACGCGGAGACTGGTCGACGCTGGTTTGAACCCCTCGTAGGTGGCGCGTATCTGGTATGGCCCTGGCGCGACTCGTTCGAAGCGAAACGCTCCGGAACCGTCGGTGGTGGCTGACTGGACGACGTGGCCGCCGGTGTCGAGCAGATCAACGGCGGCGCCGGAGAGAATGGCGCCCGTTTGATCCTGTACGACGCCGGTAACGATGGCCTGAGGGGCGCCTTGGGCGGCAGGCTCGGCGGCGAGGGTCAGGAAGACGGCCGCTGTAAGGACCAGCAATCCAAAGAACGTGATTCGGGATTCTTCCGTTTCGTTGGCCAAGCCGAAGGGTTTCGCTTGACGAACACCGATATCACAGACGCACAATGCGGAGCAAACGCTGACGGTCGCGATAGGAGCCACGTATGAAGGGTATCTTCGCAGTCATCGCAGGTTTCGCTCTCATCCACGAAGGAGGTGTTCAGCTCGCAGGAGGACGGGACGCTGACCGTCATCAAAGAGAACAGCCCGACCGATTTTGTCGTCGCGCAGACGATGCAGACTCAAACGAGCGCGAAAACGTCGACGCTCGACTCGAAGACGAACCAGATTTATCTGATCGCAGCGGAGTACACGCCGGCACCGACGCCGCCACCGGGCGGACGGGGCGGCCGGGGCCGATGATCGCAGACTCGTTTGCGATCCTGTCGTGGGGAAGTAGGCGCACCCGGTTAGACTAAGAGAATGCACCTGCAGGAAGCCCGGTTGTGTCTCGACTGTGAGGAACTGCACACGAGTGACACATGTCCACGATGTGCGTCAGATGCCTTCGCTTTCGTGACGCGGTGGATTCCGGCGAACGAACGGCGGGTTCGCGTGCGTCGGCCACCGCCAGCGCCCGCCTCGCCCCGCCGGGCTCGCTGGCTGACGGGGGCGGCCGGCGGACTGGCGGCATTTGCAGCCGTGCGGTGGCTCTGGCGCGCGCCGGCAGAGGCGTCAGCAAAACAGGCGGGCCGCGAGAGGGGTCGACAGCATGACGGGCCCGACAGGGAACACGATGTTCACTAATCGGCCGGCGATCCCGCCGTGCGCCGCTCGAGGATGATGGGGCGCCGCTTTCTTTTCTGGGGATTCAAGTCGTCGCAGCAGATTGTCGAGAGCAGTCTGGGTGCGCTCGAACGTGCGGTGATGTCCATCGCGTGGCGAGAGGGGGACATCAGCGTGCGCGAGGCGTGCAACCGCCTCCGCGTGAACGTCGCGTACACGACGGTGATGACGACGATGGATCGGCTGTTCAAGAAGGGGCTGCTGACGCGCCGGAAGGTCGGGCGGGCGTTCGTGTACCGCGCGGCCGCAACGCGGAAAGAGCTCGAGGGCGCGGTCGCGAGCGAGCTCGTCCAGAGTCTGCTGCACCGCGACGACAACGAACCGCTGCCAGTCCTCTCGTCGCTGGTGGATGCGGTGTCGGATCGGGACCGGGCGCTGCTCGACGAGCTCGAGCGGTTGATCCATGAGAAGCGGCGCGCGGGAAAACGGCAATGAGCGAGATCAGGTTTGTCGCGCACGGCGTGACGCTGGCGTTGGCGTGGTTTCTCACAGTGAACGTCGCCGCGTCGGCATTGGTGGCGGCAGCGGTGGGCTGCTTGCTCACGCCGAGGCGCCGGTTCCGGCCGAGATCGTTTGAAGCGCCCGGGTTCTGGTTGACGCTGCGCCTGCTTCCTGCTGCATCGTCGGCGGCGTTCGTGGCGGTGCTGTTCGTGCCGTCGTACTGGGCGTACGAACCGCGCGAGGCCGCGGAGCGGTTCGGCGGCGTGACGCTCTTCGTGCTGGCGGCGGGTGGGACGACAATGGTCGTCACGGCGTTCATAAGGGGGCTCGAAGCGTGGAGAAGTGCCACGCGTCGAGTTCGACATTGGATGACCCTGGCCCGCCCGGTGACGCTTGCCGCGACGTCCCTGCCGGCCTTCGAAATCGATGCCGATCGGGCGATGATCGCGATCGGGGGCGTGCTCCGGCCGCGACTCCTTCTGACGCGGGGACTGGTGGCTGCGCTGAACGACGCGGAGCTGTCGGCCAGCGTCGCCCACGAGCTCGGCCACCGGCGCGCATGGGACAACTTGAAGCGCCTCGTGATACGTGCGTCTCCCGACGTTCTGGTGCGGTTATCAGCCGCGCGCACGATCGAGCGGCAGTGGGCGGCAGCCGCGGAGCGCGCCGCTGATCGAGTGGCGGCGTCGGAGGGCACGGCGGCGCGCCGCGCGCTCGCATCGGCGCTCGTCAAAGTGGCTCGCTCGATGCCGGCCGCCGGAACGGTCGCCGAGCCGATCAGCACGCTCCTTGCGGACGCGGACATCACGGCGCGGGTGCGGCGTCTCCTGGACGGCGACGACCTTCCTGAGAGCCGCGGGCCAGAGCCCCGGATTCCCTGGAGACTCCGGCGCCGGTCGGTGATGCCGCGCCTGAGCGCGGTGCGCGTCGCGATGGCCGTGATGGGAGTGGTTGGTGCGTTCGCTGGCTATGTGCCTCTCCTCCGGGCGGTGCACGAGGCGACGGAAGTGTTGGTCAACGGGGTTCTCTAGAAGACGTGGCTCGGTACTCGGTACTCGGTACTAGTTCGGCGAAGCGCTCACGCTGCCACGCTGCTGACGTCGATCGTGGCGCCGGTCTCACACGCTCGTGTCGCAGCCAGGGCGATGCGGAGGGCTTCGACACCGTCGTGAATCGTGGCCGGCGCGGGGCGGCCAAGCAGCACGTTCTCCGCGAAATTTTCGAGCTGCAGCCTGTACGCGCGCTCGAAGCGCTCCATGAAGAACGGCACGGTGTCGTGGGCGACGCGGTTGCGCGTCATGACCAGGAGTGGCGTTTCGCGCAAATAGCCGATGCGCAGAGTGCCTTCGGTGCCGAGGATGTCGGTCACGATGTCGTACCCGTAGCACCCATTTCGCGTCAGATCGACGACGCCGAGGCGGCCGTCGGAGAAGGTCATGGTGGCGATCGCGTTGTCCCGGTCGCCGACATTCGTGAATTCTGGATAGGCCAGGACCCCGCCGATCGCCTGGACGCTCTTGACGTCGCCCATGAGCCAGCGCGCGAGATCGAAGTCGTGGATCCCCATGTCCACGAAAATGCCGCCGCTGCTTTTCGGGTCGACGTAGCTCAGGCTCGGCGGAAACGGGTCCCTTGACGTCGCCTTGAACACAACAGGCCTGCCGATCCGTCCGTCCTCCAGCTGCCGCTTCGCCGCACGGTAACCGGGATCGAAGCGGCGCATGAAGCCCATCTGGAAGAACGTGCCTGTCCGTGCCGCTGCCTCCGCCATCAAACTGGCCTCGGCCAGGGATATCGAAGGTGGCTTCTCGCAGAATGTCGGCTTTCCTTCAGTCAACGCGTTGATGACGATCTGGCAGTGCGTGTCGGTCGGCGTCACGATGACGACGGCCTCGACGTCAGGATTGGCAATCAGGTCTGATGAATTCACGTGCGCGTGCGGAACGTCGAATGCCTGGGCGGTCCGACTCGCCAGGTCGCTGTCGATGTCCGCAACGGCGACCAGCCGAGTCGATGCGATGCGCGAGCTCAGATCGTGCGCGTAGATGTGTCCCAGCCGTCCAAGCCCGATCAATCCAACGTTGAGTCGCAACACGCTCAGTCGCTCCTTATCTAATCAACTCGTACCTGGTTACTCGGCTTTGGTGACCCGGCTACTTGGTTGTCTGGATACTTGATCTCGTCACGAGCTCGATTCGAATCTTGACGTCCGGCGTGACGGGGTCTCCGCGCAGGGCCTTGACCGCGTTCTCGACGGCAACCCGTCCCATTTCGTCCGGAAACTGCGCGACCGAGCCGGCCATCGTCCCGTCGGCGATGGCGCGGCGCGCATCTTCGATCGCGTCAAAACCTATCACACGGATCGAGCCGGCGCGCCGAGCGGCACGGATCGCCTCGAGGGCCCCGAGCGCCATCAGGTCGTTACAGGCGAACACGGTGTCGATCTCGGGATGCGCCTGCAACATGTTCTGAAAGACCGTGAAACCCTGATCGCGCTCCCAGTTCGCGGTCTGTGAGACGACGATCTTCACGCCCGGTGCCACCTCGATGCCGTCATGAAATCCGTGCAGGCGTGAGTCGCCCGTCTCATGCCCAGGGATGCCCTCCAGGACCGCGACGTTTGCCATGCCCCTCGAGGCGCTCACGACGAACTGAGCGGCGATGCGGCCTCCTTCGTAGTTGTCAGACCCTGTGAAGCTGGCGACTCTCGCGCCGGCCGCATCAGCGGTTGCCGGGTCCAGGCGTGTGTCGACGATAACGACCGGAATTCCCGCCTGATTGGCTTTGACGACAGCAGGGACGACCTCTTTTGAGCCGCTGGGTGTCAGGCAGAGGGCGTTGACGCCGGTTTGAATCACGTTCTCGACGATCTGCATCTGCCGTTCGACGTCGATCTCACGCTCGGCGGCTTGCACGACCAGGTCGACGCCGAGGCGGTCGGCGGCGCGCTGCGCGCCCCGCTGCATGTCATTGAAGAATGGACTATTCAGCGTCTTCAGCACAAAGGCGATGCGCGGCCTCTGGCGCGCGGGGGCCGCAGCGCGGTTGCAGCCCACGATCGAGGCCAGGGCGACGGCGGATACCGCAAGGATTCTCGCACTCCCGCTCAACGACGTCTCTCCCTCAACGCCTTCGCTCCTTCAACCCGCGATCCACGAGGACGGCAGCGATGATCACGGCGCCGATGACGAGCTGCTGCAGAAACGAGGACACGCCGAGGAGGTTCAGCCCGTTTCTCAGCACACCCATCGTGAGGGCGCCAACGAGCGTGCCTCCCAGCGACCCCTCGCCACCACTCAGGCTGGTTCCACCGATGACCGTCGCGGCGATGGCGTCGAGCTCGTAGTTGATGCCAGCGATAGGCTGTGCGGTGTTCAGGCGAGCCGTCAGCAGAACGGCCGCTGTTGCGCTCGTCAGCCCTGACACACCGTACACGATCGTCTTGTGAAAACGGACCGCAACGCCTGAGAGACGGGTCGCCTCCTCGTTGCCGCCTATTCCATAGACGTACCGGCCGAATCGCGTTCTCGACAACACGAGATGCGCCACAAGGTAGAAGGCGATGGTCATCACGATTGGCGCCGAAACCGCGAGCAGGCTTCCCGTGGCAAGCGATCGAAAGCCGGGATCGAACCCGGAGACCGGACGTCCATCCGTCACGAGCAGCGCGGCACCGCGCGCGACGCTCATCATGCCGAGAGTCATGATGAATGGCGGCAGACGTCCGAAGGCGATGCCCACACCGTTGGCGATTCCCACCGCGGCGCCAACCGCCAGCGTAGCGGAAAGAGCGAGGGACAGCGGGAACCAACCCAGCGCGCCGGCCGGGTTGGCTCCGAAGGCGGAGGCCTTGAGGATTTTGGCGAGGACGACGCCTGAGAGGGCGAGGATGGATCCGACGGACAGATCTATTCCGCCCGAAATGATCACGTAGGTCATGCCGATCGCCACGACAGCGTTGATGGAGGTCTGCTCCATCACATTCAGGATGTTGGCAAGGGTCAGAAAGTGGGGTGTGAGGATCCAGAGCAGGAGGCACAGACTGCCCAGGCCGGCGAAGGCTGCAAACCGCCCCGCGCCGTAGCGGCTCCACCCCGATGCGACCGCCGCGCTCGCACGCCGACGCCGGTGCTGCACCCGGGACTGCAACGCCCCATCCCGACCCGCGTGCACCCGATCTCCTTCGGAACCCCGTACCGCGAATCTCAAGACGTGAGTCCCAGCGCGGCCTGGAGGACGAGCTCGTCGGTGGCCGCGCGCGCGTCGAGCTCGAGCGCGATCCGGCCGCCGCGCATGACGTAGATGCGATCGCTCATGCCCAGAACCTCAGGGAGGTCGGACGAGATCATCAGAATGCCGACGCCGGCTTCGGTGACCTGATTCATCAGCTCATAGATGTCCACGCGAGCAGCGACGTCGACTCCGCGTGTCGGCTCGTCCATCACGAGCAGCTCGCACTCGGCGGCGAGCCAGCGGGCGAGCACGATGCGCTGCTGGGTTCCGCCGCTCAAGCGAGCCACTCGCTCGGCAACGCTCGGTGTTTTGATGCGCAGCTCGGTCACCCACCGCTCGGCGGCCGTTCTTTCGGCGCGCGCCGACACCCAACCCGCTGTCGACCAACGCGCGAGGTTTGGCAGGGCGACGTTTCGCGAGACCGAATGGGGCATCACGAGACCGTGGCGTTTCCGATCTTCAGGCAGAAAGCCGATGCCTGCGCGGATGGCGTCTCGCGGTGACCGAGGCGTCACCTCGCGCCCTTTCACCGTCACGCGGCCGGACGACGGCACATCGGCGCCGACAATGAGGCGAGCGAGCTCCGTGCGACCCGCGCCGAGGAGGCCGGCGACGCCGACGATCTCACCTCGATGGACGGTCAAGCAAACGTCGTCCACGCCTGAATCGCCGCTCAGGTGCTCGATCTGCAGCAGCGGCGAGGCAGGAGGCGCGGGACAGGCAGGAAAACCGGGAGGGGCTGGATGGGCGGGAAGGGACGAAAGGGTGACGCGGCGGCGGGGGAAGTGGTCGCGAACGTCGCGGGCGGCCATGAGCCGGACGAGCTCCGCGATCGAAACGGTCGAAAGGTTGAGCGTTCCGGCGTTCCTGCCGTCTCGGAGGACCGTGACGCGCTGGCCGATCCCCGGCAACTCGGTCAGGCGATGCGAGATGTAAATGACGCCCGCGCCTCTCGCGGTCAGCCGGCGGATCACGCTGAATAGATGGTCGATCTCGCGAGCGGTGAGCGCGGAGGTCGGCTCATCCATCGCGATGACACGGGCTCGACGGAACAGGGCCTTGGCGATCTCCACCATCTGCTGTTCCGCGATGCCGAGGGAGTCGACACGCCGGGCGGGGTTTAGCCTCACGCCTGCCTCAGCGAGGCTGTGCGTCGCGTGCTCGGCGAGCCTGGCCCGGTCAATCCACCCCGCCCGCGACGGCTCGTGACCGAGCAGGATGTTCTCGGCGACTGTCAGTTGGGGCACCAGGCTGAGCTCCTGATAGATAGTCGCAACGCCGAGTGCCTGAGCGTCGCGGGGCGAGGCGATCGTTGCCGGGCGGCCGCCGATCTCGATGTCGCCGGCGTCGCGCCGGCAGGCACCGCTCAAGATCTTCATCAGGGTCGACTTGCCGGCGCCGTTCTCGCCAACGAGCACGTGCACCTCCCCTGCCCGGAGGTCGAAGCTGACATTGTCCAAGGCGACGACGCCTGGGAAGGTCTTGCGGATGCCGCTCATTCTCAACATGGGGGGCTCGGGCATTGCCGGACGACACAGTTTATGCGGTTCGGGCGCGACGGGCCCGCCGCATCTGCCACACTATAGGGGTGTCGATCCTCCTGTTTATCGTGATCGCCGTGTTGATGGCGATCGACTTGACGATCGAGTTCATGCGCGGCGAGCCGATCGCACTCCAGACCTTCGAGCTGCTCATCTTCACGTCGGCGCTGGCGGGAATCGCCATTCACTGGTGGCAGATGGTATCGGAGCGGCGGCGGGCGCAGGCGCTCGACCGGGAACTGGTGGCGGCCAGGGACGAAGCCAGGCGATGGAGCGAAGATGCGCGGCGATGGAACAGCGAAGCTCAAGCGGTCCTGCAGGGATTGGGCGCGGCGATCGATCGGCAGTTCGATCGGTGGGGTCTCAGCCCGGCGGAGCGGGAGATTGCCCTCCTGCAGCTCAAAGGGCTCCGCCACCGCGACATCGCTGAGCTCAGACAAACCAGCGAGCGCACGGTTCGGCAGCAAGCGCTGGCGGTGTACCGCAAGGCAGGCTTGAACGGACGGAGCGATCTGGCCGCGTTCTTCCTCGAAGACCTCCTCCTGCCGCCTAGTACGTCGTCTGCCGTACGCCAATCCGGCAGTTGAACGATAGACGGCGCCGGGTCTGTTCCGCTAGCGTTGACGTGTGCAACGCCAAAAAGGAGCAGCCATGCGGAACATGACTCGAGCCGTCGCGCTTCTCGCTTTCTTTCTCGGTCCAGCGTCGGTCCAACCTGCCCGTGGGCAGGACAGCCCTTACAAATTCTCTAAAGAAATCGTCATCGGCGGGGAAGGTGGCTGGGACTACCTGTCGGTTGATCCTGCGGCTCACCGTCTTTATGTCACGCATGGCACGAAGATTGTCGTCATCGACACACAAACGAACAAAATCGCCGGCGAGGTGGCGGACACGCCCGGGGTGCACGGGTTCGCGCTGGCCAGCGATCTCGGGCGGGGCTTCTCTAGCAACGGGCGGGAGAACAAGGTCAGCATTGTTGACCTGAAGACGCTTAAGACCCTGCAGAAGGTCGACACGGCCGAGAACCCGGACGCGATCCTTTACGAGCCGTCGCGCAAAGAGGTCTACGCGTTCAACGGGCGTGGCAAGTCGGCAACGGTCATCGATGCGCAGGGTGGAAAAGTCGTGGCGACCGTGCCGCTCGAGGGCAAGCCAGAAACCGCTCAAGCAGACTCGAAAGCCGGCAAGGTGTACGTGAACATCGAAGACACCAACGCGATCAAAGTCATCGATATCGCGACGCACAAGGTGACGGACACCTGGTCCATCGCCCCCGGCGAGTCTGCGTCCGGGATGGCGATCGACCTGGCGCAGCACCGGCTGTTTCTGGGGTGCGACAACAAACTGATGCTCATGGTCGACAGCACGAACGGCAAGGTCGTGTACAGCGTGCCGATCGGCGACGGCGTCGACTCCAACTGGTTCGACCCGGCCACGAAGCTGGCGTTCAGCTCGAACGGGGGCGCGGGCACGGTGACGATCGCACATCAGGAGTCGCCCACGGTGCTGAAGGTGATCCAGACGCTGAAGACGGCGCGCGGCGGGCGGACCATGGCGCTCGATCCGGCGACGCACATGATCTACGTCGCGGCAACCGACTACGAGCCGCAGCCTGCGGGATCGAAGGATCGCCCCAAGGCGATCCCGGGAACGTTCAAGGTCCTGGTCTATCAGATGGCGAAGTGATGATCAGATCGCTACTGATACTCGCAGCCGCGACAGCGATCGCGACACCGGCGGGGGCGTGGGGCGTGGCCGAACAGGGAACACAGCCCGCGCCTGCCGCTGCGGCCGGCCAATCCGGCCCGCTCACCCTCGAATCGGCGCTGGCGCTGGCTCGCGCCAACAGTCAACTGTTTCGCGCCGCGCAGACCGCGGCGCAGCTTGCCGTAGAGGATCGGGTTCAGGCTCGCGCGGGATTGCTGCCTTCGGTCAATGGCCTCCTTCAATACATCTATACCCAGTCAAACGGCACGCCGTCGGGCGTTTTCGTTCCCAACGATGGGCCGAAGGTGTATTACGCGTATGGGACTGTGCACGCGGACCTGGTGTCTCCCACGAAGTGGGCAGACTATCGGGCTACGGCCGCAGCGGAGGCGGCGGCAAAGGCGAAAGCCGATGTCGCTGCGCGCGGGCTGGTGGCGACGGTCGTTCAGGACTATTACACGCTCGTGGCGGCCGTCCGGAAAGCCGCGAGCGCGCAACAGGGCCTGATGGAGGCGCAGCAGTTTTTCGAGATCACGCAGCGGCAAGAGCAGGGGGGTGAAGTCGCGCACTCCGACGTCGTGAAAGCCCAGATTCAGGTCACACAACGGCAGCGCGATGCCGGGGACGCCGAGCTCGTTGCGCTCAAAAGCCGGCTGGCCCTCTCGGTCCTGATTTTTCCCGACTATCGAGAGAACTTCGACGTCGTCGACGATCTCCAGAACATCACACCGGTGCCGCCGCTCGAGACGCTCAAGGCACAGGCAACCGAAAACAATCCCGACTTAAAAGCGGCAGAGGCCACTGTGCAACAGGAGACATCAAGCGTGACGGCGGCTCGC
>DATKHR010000069.1:0-6697 GCA_035510155.1 Vicinamibacterales bacterium
TCGACACCGGCGTGTTCCGCGAGAACCGCTACTTCGACGTCGAGGTCGAGTATG
This sequence comes from Vicinamibacterales bacterium, assembly GCA_035510155.1. Classification (GTDB taxonomy): domain Bacteria; phylum Acidobacteriota; class Vicinamibacteria; order Vicinamibacterales; family CAVVIG01; genus DATKHR01. The sequence goes on from DATKHR010000069.1 coordinate 55, forward strand.
CGAAAGCGGACCCCGAGGACATGCTGATTCGTGTACGCGTAACGAACCGCGGACCCGATCGGGCGCCGATTGACGTGTTGCCCACCATCTGGTTCAGAAACACGTGGTCCTGGTGCCCCAACCCCACGCGACCATCGCTGGCGCGGTTCGGGGGCCGAGCGGTTGTCGCCCTCGACGAGCCGAAATACGGCCAGCGATGGTTGTACTGCGACGGCGAACCGCAGCTTCTCTTCACCGAGAACGAGACGAACTCTCAGCGCCTGTACGGATGGGGCGACGCTACCGCCTATGTGAAGGACGCCTTCGACCGACTCGTCGTCCAGGGCGAGCGCAGTGCCGTCAATCCCCAGGAACGAGGGACGAAAGCGGCCGCACACTATGCCCTCACGATTCCATCCGGTGATACGGCGACGCTCATGCTGCGTCTCACCGATCGGCGGCCTGGTTCCGACTCGATGTTCGGATCTGCGTTCGATGCGATCTTCATCACGCGCAAGCGCGAGGCGGATGAGTTCTACGCCTCGGTGATTCCGCACACGCTGTCGCCAGACGCGACCAATGTCGCGCGGCAGGCCTTCGCGGGTCTGCTGTGGTCGAAGCAGTATTACCACTATGTGGTCAAGCCCTGGCTGGAAGGCGACCCGACCCAGCCGCCGCCGCCCGCGGGACGCGAGCGCGGCCGCAATCACGAATGGACCCATCTGTACAACGCTGACGTTCTGCTGATGCCGGACAAATGGGAGTATCCCTGGTACGCCGCCTGGGATCTGGCGTTTCACTGCGTCGCGCTCGCAGTTGTGGATCCCGATTTCGCGAAGGAGCAACTCACGCTGCTCTTGCGTGAGTGGTATATGCACCCCAATGGTCAATTACCGGCGTACGAGTGGGCGCTCGGTGACGTAAATCCGCCGGTGCATGCCTGGGCGGCGTGGCGCGTCTACAAGATCGAGCAGAAGCGGCGCGGTACTGGCGACGTGCGGTTTCTCGAGCGGGTGTTCCACAAGCTGCTGCTCAACTTCACCTGGTGGGTCAACCGCAAAGACGCCGAAGGGATGAACGTCTTCCAGGGCGGCTTCCTAGGCCTGGACAATATCGGCCTTTTCGATCGCAGCGCGCCGCTGCCGACGGGCGGGCATCTTGAACAATCCGACGGCACGAGCTGGATGGCCATGTATGCGCTGAACTTGCTCGCGATGGCGATGGAGCTCGCGATGCACGACCCCGCGTACGAGGATGTGGCGAGCAAGTTCTGGGAACATTTTCTGAATATCGCGCATGCGATGGGCGGCGGATCCCTCCACGGTGGCCGAGGCCACAACCTGTGGGATGAGGAGGACGGGTTCTTCTATGACGTCCTGCATCTGCCGGACGACTCACGAAGGCCGATGAAGATTCGGTCGCTCGTCGGGCTGATCCCTCTGCTCGCGGTCCAGACACTCGAGCCGGACGTGTTACGGCAGCTGGATGGGTTCCACCGCCGTCTCGAGTGGTTCGTCGATCATCGGCCGGATCTGATCGCGAGCGTGGCCTGCATGCGGACCCGTGGCCGTCAAGAACGGCGCCTGCTCTCGATCGTCGATGGCACCCAACTGCGTCGGGTCCTGCGCGTCATGCTGGACGAGCGGGAGTTCCTGTCGCCATGCGGGATTCGTGCCCTGTCACAGGTGCGCCGGGATCACCCGTACCTCCTTCAGGTGAACGGTGCCGAGTATCGCGTCGAGTACGAGCCCGCCGAATCGACAACGGGTCTCTTTGGCGGAAATTCGAACTGGCGCGGCCCGATCTGGTTCCCGATCAACTTCCTCCTGATCGAAGCGCTGCAAAAGTTTCATCACTACTTCGGCGACAGCTATCAGGTGGAGTGCCCAACAGGATCAGGCCGCATGGTGACGCTGTGGGAGGTTGCGGCTGACCTTTCCAGACGGCTCACCCGGATCTTCCTCAACGACGGGGCTGGCCGGCGGCCGGTCTTCGGCGGTGTCGAGCTGTTCCAGCGAGATCCGGACTGGCACGATCTCATTCCGTTTCACGAGTACTTTCATGGCGACACCGGAGCCGGTCTCGGCGCCAGCCATCAGACCGGGTGGACCGCGCTGGTCGCGAAATTGTTGCAGCAGAGTGGAGCAGACCGATGAAAGCCGTGGCAGTCATTCCCGGCAAAGCCGGCAGCGTCCATTTGGCCGAGCTCGCCAAGCCGTCCATCTCAGACATTTCGACCGGGCGCGGCGTCCTGGTGAAGGTACTGCGGGTCGGCGTCGATGGGACCGATCGGGAGATCAATGCGGCCGAATACGGTGCCGCGCCCGAGGGCTACACCTTTCTCGTCATCGGCCATGAAGGGTTCGGTCAGGTGGAAGCGGTGGGACCGAAGGTGTCCTTTTTGCGCCCAGGTGACTTCGTGGTCGCCACGGTCCGTCGGCCGGGCACGAGTCTCTACGACACGATCGGCTTGCAGGACATGACGACCGACAGCGTGTACTTCGAGCGAGGCATCAACCTGTGTCATGGCTATCTCACCGAGTACTACGTGGAGGACGAAGAGTTCGTCGTGAAGATTCCCCAGGGGTTAAAGGACGTCGGGGTGCTCCTTGAGCCCATGACCGTGGCCCAGAAGGGGATCACCCAGGCATACGAGATCCAGCGTCGACTGAAAGTCTGGCGCCCTCGTACCGCCGCGGTGATGGGAACCGGCACCCTCGGACTCCTGGCGGTGCTGGTCTTGCGCTTGCGCGGCCTGGACGTGACCGCCTTCGGGAGAACGCCGGCGCCGTACCTCAACGCGGACCTGATCGTGAGTCTCGGCGCCCGGTATGTCAGCACGGCCGAGCGACCAATCGCCGAGTGGACCGCCCAGTACGGCCCATTTGATCTGATCTTCGAAGGGACGGGATCATCCGCCGTGGTGTTCGACAGTATGCAGGCACTCGCAAAGAACGGCGTCCTCGCGTTGACGAGTATTACTGGTGGCCACCGCACGGTTGAAATTCCAGCCGATCAGACCAATCTCGAATTTGTCCTGGGTAACAAGGTCATGTTCGGAAGCGTCAATGCCAGTCGGGAGAATTTTGAGACGGGCGTCCGCGATATGTCGCAGGCGGAAGCGGAGTATCCGGGGTGGTTGCGCCAGTTGCTGACGCACCCGGTCCGTGGTTTGGAGCGATACGCCGAGCTGTTCGAGCACCTGGAACACCCGGAGGGCGCCATCAAGATCTACTGCGAAGTGTGTTGACAAGGCCGTCGAACACGACCGCAGACGCGCGTGAGGAGGATGCATGGCTATTCACCAGTGGGCTGTCGTCACCGGAGCCTCCTCCGGCGTCGGCCAGTGCTTCGCGACGACATTGGCCGCGCGCGGGGTCAACGTGCTGGCCGTGGCCCGACGAAAGGACCGCCTTGATCAGCTGGCGAAGACAGCGGCCGCGGGGGGAGCCACAATAGAGCCGTTCGTCGCGGACTTGTCTGCGACCGAGGGAGTATCGGCGGTCATGCGGCGCATCAGCGAGCTTCACGACATCGAGATGCTCGTGAACTGCGCAGGCCTCGCGACGGCCGGTGACTTCCTTGACAGTTCACTCGAGGCGGAGCTCGCCAGTATCAGGCTCAACGTGGAGACCGTGGTCTCCTTGACCCGCGAGGTGCTTCCACGCATGGTGCAGCGCCGCCGGGGTCAGATCCTGAACGTCGCATCCGTCGTTGGCTTCCAGCCGTTTCCGCATTTTGCGACGTACGCCGCGACGAAAGCGTTCGTCCTCTCGTTCACCGAAGCGATCGCGGAAGAGGTGCGGGGGACTGGTGTTGTAGTACTCGCGCTGTGTCCGGGTGCGATCCGGACCGAGCTGGACATCTTTTCGAAAAACGCCGGCTTGCTCGGAAAATTTCCGAGCCTCACGGCCGAGGAGGTGGTGGCTGCGGGCCTTTCGGCGTTGAAACACCGTCGCGTCGTCAAGATTGTGGGGTTGCTGAATGTGCAGCTCGCGCTGCTCGATCGCATCCTGCCGCGGTTCGTGGTCCGACGGGTGATGAAGGCGATGGTGAGAGTGCCCGCCGTCTCGCGGAAACCCGGGGGAAGCCTCGTTGCTCCCCTGTCCGGGTCATCAACCCCGGCGTTGCGAGGAGAGGCGGGACAACCAGGTGCGGATCGACGGTCTTGACAACCAACACGACCGGCGGCGATAGCGGTCAGCCGGCGCACCTGCACATTGACGATCAAACGGAGTGGCTCGAAGCCGATGGGCTCGGCGGCTTTGCGTCGGGCACCACTGCCGGCGTGCGGACGCGTCGGTATCATGCGCTGCTCCTCACCGCGATGACGCCACCAACCGGGCGGGTTGTCCTGGTCAACGGCTTCGACGCGTGGATTGACACGCCTGCGGGATGCTTCGGGCTCTCGACGCAACGATACGCGCCAGACGTCCTCTATCCGGATGGCGCGTCTCACATCACCAGTTTTACGCACGATCCGTGGCCCACGTGGCAGTACCAACTCGGCGACGGCACGTGTGTCACGCAAGAGATTTTCGTTCAGCACGGTGTCGGAGCCACCGTCCTCGTCTGGACGCTCACCAGGGCCGCGGGTCCCGCGAGGCTCCGGGTGCGACCGTTCCTGTCCGGTCGCGACTACCATGCGTTGCATCATGAAAACGGCGCCTTCCGCTTCGATGCTCAACAAGTCGCCGCACTGGTGGCATTCCGACCCTATGACGGCCTTTCCGCCATCGCGCTGCTGTCGAACGGCGCGTATCGGCATGCGCCGGATTGGTACCGACGATTTTTGTACTCGGCTGAGCGGGAACGCGGGCTCGACGACTTCGAAGATCTCGCGACGCCGGGTGAGTTCAGTTGGACGCTGACGGCTCCAGGTGATCAAGCGGTCTGGATTCTGAAGGCCGGCGCGCCCGGTGAGCAGCAGACTGCGGACGATGTTCTGGCGTTCGCGAACCACACGCGCGCGGCCGAGCGCCGCCGGCGCGAGTCGTTTCCTTCGCCACTCGATCGGTTTGCGGATGCGTACCTCGTTCAGCGCGGCCAGGGGCGCACCATCGTTGCCGGTTATCCGTGGTTCACGGACTGGGGCCGCGACACGTTCATTGCGATTCGAGGCCTGTGCCTGGCCACCGGGCGGCTGGGCGAGGCGCGCGACATTTTAATCGAGTGGGCTGGCGCGGTGTCGGAAGGCATGCTGCCAAACCGATTCCCGGATCGAGGCGCCGCATCGGAGTTCAACGCGGTCGACGCCTCGTTGTGGTACGTGGTCGCCGCCTACGAGCTGTTGCGGTTGAATGGACGTCCTGGGACCGTGTTGAGTGTCCCGCAGCAAGAAGCGCTCGAATCCGCGATCTTGCAAATTGTCGGTGGCTACGCGGCCGGGACGCGCTTCGGGATTCGGATGAATCACGATGGTCTGTTGTCGGCCGGCGTTCCTGGCATGCAGCTGACGTGGATGGATGCCCGCGTCGGCGACCGTGTGATCACTCCCCGCATCGGAAAGCCGGTGGAGGTTGAAGCGCTCTGGGTGAACGCCTTGGAGGTGGCCGCAGTACTGGAGCCGAACTGGCGCGACCCGCTCGAAACCGCTCGGCTGGCATTCATTGATCGATTCTGGAACGAGAAGCTGGGACGGCTGGCCGATGTCGTTGACGTCGATCACACGCCTGGCACACGCGACGACACGTTCCGGCCGAACCAAATTTTAGCCGTCGGCGGGTTGCCGGTCGCGCTCGTCGACGGAGCCCGCGCGCGACGAATTGTCGATGCCGTTGAACAGCATCTGTTGACGCCGATCGGGTTGCGGTCACTGGCGCGTGGCGAACCCGGGTACGCCGAGCGGTACGAAGGTGGCCCCGCAGCTCGCGACACGGCCTACCATCAGGGCACGGTGTGGCCGTGGCTTATCGGACCGTTCGTTGACGCGTGGGTCCGCGTACGGGGGAATACGGCAAACGTCCGGCGTCAAGCGCGAGAGCGGTTCATGGCGCCGCTCTTGTCCCATCTCGCGTCGGCCGGTCTCGGACACGTCTCCGAAATCGCCGATGCCGAGCCCCCGTTTGCCCCGAAAGGGTGTCCGTTTCAAGCGTGGTCGCTCGGCGAGCTGCTGCGGTTGGATCGCGTCGTCTTGGCGGAACCGAAGCGTTCAAGTCGAACCGCGAAGGCGAAACAGTCATGGCTCTGAACTGCGTCGTCTTCGTGGGCTCCGTCCGGTCCGACCGCCAAGGCATCAAGGCCGTCCGGTAAGTCGAGAAGTCGCTGGCCGCGCGTGGACACGATCTCACATTCGTCGATCCCGTCGAGGTGCAGCTGCCGCTGTTGGACCGGATGTACAAAGAATACGAGAAAGGGAAGGCGCCGGCGGTTCTCGAACGGCTCGCTCTGCTGTACCGAGCGGCCGACGCGTTTATAGTGGTCAGCGGCGAATACAACCACAGTATTCCGCCGGCCCTGAGTAACCTGCTGGATCACTTTCTCGAGGAGTATTTTTTTCGCCCGTCGGCCATCGTGTGTTATTCAGCAGGCGCCTTTGGCGGAGTGCGAGCAGCGATGCAGCTGCGAGCGTTACTCTCCGAGCTGGGCATGCCGAGCATCTCCAGCCTGTTTCCGATCCCGAAAATTCAGGATACGCTCGACAGTACTGGAGCACCGCTCGACA
>DATKHR010000070.1:0-31788 GCA_035510155.1 Vicinamibacterales bacterium
CGGATGACGCTGGCCCAGCGCGCCGTCCTCCGTGGCGTCGTGCTCGAGGACGGCCGCGAACTGCTCTCAACCGACGCCCGCACCCGCCACCGCCTCGGCGGGCCCTCCACCGTGCAGGCCGCCCTCGCCGCGCTCCTGCGCGACGACGTCATTGCCCGTGAAGGCGATCGCTACGTCGTTGTCGATTCGTTACTGCGCGAGTGGGTCGCGCGCCGAACGTTCTGACCCTCAGAGACGCCCGCGCGTCAATGTCACGCCGGGCCATAGTAGACCGGGCGTCGGCGTTCGGGGGAAGCTGATAGCTGGAGGCTGAAGATGCGCGTGGTGATCGCCGGCGGGCGCGGCTTTCTCGGTCTCCCTCTTGCGCAGCGGCTTTCGGCCGAGGGGCACGATGTCCTGATTCTGACGCGGCGCCGCGACTTCATGGCAGGGCATGGAAGAGTGCGAGCGATTACGTGGACGCCGCACGGCGAGGCGGGCGGTTGGGCGTCCGAGATCGATGGCGCGGGAGCGGTCGTCAATCTCGCCGGAGAGTCGATCGGCGCCAAGCGCTGGACCGCAGGACGAAAACAGCGGATCCTCGAGAGTCGCCTGCTGGCGACCCGGAGCATGGTGGCCGCAATCCGGAGGGCTGCCGTTCCGCCATCCGTTCTGGTGAATGGATCGGCCGTCGGATATTACGGTCCACATGGGGACGAGATCGTGACGGAGGAAACGCGTGCCGGCGCCGACTTCCTCGCCCATGTGTGCGTGCAGTGGGAGGCGGAAGCCGAACGCGCGTCGAGCGATCGGACGCGGGTGGTGTGCATGCGCACCGGCCTGGTACTCGAGACGAGCGGCGGAGCGTTGCCGCGAATGCTTCCCCCGTTCAGGCTCGGCGTCGGCGGGCCCCTCGGAACGGGCCATCAATACTGGCCGTGGATTCACCGCGACGACTGGATGGCGCTTGTCAGGTGGACCATCCAGAGCCCGAGCGTCTCTGGACCCGTGAACGCGACTGCGCCCCAGCCGGTGACGAATCAGGAGTTCGCGGCGGCCCTTGGTCGCGCGATTCGCCGGCCGGCGCTCCTTCCGATGCCCGCTTTCGCCCTGCGCTTGATATTGGGGGAGATGGCCGACGGCCTGTTGCTGTCGGGCCAACGCGCAGTACCCCAGCGCGCGGAACGCGGCGGATTCACGTTCCGCTACGCGCACGTCGACGAGGCGCTGCAGGCGGTTCTCAAGACCTCGTCATGAGCAGGGCTGGAGCGCCACCGCGTCAAGACCTCTTGCCCAGATTCAGTAAGCCGCCAGTTTCCTGAGCGCCTCCGTGATGGTGTCCGCGTTTGGCAGGCATGCCTGTTCCAGGACGTGCGAGAACGGCGGATGAGTGTCGGGATAGGTGACCCGCATCACGGGCGCATCGAGCGACTCGAACCGCTCTTCCATGATGACGGCGGACAACTCTGCGCCAACCCCGAGCGTCCTGGTATCCTCGTGCACGATCAGCACGTGGTTCGTCTTCTCGACCGACGCGAATATCGCGTTCTTGTCGTACGGCAGGAGCGTTCGCAAATCGATGACCTCGACTTCAACGCCCTCCTTGGACAGCCGATCGGCGGCTTCGAGCGACGGCGTCACCATCGCGGCGTAGGTCAGCACGGTCGCGTCACGACCCTCGCGCCTGATGGCCGCGACGCCAAGCGGCACAGTCTCGTCGCCTTCGGGCACTGGACCCTTCGCGCGCCGATAGAGATATTTGTGCTCGAAATAGATGACCGGGTTGTCGTCCTGGATGGCGGCTTTGAGGAGCCCTTTCGCATCCCACGCCGTCGACGGCGCGACGACTTTCACGCCGGGGCGGTGGATGAACCACGCCTCCGGGTTCTGCGAGTGGTATAGACCGCCCCCGACATTGCCGCCGCTCGGCGCGCGGATGACGATCGGCACCGACGCGCGTCCCCCGTAGCGGTATCGCAGGGTGGCCGCCTGGTTGACGATCTGATCGAATCCGCACGAGATGAAATCGGCAAACTGCATCTCCGCCACGGGACGATACCCCCGCAGCGAGGCGCCGATGCTGGCGCCGACGATGAGCGATTCCGAGATTGGGGTGTCGATCACGCGCATCTCGCCGAACTCTTCGAACAGGCCCTGCGTAACGCCAAAGGCCCCCCCGTATGCACCCACGTCCTCCCCGAGGACAAACACCTTCGGGTCGCGGCGCATCTCTTCGACGAGCGCCTCGCGGATCGCTTCAAGATACGAAAGCTCTTTACTCATCGCCCCGGCACATCGACCGATCAGCGTAACCGCGTGAGATCCCGACCCCGCCTCTACGCATAGAGATCCGTGACAGCGTCCTCGACCCTCGGGTCCGGCGCGTTCATCGCGTAGTCCACTGCGTCATCGATCACCGCCGCCACGCGTGCTTCGATCTCTTTCAGCTTCGCGTCATCGAGCACGGTCCTCGTGCGCAGGTACGTGGTAAAGGTCGGAATCGGATCGCGGCTCTTCCACATCGCGAGCTCTTCGTCGGTCCGGTAGAACGCCTTGTCATGCTCCGAGTGCCCGTGCCACCGGTACGTCTTGCACTCAATGAGCGTCGGTCCCTCGCCGCTTCGCGCCCGCGTCAGCGCCCCCTGTGTCGCCTGATACACGGCGAGCACGTCGTTGCCGTTAATCGCAACGCCATCGAATCCGTACCCCCGCGCCCGATCCGCCACATCGTCTATCGCCATACTTTTTTCGATCGGCACCGAATAGGCGTACTGATTGTTCTCGCAGATGAACAGAATCGGGAGCCTTTGAACGCCTGCGAAGTTCAGCGCCTCGTGGAAGTCGCCGACGTTGCTCGCCCCTTCACCGAAATAGGCCACGACGACGGCGTCGGTCTGTTCCATCCGGTAGGTCAGAGCCAACCCGGCTGCCACCGGCAGATTGGCGCCGAGCATGCTCGTGTTGCCGAAGATGCCCAGCTCGGAGACGCCGCTGTGCAACGCCGAATCGCGTCCTTTCGACAACCCCGTCGCTTTCCCGAACATCTGCGCCATCATCGCGCGCGGCTCGACGCCCTTCATGAGAAAAGATCCAAGGTCCCGATGCAGTGGACAGATGTAGTCGTCCTTTCGCAGGCCGAAACACGTGCCCACGACGATGGCCTCCTGGCCAATGCCGGTGTAGACGCCGCTGCGCACCTTGCCCTGCCTGACCAGGATGCTGAGGCGTTCGTCGAATCCGCGGATCAGTTTCAACCAGTAGAACATGTCGAGCAATTGAGCGGGCGTGAGCTTGAATTTGGTGCGCTTGATGGGAGGCATCAGGGCGACTATAGCCTACGGCAGTGAAGGTGAGCGCTGAATGCCGAACGCCGTGTCTCAGATGAACGTGAGCGGCGCCTTCCGGAAGTTGCCTCCCAGGATCGGCGCCGAGTTCGCCCCGAGCCAGTTGTCGATGATCTGCGCGTAGACAGAGCGGAAGTCCGTCTCGAAGCGCACGTCTCCCGCGCTGTTCTCCAGCGTCGGATTGTTCGGATCGGCATTGAGGTTCGGAGCCGTCCCGTAGAGTCCGCCGTTCACCCGGCCGCCCATGACAAGCATCACGGAGGCCGCGCCGTGGTCCGTTCCTCGACTGCCGTTCTCGGTGATCCGGCGGCCGAATTCCGAGAACGACACGACCAGCGTGTCCTCGAGTAACCCCTGGTTCTTCAAATCGGTGTGGAAAGCCAGGAGCCCGTCGTTCAACGTCGCCATCAGGCCGTAGTACGCGCCGGTCGTGCCGTTCGGGTTTTGCGCCGAGTGGGTGTCGAACCCGCCCGTCGTGACATAGAAGATTTTCGCCCCGATACCCTTCGCCATCGCGCCGGCAACGGCCCGCAGCGCCAGCCCGAAACCGGTGTTCGGGTACGCCGTCGACGCGGCATACTGCGCGACGTCGGCCACGCGATCGAGCGTCGCGAGCGCGTCCCGCGACGTGCCGTACACGAATGCGAGCTCCGGCCGATCGACCGGCACATGAGATGAGATTCTCAAGGCGCTTGCGCGTTCCGCGGTGGCCTCCGTTCCGCTATTGGGACTGTTGAACGAGTACGCCGACGGATTGCCGATTGCGGGGACGCCCGTGTGCGCCGCCTGCAGCACGTGGGGCAGACTGCCCGTCGTGTTCCAGCCGACCAGCGGATCAACCGGCGACGGTAACGAATCGAGATAGCGACCCACCCAGCCGAGCCCCTGCGAATTGTTCGGATCCGCTGTGGACCAGATGTCCGTGCCTAGAAAGTGCGAACGCGACTGATTGTCGTACCCCGTGCGCTGCACGAGCGCCAGCCGTCCCTGATCGAAAATCTGCTTGAGCCCGGTGAGGCGCGGGTGCAGCCCGAGCGAGACATGTGATGAGTCGCTGCCAACCTGCAGCACCTGCCCGGCCGGTACCGCGATGGTCGGCCGCCGGCTGTAATACGACGGATCGTTGTACGGAATGAGCATGCTGAGGGCGTCGTTCCCGCCGCTCAGGTACAACACCACCAGATTGCGCGCACGGGCGCCCTGCGCGCGCGCGAGATCGGACAAGAATTCGGGGGCGGCGAACGTGACCGTGAATGCCGCCACGCCGCCTTTTACGAATTGCCGTCTGGTGAGCTGCATACCATCAGCAGAACTGATACTCCGGCGATCCCGCGAGCAGGTGAACGAGGCCAGCCGACTTGTTCTGTAACTGTGTGTCCGCACCGGTCCACGGTCCGGTCGCGCGCAGATAGCTCGCGAGCTCAGCAGGCACGCCCGAGTCGAGCGGCGCCGTCGCAATCCGATCCAGGAAATACGAGAGCATGCTGTCAGGAGTCGAGCTGACGCCCGCATTCTTCACGGCCCGTGCGAGGTTGAATTTCTGGTTTGCCGTGAGCGTCGAGGCGAAATTCATCCGGGCGAGCATTGCGCCGGTGGCGAACCAGGACTGGCCCGTCTCCCACCCGGCGACGTTCGGCGGCTCGAAGAGCGTCTGGCCCATGTTCGTCAACGGCGCCAGCGACGAATCGACCGAGAAGCCGTTCCACCCGACTTCCTTCAGCGCCCGAACGACGAACTCAACCGGCCACGCATAGCGCGCCCAGGACGAGCTGGGGTCCCAGAATTGCGGAGACCTGAGAACTTCGTGGACGACGGGACGCATCTCGTACTGGTTCTGCTGATAGACCGAAGCGATGCGGTCGACGAACGCCGGATCCGGGTCGCGGAACTCGCTCACGAAGAACCGCCACAACTTGCTCGCCAGATACCGGCCCGTGTTCGGATGCGCCGCCAGCGCGGTGATCAGGTCAATCCCGTCCTGCATCCCATCTGCCGCGGAGCGCGATGGGATCGTGCGGTTGCCGTCCGGGTAGATCGCGAAGCTGAAAGTCTTGGCCGTGGTCTCGTGCTGCCCGGCGTCGTATGCAAACTGGTAGCGCAGCGATCCGTCGAGCGCCGTACCGGGCCGCCCGAGGTTCCACCCGGTGAACACTCGTGCTCCGGCGTAGACATCGGGCTCCGTATAGTGGCCCACGCCGATGGTGAAGAGCTCCATGACCTCACGCGCGAAATTCTCTTGCGGCTTGAGTTTGGTGTTCGTACGGCCGTCGAGCCACACCAACATCGCGGTGTCCTTGGCGATGCTCAACAGGATGTCGCGGAAATTCCCGAGCGCGCTCGCACGCAGCATCTCGATCTGACCGCGCACCTGACCGGGATCTTCCGACGGCTTCGCCGCGAGATAGCGCGCGCCTTCGGTCGCGCCGAGCGACCCGGCAATTTTCGAGTATCCGGTCGCGAAGTGGTTGTGCCAGAAGAGCGTCATCTTCTCTTGCAGCGGCCGATCCGTATGGACCATCCGGAAGAGCCAGCGCTGACGCGAGTCGGTGATGTTCGACTGCGGCGAGAACACCCCGCGCGTCGTCGTCCCGACGTAACCGGCCTGTCCAATGAGACTGTCGACGTCGTCCACGACGTCGGTGTAGTTGACGAGGGTGTCGACGGCCTGACTGATCGACATCTGACCGTAGTAGGCGAGCTCGTCCGGCCGCGCGCCGAAGCCGGCACGCCGCAGCAGATGCTCGATCTGTCGATCCGTCGCCCCGTGAGGCATCCGAGTTGCTACCTCATCCGCCATGCTAGCGCCGTCTCGTCACCTGCCTCAAACGCCAATTCTGTGATCGCGATCGGAGCTCTCAGGCCGGTCCGTGGGGGTCTGTGGTTGGTTGGACAGGCCAACTCGGCCACGAGTTACTTCAGCAGTTCACCTTGGCGTCCCACCTGCGCCATGGGGTCCCATCGAACGAAAAGCGAACCACGCCGGTCAATGCCGTGGTCTCCCCATGTCCCAGGGTATAATCTCGGTCTATTACAAATCTGCATGTTGCGTCTGGGCACCCCCTGTGGAATAGTGGTCAGCAATTTAGCGGCCGGCTCAGCCACTAGGCCAGTATTCAATGCTGGGAGCTCGATCAACGACCTTTTGTAGCCTCTTGAAGTCTGGCAGCGCAGTCCTGCTGCTGTTGGTCTCGGCGTCCGTCGCGTCGGCGTCACAACCGTCACGCTCCGGACATGGGGGCAAGCGCGCCACGAGACACGCGCATGCTCCGGCCGGGCTCTCATCACCGGTGGCGTGGCCCGCGATCATGTGTGATCCGCGCGCGCCGGAAATACCGTCGATTCAGAAGATCGTCAGTCAGACCAAAGCGGTCGGCGGCCCGATCAAACGTCTCCGAAGGTCTCGACTCGACATCCACCACACGACATCGCTCGCTCGCGCCACCCGGGCGAGCCATGACGATGAGCAGGCGATCCAGAACGATACGCTCGCGGCGCATGCTCAAGCCGACCCGGACATTTCGCTCGGTCCGCTCGGCTTCTTCGTCGACGCGTTTGAACAGCGGCCTTTCACGATTGCCTTCTCGCCCCGGTCACCTCGCGGTCCCCCGGCTCTTGCCAGACATCGTCTGTGGGATCCTGGCAGTTCCGTCAAATTAGAGGTGATTGATGCGGGTTCTTCTAGCAGACCTGAAGTCTGACCGCGGGTTCGTCAGTAAGGACACGGTAGTCGGCGGGTACGGCTCCCGCCTGATGCCGTTCTCGCGCGTCACCAGTGTCATTGCCTATCTCAAACAGCAGTTCCACGACGTGCCCAGCGTGCACATGGCGTATATCGCTGCGATCCTCTCGCGCGCGGGACACGAGGTCGTCTGGACGCGCGGTTCGGACGCCGACGCGACGGTTCGCGCCGATCTCGCCCTCGTGCTGTCGTCGATCGTCGATCATCGGCACGAAACAGCCTGGGCTGACTCGCTGCGCGCGCGCGGCATCAAAGTCGGGTTCATCGGGATCACCGCCTCGAAGATGCCGGAGCTCTTCGCCGACCACTGCGATTTCATCCTCAACGGCGAGCCGGAAGCGGGCGTCATGCGGATCGCGCAGGGCCAGATCCCCGCTGGGAACGTTGTCAGCGAGCAGATCGACGACCTCGATGCCCTGCCGTTCCCGCGTTGGGATCTCGTCACGGAGGATCGCGATCGGAAGTTCGGCATCAAGTGGTCGTCGCGTCCCGTAGGCGGCGGCTACCCGCTCCTTGCAAGCCGCGGCTGCCCGGAGTTCTGCACCTACTGCCCGCACCGCATTCTCGCGGGCTATCGGAGCCGGTCGATCGCCAACATCGTCGACGAAATCGAGCGGTTGTGCGATCGGGTGAGGCGCCCGTATGTGATCTTCCGCGATCCGCTGTTCACCGAGCAGCGCCAGCGCGTTGTCGATCTCTGCGATGAGATTCAAGCGCGCGGTCTGGTCTTGACCTTCGAGGCAGAAACGCGCCTGGATCGGCTCGACATCGGCCTGCTGGATACGCTGTACGCCGCGGGTTTTCGTGCCATGAGCTTCGGCGTTGAGTCACTCGACCCGGTGACGCTGAAGAAGTCGGGCCGCCGGCCCATTCCGCAGGCTCACCAGCGCCAGATCATCGATCACTGCCGCGGGAAGGGGATCGTGACCGCCGCCTTCTACGTGCTCGGCTTCCTGCAAGACGATTGGAATTCGATCTCCGCGACGATCGACTACTCAACCGATCTCGGATCGACGTTCGCTCAGTTCAAAATCCTGACGCCGTATCCCGGCACGCCAATGTTCAAGCAGATGCAGCCGCTCATCGTCGACACCGACTGGGAGCGGTTCGACGGGTACACGCCGACGTTCAGGCACCCGAACCTGACGGATCGAGAGCTGTTGTTCCTTCTGGGCGCAGCGTACAAGCGATTCTACATGCGGCCGTCGTACCTCGCGAACTTCCTCAAGATTCAGAACGGCGCCGTGCGTGAATGGGTCAGCCGCATGGACCGCCGCGTCAACGAGCGCCACACGCGCGAGGAGATTGCCGACATCTCACGACCAGTGGCCTGCTGAGCCAACACGGCGTGATGCTGACGGCCGTCTCGCGCTACGGTGCGCGCGTTGCTCCCAACACCGAACAGATCGTCGCGGACTGCAAAGCCCGTGGCGAGCTCATCCAGGGCCCCCACATCGCTCGGTTCGAGGCGGCGTTCGCCAGACGTGCCGGCGTCCCTCCCGCACAAGCCATCGCGGCTTCCTACGGCCGCATGGCGTTCTACTACATTCTGAAGGCGCTCGATCTCCCCGCCGGCGCCGAGATCATCGTGCCGGCGCTGACGTTCTGGGTCATCCCCGAGCTGGCGCGCGTGGCCGGGCTCAAGGTCGCGTTCGCAGACGTCGATCCCGCCACGTTCTCCATCGATCCCGCGGCTCTGGAAGGCGCGATCACGCCAGACACGCGCGCGATCGTGCCCACTCATCTGTACGGCCTGCCGTGCGACATGGACGCGGTCATGAGGATCGCCACGCGGCACAACCTGCGCGTGATCGAAGACTGCGCGCACGCGCTCGGTGCGACGTACGACGGACGGCCGGTTGGCACGTTGGGCGACGCAGGCTTCTTCAGCTTCCAGACGTTGAAGCCGCTCAACTGCTATGGCGGGGGCCTGGCCCTCATCAAGGATCCCGCGGTCGCGGCGCGCGTCCGGGCGCTGGCCGAGCGCGAGCCGTGGCCCGATCGCAAACGCGTCGAGAACCGGCTGCTGATCGGGAGGCTCCAACGTCTGTTCATCCGCCCGGACGTGTTCACGTTCAGCGCGTTCCCGATTCTCTGGGTCTCGTCTCTCATCGGCGCCAACCCGGACGTTTATTTGTGGGAGGACATCCGCCCGCTCAATCCGCTCCCCGAGTCGTACCCCGAACGCTTCCCGAACGTGCAAGCGGCCATCGGCCTCTCCGGGCTGGAGCTGCTGGATGAATGGACCGATCGCACAAGAGGTCACGCCCAGACGATGGACCGCGCGCTCGCCAATCTTCCCGGCGTGACGGTGCCCGCCGTGCCACCGAGACGCACGCACGTGTACTATCAGTACTGCGTGCACGCGCCCAGGCGCGACGAGCTCGTCGTTCGGTGCGTCCGCCGCGGCGTCGATATCGAAACGCTGCATGTCGACGTCTGCAGCGACATGGAGTTGTTCGCCGGTTGCCGCGTAGAGCCGCCCGGCGCGCCTGGCGCCAGGCGCGCTGCGGGAGCCATGCAGGTGCCGGTGTACTCGGCGCTCACGGACCAGCAGATCCAGCGCGTGGCGCGCGTCGTGCACGACGTGTTGGCGCAGGCGTAACGCGTCACCCCCTGGGCCATCAGCCATCACCCATGACGTTTTGGCCGTACGTGCCGATCTACATCGCCGCCATCGTCGAAGGCGAGATCTACTACAGCAAAGTCGCCGCCGATGCCATCAACGGCAAGCTGGCATGGCCGCTCGTCCTCACCATGGGTGCGCTCGGCGGCGCCACGGGCGATCAGTTGTGGTTCTATCTCCTGCGCAACCACATTCACTGGCTGGATCGCTTTCCCAAGCTGGCGCGCTATCGAGACTTGGTGAGCGAGCGCGTCCGGCGCGACGAGACGGGTCTCGTCCTCGTCAGTCGGTTCCTGCCAGGATTGCGGACGGCCATTCCAATTGCTTGCGCGTACGCCGGCGTCAAACCGCTGAAGTTCAGCACGCTGAATCTCATCAGCGCATTCGCGTGGGCCGGCACGATCATGGGGTTCGTCAAGAGCGGCTCGTCGGCGCTCGGCGCGTTGGGCCTCAACGCCTGGTGGGGTCCATTCATCCCCGCCTTGATCGTCATTCTCTTCTTCCGGTGGCTCGGCAGACGGCAAGGCCATTAGCCGTGGGCCATTTCATTGTGCAGAGATGGCCGTCCTCCGGCCGCGCAACACGAACTTCTGAATCTTGCCCGTCGCCGTCTTCGGCAGCTCGGCGACGAATGTCACGCTCTGCGGGCATTTGAAGTGCGCCAGCCGTTCACGCGCAAAAGCCCGAAGCTCGTCTTCGGTCGCGGTCTCGCCCGGCTTCAGGACGACAAACGCATGAGGCGCCTCGCCCCACTTGGCATCGGGCATCCCGACGACCGCCGCCTCCTGAACCGCCCGGTGACGCAGAAACACGCCCTCGACCTCAACGGATGAGATGTTCTCGCCGCCGCTGATGATGACATCCTTCAAGCGATCCCGAATTTCCGCGTAGCCATCTGCATGCACGACGGCCGCGTCGCCGCTGTGGAAGTAGCCCCCGGCGAGCGCCTGCTCGGTCGCTTCGGGGTCGTCGTAATACCCTTTCATGACGACATTGCCGCGGACGACGATTTCGCCGACGGTCCGACCGTCACGCGGCACATCATTTCCCTGCGCATCGACGACGCGGAGAGCGCCCGAGGTCAGCAGCTCGACTCCCTGACGCGCTTTGAGGATCGCGCGCTCGGACGACGCCATCCCCGCGTGCTCGGGCCTGGCCTCGCAAACGGAAATGAACGGCGCAGTCTCGGTAAGGCCGTATACGTGTGTAATCGACCAGCCGAGCTCCCCTTCGACACGCTCGATCGTCGCCGCCGCCGGCGGGGCTCCCGCTGTCACGACCCGCAGTCCCCTCCGCGCATTCGCGCGGACCTCAGCTGGCGCGCTCGCGATGCTGATGAGCACGGTCGGCGCCGCGCACAGCATCGTGATCGATTCGCGCTGGATCACACCAAAAATCCCCGCCGGATCGACCTTGCGCAGGCACACGTGAGTTCCGCCTGCCGCCGTCACGCTCCACGGAAACGTCCATCCGTTGGCGTGAAACATCGGCAGCGTCCACAGGTACCGTTCCGCCATCGTCATCGGCATGTGCAGCAGCGTGCCGATGACGTTCATATACGCGTTGCGATGCGTGATCATCACGCCCTTCGGGCGCGACGTGGTCCCGCTCGTGTAGTTGATGGTCAGAAGATCGGTTTCTGCAATTGGCGGACGGTCGAAGCGGCTCGGGCCGGCGGAGACGAGGGCCTCGTAATCCTGCCAGCCCTCGCGACCGGCTTCGAGGGCCACGAAGTGCTTCACGCCCGACACCTGCGATCGGATGTGGTCGACGGCGTCGAGGTAGTCCGTGTGTGCGCAGACCACGGTCGCCCCTGAATGCGCGATGATGTACGCGAAATCGTCCGCGGTCAGACGGTAATTGATCGGCACCAGGACAGCGCCCATCTGCGGCACCGCGTAGAACGACTCGAGCTGCGCGTGCGTGTTTGGCGCGATGTAAGCGACGCGATCGCCTGCGCGCACACCGAGCCGCTGCAGCGCCGCCGACCACCGATCGGTGCGGTCGAAGAGCTCCGAATACGTGAGCCGCAGACCGTTATCCACAACGGCTTCACGGTCTCCGTACAGCGCGCGCGTGCGACGCACAAACTCGAGAGGAGTCAGCGGAATTTCCATGACTGGTCGGTGCTAGCGCGAAGACGCCGTCTTTGCGGTGCGACCCAGCGCGATCAGATTCGCGAGCAGCTGATACGCGCCGTCCGTACCAGCCGGCAGCTGGCGCCAGAGCCCAAGGCCAACATACACCCAGCGTCCCCTGCCATAGGTCGCCTCGACGAGCGCCCCGGCCTTCGGACCACGGTTGTATGGGAACGGATCCTCGAGCTGGACGAGATCCCGGTAGCGCGGATCCTTCTCGCCCAGGAAGTACAGCCCTCGCTCCTGCACCCACCCCTTCCACGCCGCCGCCGAGATCTGGTTCGGGGTCGTCAGCAAGGGATCATCCGGCGCGAGCACGGTCGCCGGTGCGGACTCGTCCGTCACACGGTTCGAGCTCACTCTCGCCGGATACGGCCCGTATTGGGCATCGTTGAACTCGAACTTGTTGTACTGCACGATGGCCGTGCCGCCGTTGAAGACGTACTCCAGCAGCCGCTTGTTGTTCGCGCGGAGGTCGTCACGACGCTCGTACGCGCGTACGCCCGTCACGATGGCATCGAAGCGCGACAGGTTACCCCACGCGAGATCGTCGGCCCCAATCATCTCGACGCGGGCTCCGAGCTGTTCAATAGCCGGCGGCACCTGATCCCCGACGCCCATCACGTACCCGATCGTCAGATTCGGCTGCGTGCGTACATCAATTACCTTCACCGTCGCGCGCGCATCGTCGTAGACGTGGTACCGCCGGATGTGCGGGTACTCGATCACCTGATAGCCTCGGGCGAACGCCTGGCCGTTGACCGTCGCAACGGCGCGCACCTGGTATTCACCCGTCGGCGTATTCGCCCCCGGATGGACGGTGAAGCGGGCGGTCAGCGCTTCATCTTCTCGCTCGAATGCCAGCGTCTGTCCGGCCGGCGCCGCCGTCCATCCTCGAGGAAGATCGAGATGCACGTCCGCCTTGGCCGCGCCCGGCATGTCGTTGACCACCGTCACGCGAATCTCGCGCTCGGACGCCGGCCCTTTCGATGCGGCCGGCACAATCGCAATTTCCGGCGTGATTCGCACCGACAGCGCTGGAACAACCAGCAGCTCAGACCGCTTTTCGCCGCTGAAAATATTGCCCTCGTACCGATGCTCCACAACGGATCGGCTGGTCACGTCCACGCTGCTCCCGCCGTTGTCCCCGTTCCCGTCGCGCAGCACAGTGAGCGTTACCTGCACCGAGAAGGGCGTCGGTCGGAAGGGCAGGCCAAAGGGCGCGTCTCCGTCGAACGTGTAACGTCCCTCTTCGCCTTTGCGATGCCAGTAAGGCTCGGTGATCTTCGCGGCTGCAGGAATCTCGACCGTCATGTCGCACCGACCAACCTGATCGCGAGTGAGCGTTGAGATGCGTGGGCCCGCCGGCGTGGCGGCATTGCCGCGCCCACGCCCGCCGCCGCCGAAGCCCTGCGTGGCTGTAACGGGCGTGAGCGCACAACCAGCGTCTCCGCGCCGCGGTCCCGAGGCCAGCCGCCCCGGCGTGGTGTCGAATCCGTCAAGCGCCACCTCCTTGACGGTCACCGGCGCTCCACCACGGTTTGCCACGATCAGCGACACGTGGCTCAGCTGCCCCGGGACGGCAACGCCATCGTCAGTGAGCGCCTCGATGCGTACGGCGTTCGCGAGCAGGACCGCCTGCTGGAATTCGGTCTCTTTTTGACGGAGGCGGAAATCGATCTCGTATTTCGCCGTGTCGTCGACGGACATGCTGTGGACTGAGCGGCGCAGTGCGCGGGTGGCGACCAGGCCATCGACGAGCGGCCTCAGCGTCGCCGCATCGCCTACTGCGTCGAACGCCTTCTGCGCCACCTGAACGGCGTTCGCCACGGCAGCGAGCCCGACGTTCAGTTCCTGGGGCGCGCGTGGCCCCGCAAATTTGGCGAGGCCGGGAATCGTGCTGTCGACGCCGTCGAACAGCGACGTCTCGTCCACCTCCATCTGGCTCGGGATCGTCGTCTCAGCAAGTTGATACGTCGAGGTTGCCGGACCCGGAAGCGAGAGAAGCTGCGCCATCCCCTGGCACTTGTGCATGCTCCGCGCCTCGGTCCCAACCTCCGCGTACGTCTGACCAAGGAGAGGGTCGTAGGCGGCCAGATTGATGCGCACCGTCCTGCCCGTGACGGGCGGCTCGCCCGGGAACCCAAATCCCGCGCTGTAATAGAACTTGCGCGGCTGCCACGGCCGCAACCCGTCTTTGATCTGCTCGGGATACTTCGCGGGATCTCCCGCGAGCTTCACCGCCTCGCGCGTGATGAGCGCCGAGGCTTGGTGGTGCTGTCCACCGCCGGCGCCGCCCGGCATGAGCCCGATGACGACGTCCGGCCGAACCGTGCGCATCAGGCGCACGTAGTCGGCAGTGATGTCGTCTTTGCCCCACTTCTCGAACGTTTCGTCGATGCTGAAGGAATACCCGAAATCGACCGCGCGCGTGAAGTACTGCTCTGCGCCGTCGAACCGGTGAAGCGCCGCGAGCTCTTCGGTCCGCAGGACGCCCAGCGCCTCGAAGATCTCCGGGCCGATCTCGTTCTGTCCGCCGTTGCCCCTCGTCGCGGTCGCCAGCGCGGTCCGATAGCCCTGTCCGCGATTCAGCATCACCAGCAGCCCGTTGTTCTCATCGTCGGGGTGCGCGGTCGTCTGCATGAAGATGCCGACGTTCGCGAGATGCCGGAGCGCCAACCCGAGCGCAACGTGACCTCTTTCTTCGTCAATCGGTACGACGCGCAGCTGAGCCGCCGGAACAACGAGCACGCAAATGACGATAAGAAACAGGAGACCGAGACGCTTCATACGAACGATCTTATCGCGCCTCGTCACCGAGCGTCGGAGCGTGATCTCCCTAATCCCGAATCACTTCCTCCGAATCCCGATTCACGCTTCAGAACCGTACCTTGAACCCCAATTGAAACTTCCGCTGCTCGTACCCTGTCGGGTTGGGGAACTGATACGGATCGGTGGGAATGGGCGAC
The DNA here is from genome assembly GCA_035510155.1 of Vicinamibacterales bacterium. Classification (GTDB taxonomy): domain Bacteria; phylum Acidobacteriota; class Vicinamibacteria; order Vicinamibacterales; family CAVVIG01; genus DATKHR01. The sequence continues at coordinate 14,796 of DATKHR010000070.1, forward strand.
AGCGGATTGCCGGCCTGATCGGTCTTGATGACGGTGTTGATCCCGGACATCTGTTCCGTGTTGAACACGTTCTTCAATTCCGCGATCACCTCGGCCCGGACCGACCCACTGATCGGAATCCAGCGCGTGTACCGCATGTCCACGTTGTACCGATTGGGCAGGTAGAGTGAGTTTCTGCCGACGAACAACGGACGATCGCTCGAGAAGCCGTCGCCGTTGAGATCGCTTGGCGACGCCGCCGTGATGTTGGTGGCAGGCAGACCGCTGTTGAGCTGCAGCAGGACGCCGATCTCGTTTCCGTTGAGCAGCGCCCGGACGACTCGATTCGGAGACGCGCTGCTCGTCGTGTACACGACGTTCCCAGACAGGTTCTGCCGGATGTCGAGCGGATTGGGCCCCTTGTCGCGATCGAGGCTGCTCGGATCGGACCGTCCCGGCTCCGACTGCACGGTGAGCTGCGTGAGCAAGGGCGTGTTGTCGACGCCCTTGCCCGCCACATACTGGATGTTGTAGGTCAGGCCCTGGGAGAGGCGCTTGGACATCCGTATCGTCAGGCCCTTGAACGTGGAGTCGCCGATCGACTGGACCTCGTAGATGTGGTTGAAGCGCGGATCCAGCCGTGTGGCTGGGTTGACCGCACCGCTGTAGATGGGCCTGCCGTCCGCCAAGGTGCCGATAGGGTTGATGAGATTGACGTCGGAAACGACGGGCAAGTGAGTGCCCTTTGCGTAAATGAAGCCAATCGACGCCGTGTAGTCCCGCCCGAGCGCGTGCTCGACCTCGATGTTGCTCTGCCACGTCCGGCCGACCTCGAACGCGGGATCGACGGCCCAGGGGGACTGCACCGGCAGCAAGCCTGTCGACACTGTATTCGGGAATGCCGGTGCGCCGGCCGTTGTCGGAGTGAAGGTGTAGGCCGGCGCTGCCGGCGACCCGCTCAACTGCAGCGCCTGCTCATAACCGCCCAGGATCGGCTGGTCGTACATAATCCCGGTGCTCGCGCGCACGGCGGTCGTCGACGTCGCGCCCCATGCCACGCCGGCACGTGGCCCGAAATTGTTCTTGTCGGTGTTGAACGAGCGCGTTTGTGTGAGGGGGGCGTTCGGCAGGCCATTGGGGTAGTCGTAGAGGTCGTACCGGAGGCCGTAGAGGATCTTGACGGTCGGCGCGATCTGCCAGTCATCCTGCGCGAACAGACTGAAGATGTTCGTGTCCATGGCGAAGCCCAGGTTCCCCGTAATCTGCGTCATCTGCGAATAACCGAACGGGTTCGCCCCGCTCGCCGCAGCGAGGTACGCGTCTGTCGATCCGAATGTATAGAGGAACTCGGGCGCCTGGGTCCGCTCGTCGTGAATCCTCTGATAGTCGCCGCCGAGCTTGTACGAATGCGCGGCGCGGATATAGGTGAAATTGTCGAGCACTTGGGTGATGTTCTGCTTGAAGTCGAATCCATCGTTGCCCTGCCCCGTGCCGCCGAGCGGGCTGCCGAAGCTCGCGACGCCCTTCACGGTGATCGCCGGACCCTGGCCCGAGTCGCTGTTGCGTACGGAGCTCTGATGACGATGGGCGTACTGCACGCGGAATTCGTTCAGCTTGTCCGAACCGAGCGTGGAGACGGCCTGACCCGCCACCGAGTCCATGGCGTCCAGGAAGTTGGTCGCCCACGCGAGCGACACCGGCGTCCCTTGCATCAAACCGCCGCCGCTGTTGTAAGGGGCGTCGTTATGAAAGCGGAGCCAGCGGATCGTCGCGCGGTTCGCCTGGTTCAGCTGAACATCCCCCTTCGTGATGAGAAACTTTGCGGTTTGGACGTTGGGCACAGCGGCAGGCTGCGGCGGCAGGCCGAGGATCGCAGCGTTCGCAGACGAGATTGAAATAAGACTCTGCGACGAAAGATCGCGGCGCGTCTGCTCCCACCCGGCGTAGAAGAACGCCTTGTTCTTCAGAATCGGCCCGCCGACATCGGCTGTGCCTGTGTCGACTCGCGTCGCCGGCTTCGTCGAGCCCGGCGGCGGCGATCCGCATGACGCGGCGACCCCGGTGCACCCGAAGAAGAACGGGAACGCGCTGAACGGATCCCGCCTGAAAAGATAGGCCCCTTCACCGTGGAACGTGTTCGTCCCTGACGGCGTCACGGCGTTATAAACCATCCCCATCGTCTGGCCGAACTCTGGCGCGAACCCGGTCGTCACGACCTTGACTTCCTGGATCATCACCTCCGACATGGGCAGCAGGCGCAGGCCCGCGCGATCCTTTTCGGTATTCGTGTTGCCGTCGATCTGGTAGTTGATCCGCATCGCCGCGCCGTTTGCCGCCAGACGCGGCACACCGAATTCCGTGTTCTCATAGCCGGTCACGCCCGGCTGCACGAGCGCGAAGTTGTACGGGTTGCGCGCGACGAGCGGGAGGTTGTGGACTTCGAGATCGCTCATCGTGTGCCCGATGTCGATGCGGGCGGGATCCACAGCGGGCATGTCCTGCGCGGTGACGGTGATCGTTTCACTCACGGCGCCGACGGACAACGTGGCGTTGACGACGACGGTTTCACCAACCGAGAGCTTGATGCCGCTCTGCTCGAACTTCTTGAATCCCTGCAGTTCGACAGTGACGCGATAGGTCCCGAGCGGCAACAACGGAGCGCGGTAGAGCCCCCTGTCGTTGGTAAGGGTCGACCGCTCGATCCCGGTTTCGTTGTGAAAGACGGTCACGGTCACGCCGGGGAGCGCACCGCCCGTGGCATCTGTGACAGCGCCTTCGATGGCACCGTTAGCCGCCGTCGACTGCGCGGAGGCAGACGCTGAAATCAGGACCGACAGTAGAGCCGCAGAGAGCACGCGAAACATGACAATGACTCCCTGAAGACGAGTGATGAGCTTCAAGTAACAGACCATCGTGAAGTATAACGAGCCACGAGTACCGCGCCACGACCAATCAGTCGATCGAGCGGTGGAAGCCAAATGTCTCGTCGGCTGGATCCATTTCTCCGGAGCAGTACCGTAGCAAAACGCGACTCGCCAGATAGGCGCCGGTCACGCTATGGCTCTGATCGCCCCACGCAAACAGGTGATGGGGAAAATTTCGATGAGGTCCGATGTAGGGCAGGCCGTCCACCGTGCGCGCGTAGTCGTGAATCCACCCGCAGGTCGGCTGAACGCCTGAGAGGTCAGGGTAGAGCGTCGATAGCTCGTACATCAGTTGACCGGTCCGCTGCACGATCACCTTGTCGCGGAGACGAGACGGCACCCTCTCGCTGTCGGCCCCGGCGACGAGCACGCGGTCGTCATCGAGCCAGCGCACGATGTGCGGCGGTTTCGCCGAATCGCGCACGACCGACTGGCGGCTGCCCAGCCGCTGCCGGATTCGAGCCGGCACGGGGTCGGTCAACACCCGATAGCTGCTGTGAAACCAGAAATGGCGTTCGAGCGACTCGAACGGCGCCGTCGGGAAACCGGTCGCAATCACGACACGCCGCGTGCGTATGACGCCGCCGGCTGTGTGGACGTCGGCGTGCTTTCGAGTGAACGTGATGCGCCGGACTGGTGATCGCTCGAACATCTGAGCGCCTCGCGCGGCCGCAGCTCTTGCGAGACCAACGCACGCCCGATAGGGATCGAGCGTCCCCCCCTCCCGGCCCCGAAGGCCGCCGGCCGCCTCGAGCGCCGTTTCGCCCCTGACGGCGCGGGCGGTCAGAAAGGGCGTCTCGAGGCCGGCTTCGAGGCGCGCTTTCCGTTCTTTCTTCAAGCGGGCCAACTCGTCAGGCGTCATCGCGGCCGTGACAGACGGACGCGGCTCGAGCTCGCATTTGATTTCGAGCCGCCGAACGAGTGCCGCAAAATCGAGCGCGGCTCTCCGCCAGCTTTGCCACGCGCGCCGGGCGTCACGCCGCCCCATTGAGCGTTCGAGCGCGGCAAACGAAATGCCGGGATCGTCGGCGATCCAGCCGGTCGAAAACGCCGTGCCGCCACGTCCGATACGCTGGCGCTCGAGCAGCAGGGTCTTGGCGCCGGCCGCCGCCAGCGCGTACGCGGTGGCGCACCCGGTCAACCCGCCGCCGACGATCACCGCGTCGGCCATCTCGACGCGACTCGCGGTGCCGGCTTTCAGAGGTCCACGGTACGGTTGGTAGCTGGGAACGCGCGATTTCGGAAACCGTGCGAGCCATGGAGACGTGCCGTACTTGGTCATCGAGTCGATATGAGTCAGTGCCCGGGAATGCCAGCGCCCCGGAGCGGCGCTGTGGCAAATGTCCCGCGCATTTTACCCGACACCCCTCACACGGGGCGCTTTCAGCGCACGTCGGCAGCCAGACGGAACCCGAGGCTGAAGCCCTTGTCGCGCGGCGCGTGCGTGTATCGCAACGCGCATCGCGCGCTGTTTGCGTCGAAATACCAGCTCCCTCCCCGAATCACCCGCTTGTCGCCCGATGCGGGACCGCGCGGATCGATGTTCTCCGCCGGGCTATCCTGGTACGGCGAGTACCAGTCAGAGGTCCACTCCCAGACGTTACCGTGCATGTCGCCAAGGCCCCACGGATTCAGCGAAAAGCTGCCGACGGGGATCGGACGCTGGCGATACTCACCCGTCGGCGCAGACCGGTAGGGAAACTTCCCGTTGTAATTGGCCTGGGCCGTCGTCAAGTCCTCGCCCGTCGAAAACGGTCCGGTCGTTCCGGCGCGGCAGGCGTATTCCCATTCGGCTTCAGTAGGCAGCCGGTAACGGAGCCGGGGCCCATCTCCGAACGGCGCAGCTGTCGCTGGCACATCCGCCGACGGGGCTACGGTGCGCGTCGCAACTGTCGGCGCGGCCGAGGCTCGCGCGGGTGTCGATGCAGCGCGCCCCTTGTCATTCAACTTCTGGATGAACTGTTGGACGTCTTCGTAGGTCACGCTCTCGACCGGACACTTCGGGCCGCAACTGGTGAAGGTGCTCGGCGAGGTGCCCATGACGATCCGCCATTCCTGCTGCGTCACTTCGTAGCGGCCCATGAGGAATGGGCGCGTGATGGTGACATCATGCAATGTCTCATCGGGGTTCCGGCCGACCTCCGATGCCGCGCTGCCCATCGTGAAACGCCCCGGCGGCAGCTCGACGAAGGTCATCCCGGTCAGCGAGTCCGTGAGGGCCCGTGTCGGAAGTCGCAGCTCTTCGTCGGCTCTCACATCGAACCGGCGGAACCGCCCATACGTCGCGACCGTCGTGATCTTGTTGCCCGTGCTGAGCCAGTATTGTTCGCGCATTTCACTCGGCACGCCGATTCCGAATCGATCGTCCATGCGGAATGTCGTTGTGATCTGCGCGCGTACGACGGGCTGCTCGACCATCAGCTGCGTTTTCACAACGCGGCCGCTCGCCGCATGGACCCAGACGCGCCCGTGCGCGAAGAGGTCGCGGCCCGCCTCGCCCCTGATCATGGCCGGTGATGCGGTTTCCTGGTAGTCAACCGCCCAAACGTCGGCCCCCGCCCCGCGGTCTCTCTTGTGATTGGAGAACTTGAAGCGCGGCTGGTAAGTCGCCTGGAGCACGCCGAGGGCGAGGACCGGATTGCCCAAAGTGCTCCGCATGTTGCCCAGGTTGTAGCGCGCGCCTTCGTCCTGAATCCGTTCCGCCTGGGTCATCGCATCAGGCGGTGTCGTCAGAAACAGATTGGCCAGCCGCTGCTGCCGGTCCCGGACGGCCACTCCGTCGACGTCAATCACGTCGCGGAACGGGATGAGCGCCTGGGTGTCCGGTGATTTGACGAGCAGGAAGTCCGATCGGAGGTCCCGATGCCGAGCCCGAGTGAGCTCGGCGGTCGACGGAGCGCCAAGCCCCGCTCCACCACGGCCCACCGCCGGGCTGTAGCTTGGCAACTGCATGCTTGCGTCCTGGACGTAGGATTCCTCAGCGACGACATTCTCGAACTGATCGATGAAGTAGTCGAGATACCAGGCCGCCCGTTCGAGGAGCGCTGCAAGAGGGACGGGGGCTTCAGGCGCCTCGGGGCCGCCGGATTGACGGACGTCGCTTTCCCCGTGACTGAGAGGCTCGTCAAGCGGACCATGCTTCACGGCTGCCGATGTCGCCCCCAACAAGCAGACCATTGACAAAGAGAAAGAGACGGAAACGGCATGGGAGAAAGGGACGCGCATGACTGATGGAGGGCTATACTACCTCACGCACCTCGACTCGTCCGGTGCAGGGAGCAGTCATGAAACCCGCGGTCATCCTCTCCGCTCTCGCCGCGCTGATCGTCTCGGCTCCGATTGCGGCCGAGCGACAATCCACGGAGCATCCGTCCGCGGCGCGACCTCCCCTTCAGCGCGCCGCGTCCCAGACGGCGGCGCGTTCGGGTGTGGCGCCCGCGTACTTTCCGGAACGATTTGATTGGCAGCACAAGACGCCCGAAGAGGTCGGCATGAGCGGCGCCCTCGTGCGAGAGGCGGTTCAGCTCGCAATTGCCGCCGACACACCGGGGCCAAGGGATATGGCGCTGTTCCTCCACAACAGCTTCGGCAAGGAGCCGTTCAACACCATCATCGGACCGATCAGAGATCGCGGTCCCGCGAGCGGCCTGATCGCGCGCCACGGCTACATCGTCGCCGAATGGGGCGAGCCCAAGCGCGCGGACATTACGAACAGCGTGACCAAGACGTTCCTGACGACTGTGGTTGGGCTCGCCTGGCAGCGTGGGCTTATTCATGATGTCAATGACTACGTTCGGGATTACATGCCACCGCACGTGGATCTCTTCGAGGGGCCTCACAACCAGAAGATTAAATGGGACCACCTGCTCCGCCAGACGAGCGACTGGCAAGGTACCCTTTGGGGTAAGCCGGATTGGGCGGACCGGCCGCAGGGCGACAAGTCCGAGAACTGGCCGAACCGCAAGCTCTGGGAGCCGGGCACACACTTCAAGTACAACGACGTGCGCGTCAACGTCATGGCGCTTGCCGCGTTGCAGGTGTGGCGGCGCTCGCTGCCGGAGGTCCTTCGCGAAGAGGTGATGGAACCAATCGGCGCCTCGTCCACCTGGCGGTGGTACGGCTACGAGAACTCATGGGTGGACATCGACGGCAAGAAGGTGCAGTCGGTGAGCGGCGGCGGCCATTGGGGCGGAGGGATGTTCATCGACTCGTACGACATGGCGCGCTTCGGCTACTTGTTCCTCCGCAACGGCAAGTGGAAGGACAAGCAGATCGTGTCGGAGAAGTGGATCAAGATGGCGCGCACGCCGGGGACCGACAACGACACCTACGGTTACGCCAACTGGTATCTGAACACCGGACGCAAACCGCTGCCCGCTGCACCCGAGACGGCTGTTCGTTTCGTGGGAAATGGCTCGAACATCATCTATGTCGACTGGGACAACGATATCGTCGCCGTCGTGCGGTGGATCCGCGGCGATCGGGCCCTGAACGACGTCATCGCGAAGCTGGTCGCGTCGCTGCAGACCGGCACGACGCAGCAGTAGCGCGAGGCTAGGGCGTCCGTCCTCCGTTGACCTGCGGCTTGAGAACCGTGGCAATGAAGCTGTGGATCGGCGTCGGAACACCGACTTCGCGGCCGATCCGCGCGACCGCTCCGCTCAACCACGGCAGCTCGAGCCGCCGGCCGCTCTCGAGGTCGACCAGCATGGACGCCTTGGTCTCGAACGGCAACGCCTGATACGCTCGCGCCACGTCCGACATGTCGCCCTTGACCGCGACGCCTTTGGCGTGGGCAACCGCCACCCCCTCCCCGACGGCGGCTTTCAACATCGCGAACAGATCGGGATCGTTGACGATGACGCCGAGCGGCGAGCGCGTCACCGCGGTCATGCCGCTCAGGACTGAGAGTCGCGTGAACTTCGTCCAGATATCCACAATAATGTTCGAGCTGAGCGTCGCCTGAAAGTTCGTCTTCCGGCACGCATCGAGCAGCTGCTCGAGCCGCGGGCTGTGCGACCCGTCGAGCTCGCCAAAGATCAGCTGGTCCATTGCGATGTGCTTGATCACCCCCGGCTCGGCAATCATCGCGGACACATAACACGTGCCGCCCGCGGTGTGCTCACGCCCGACGGCTCGTGTGACGATGTCGACTGCGTCGACGCCGTTTTGAAACGGGAGCACCACGGTACCGGGGCCGACGAGCTCAGACAGTTGAGGCAACGCGGCTTCAGTGTCGTAGAGCTTCACTGCGAACAGCACCACGTCGACGGGGCCGATCTCGCCTGGATTGTCGGTGGCCGTCACACGTTGGACATGAGCGTCGCCCTTCGGGCTGAAGATGCGCAGCCCGTTGGCCCGCATCGCGGCGAGGTGAGCGCCGCGAGCGATGAACGCCACGTCGACGCCCACGGCAGCAAGCCGGCCGCCGAAGTAGCCGCCAACGCCGCCAGCCCCTACAACGGCGATCCGCACCGGCACTATTCTATGGTGTACGCGTTACGTGGCTTCGCCCAGGCACCGGTTCGAGCGGCCGGGATTCGACCGCAAGGACCGGGTAGCCATCAACCGCCACTGGATGGGACACTGCCGTCATGCAAAACGAGGGAATGCTTCAATCAACCGAGCGCCTGAGCGACACCGCCCGCTGGAGTGCGGTGCTGACGCACGATCGCTCTGTCGATGGCCTTTTCGTCTACGCCGTCCAGTCGACCGGTGTCTACTGCCGGCCCTCATGCCCTAGCCGGCGGCCCCGCCGCGATCGCGTCACGTTTTTTGACTCATCGACTGAGGCGCTTGCCGCCGGTTTCCGAGCATGCAAGCGCTGCAGTCCGGACAAAGCCGTAGCCTCCGATCCGTGGATCGAAAAAGTCCGCCGCGCGACGGTGTACCTCGCCAATGTCGAGGGGCATCCCTCGCTGGCACACCTGGCGGCGCGGCTCGGAGGCAGTCCCTACCACTTCCAGCGCAATTTCAAGCGAATCGTGGGCATCACCCCGCGCGAATACGCCGACGCCTGCCGCCTGAAAACGGTCAAAGACCGCCTGAGGCAGGGCGCAGGCGTGACCGGCGCGCTCTTCGACGCCGGTTATGGATCGAGCAGCCGGTTCTACGAGCGCGCGGCGCCCAAGCTGGGCATGGCGCCGTCAGCCTACCGGCGCGGCGGCCCGGGTTCGCATGTCGCTTACGCGATCGTGGACTCTCCGCTCGGTCGTCTGCTTGTGGCCGCAACGGAAAAAGGAGTCTGCAGCGTGTCCATGGGCGGGTCAGATACCGATCTCACCCGCCGGCTTCGTGATGAATATCCCCGCGCAACGATCGAGGGCGATTCGCACTCGTTGCGAGCGTGGACCTCGGAAATTCTGGCGCACCTCGATGGCCGCAGGCCCGAGCTCGATCTCCCGCTCGATATCCGGGCCACTGCGTTCCAATGGCGAGTCTGGCAGGCTCTCGCGAGGATCCCGTACGGCGAGACACGGACGTATGGAGAAGTCGCTCGTTCGATCGGCAGGCCGAAGGCCGTTCGGGCCGTCGCGCGCGCCTGCGCGTCCAATCCGGTCGCCTTGGCTGTTCCGTGTCACCGGGTCGTGCCCGCGTCGGGTGGGACGGGTGGTTATCGTTGGGGCGCATCGCGCAAGCAGGCGCTTCTTCGGCGGGAGCGGCCCACCTAAACGACGCTCCGCTCGCCCAAGACCGGCTGCCGGTCGAAGCGGGCCAGCGCGAATGGCGCCAGATCAAAACCCGGATTCCTCCCCACGATGACGTCGGCGAGGATCCTGCCCGCGGCCGGCGAGTGCTGGAAACCATGTCCGCTGAAACCACTGATGAGATAAAAACCTTCGACGCTCGTTGGCCCGATGATCGGATTCGCGTCAGGCGTCATCTCATAGAGACCCGCCCACGCGTGCGACACCGATGCCGCCGCCAGCGCCGGGAGGCGCCTGACAGCCACCTCGGTCACCTGCGGCAGAAAGTCCCAGCGAACCGTCGTGTCGAACCCGGGCGTCTCGCGCGGGTCGCTCATGCCGAACAGGACGCCTGCGCCCTCGCGGTGAAAGTAGAACGTCGTATCGAAATCAATGACCATGATGCGCGACGGTGGAACGATCGGCGCGGCGCCATCGGGTGCGTTGGCCGCGTTGTCAAGCGCGGCGATAAAGCAGTGCCGGCGGACTGGATCGACCGGTACGGTCACCTCCGCTCGGTCAGCCATGCGCCCCACCTGTCGGGCCCACGGCCCCGCAGCGTTGACCACCGTCGGCGTCTCAATGGTCCCGCCTGTCGTCTCGACACCCGTCACACGGCTCCCCGTGACCCGAATGCGGGTCGCTTCGACGTTCCGCTCGATGGCAGCGCCGGCGGCCTGCGCACCCCTCGCAAAACCCATGGTCACGCCGTGTGGGTCGGCGATCCCGTCCCGCGCGCAGAAGGTGGCGCCGGCCACGCCCTTCGTGTCGATGCCCGGAGCGACGCGTGCGGCTTCCTTACCGTCAAGCCATTGCACGTCGACGCCGAGCCGCCGCTGCACGGCGACGTTGTGCCGAAACATGTCCACGCTCTCTGTCGACGACAGGAGAAACAGGTACCCGTCCTGGTGAAAGTCAATCGGATAGCCGACCTCGTCCGCGAAGTGCTCCAAGAACACGACGGACTCGATCGACAGTCGGATGTTGGCTTCGTTCGAAAACTGATGGCGGACACCACCGGCATTGCGGCCCGTGGACCCGGTCGCGAGCAACGACTCCCGCTCGACGAGGACGATGTCGGTGAGACCATGCCGGGTCAGATGGTACGCAACGCTCGCGCCCATACACCCGCCGCCGATGATCACCGCCTCAGCGGTCTTCTTCACACCCTTCCGGCGCGCGTGCTCCCGGGCCGGCGCCTAGCGATGCGCCGCCTTTTCGACCGCCTCCATGACGCGGAGGATGTTGCCGCCGAGGATCTTCTCCACGTCCTGCTCGCTGTAGCCCTTCTTCAACAGGGCATCCGTGATCTTCGGGAGCTTCGACGCATCTTCGAGCCCGAGCGGCATCGTGGCGCCGTCGAAATCGGAACCGAGCCCGACATGATCGGCGCCGGCAATTTTCACCGCATGATCGATGTGGTCGATGATCCGCTCCCAGCTCACCTTCGGCAGTGAGCCGTTCATCATCGCCTCATGGTCGATTCGCTCGCCCTCTCGCGTGGTGCACGCCTCGTTGCCGCCGCATTTCTTCGACAGCGCCGACATCGACGTCACGACGTCGCCGCTCCGCTTCTCCGACGCGACGCGAAATTCTTCGCTGATAAACGCCGCGTGATAGTTGATCATGACCACACCGCCGTTCCTGGCCAGCGCGCGGAGCATCTCGTCGGTCATGTTTCGCGGATGATTCGTGAGCGCCCGGCACGACGAGTGCGACGCAATGACAGGGGCCGTCGTCAGACCCAGCACGTCGTAGAAAGTCTTGTCGGCGACGTGTGAGATGTCCACCATCATGCCGAGACGGTTCATCTCGCGCACCACGTCCTTGCCGAAGGGCGTCAGCCCGTTGTGGGCAGGCTTGTCGGTCGACGAGTCCGCCCAGTTGTTGTTCTTGAAATGCGTGAGGGTCATGTAGCGGGCGCCGAGCGCGGCGAAGTTCCTGAGCTGCCGCAGGTCGTCATCGATCATGTGGCCGCCCTCCACGCCCATCAGCGCGGCAATCTTGTGCTCGCCTGCCGCCCGGCGCACGTCGGCGGCAGTCGTCGCGAGGACGAGATCGTTCGGATGCGTGCGGACGGTTTCACGCACGGCGTCGATCTGATCGTAGGCGCGCTTGAGCGCGGGGGGACCGACGACGTCGCTCGGAACCCAGATCGAAAAGAACAGCGCATCGAGCCCGCCTTCCTTCATGCGCGGGATGTCGATGTTGCCGTCGGAATGGCGCTCGCCGAGGTCGAATTTGGGATCGAACACCAACCGCTGAGTGGTGTCGGCGTGCGTGTCCACCACGATCGCTTGCTCGTGAACGCGCGCGGCCTGCGATTGCGTCAGAACGATGATGGGCAGCGCAAGGACGGCGGCAACGGTAAAAGGAAGGCGCAGGAGAGCTCTCATGCGCGCAATATTACAGCAGCGACCGAGGACGAAGGACCAAGCACCAAGAACCAAGGCCCAAGGACTTCTTCTAGGCCTCCTCCCAACGAAACCTGACCGCCGCGACGCCGGCAAAGAGCGCCGCAAAGCCAATCAGGACGACGATCGGCACCACGGCCCCTTGTGATCCAATCCCCCGCCAGGTCATGGCGTCGAACCCGTCGACCGCCCATCGGACCGGAACAACGAGCGTGAGCTGCTGGAGCCAGGCGGGAAACACGAACGCCGGCACCCATGCGCCGCCGAGCATGACCATCACAAGCACCCCGAGGCTGGTCACGCCCCGCGCCGTGGCGGGCGTGTTGCCGAGCGCCGCTACGAGCAAGCCGAACGCAGAAGCCATCAACGAACAGGCGATCGCGATCCCCACGAAACCTGCGAGGCCGCCCTCGATTCGCACGCCGAACACCGCCATCGCGAACCCAAACGACACGCCGAAGACGAGGAGTGAAATGATCGCGCCGCTGATGCCCTTGCCCAGGAGTAAGGTCAACCGTGACACGGGCGCGCTCCGCAGCCGTTTCCACAGCCCCCGCTGACGCTCGAGCAGCATCTCCACACCCAGATTGGCCATGGCAAAGAGGAGAAACTGAATGCCCATGCCCGCAAACGAATGGGCGTAGCCGTTATATGCGACATCCGCGCCCGCGGTGACCGGCTCTTCACGCACCGTGTACGGCACTGTCAAGCCGCCAACCCGGCCGCTTGCCTGACTTCTCGCCGGCTGATCGTAGAAGCGGCCCACCGAGCGCAAGACTTGCAGGAGCAGCTGCTTCTGCTCCTGACTCATTCCGCTGGCTTCGATTTGCGGGATCGCTTTCTCCAGGTATGCGCGCCCCTGTGCGCCGCCGAACATCTCGCGGGTCACCGACTCCATCACGTGCTGGGTGAGAATGCCACGCACCATCGCCAGCTCCATCGCGCGCGATGGGTCGTACAACATCTCCAGCTCTGGCTTCTCGCCGTTGCTGAAGAGCGCTGCGCCGGACGCCTCACCAAACCCTTTCGGAATGATCACCCCAACGCTGGTTTTGCCCCGGCGAACGGAGTCACGTGCCACATCCGCATTCGTCAGCGTGACAGCGAGATTCGTGTCTGCCTGCGCCCCCGAGGCGATCCCTCTCGAGATCGCGCTCTCGTCGCGATCGACGACCATGACCGCGACGCGCGCGCGTTCGCCATTTCGAGAGGCACCTGAGAAGATCGACCCGAAAAACGATGCAATCGCGATCGGCACGACGAAACTGACGATGACCGACCGCCGATCGCTGAAGAACAGCAGCAGATCCTTGCGAACCATGGCTATGACCGGGGTGAGCATCAGTCGCGCAGGCTCCTTCCTGTCAGCGTCAGGAACACGGTCTCGAGATTCACCCGGCCCCCACCTGCCGGGCCAAGCCGCATCTGAAGGCCATCAAGGGTATCATCGGCGACCACGTTTCCGTGGTCGATGACGACGATGCGATCCGCGAGTCGCTCGGCCTCCTCCATGTAGTGCGTTGTATAGAGAAGCGCCTTGCCCCGCTGTTTCAGGAGCTCGAGATTGTCGAAGATGGCGTTGCGGCTTTGAGGATCAACCCCAACGGTCGGCTCGTCGAGCAACAGGACGTCGGGATCGTGGAGGATGCCGGCGGCAAGATTCAGCCGCCTCTTCATGCCGCCGCTGAAGGTCTGGACGGCGTCGCGCGCGCGCTCTGTCAGCCCTACCAGCGCGAGCGCCGCGGCCGTCGCGCTCTCGAGGACGGCGCCCGACAGGTTGTAGAGGGCGCCGAAGAATCGCAGGTTCTCGCGCGCTGTGAGCTCTTCGTACAACGCGACATCCTGAGGCACCAGTCCAATGCGCCGCTTGCCGGGATCGGTGTCGCCCGTCAGCCGCCGGCCGTCCACGAGCACCTCGCCCCGGTCCGGTGTGACAAGCCCGGCGATCATCGACACGGTCGTGGTCTTGCCCGCGCCGTTCGGTCCGAGCAGACCGACGAGCTTTCCCGCGTCGAGGGCCAGCGACACTTCGTTTACCGCCACTAACTGGCCGAAAGACTTGCGAAGCTGTTTCGCCTCGAGAATGGCCATCGCCGGGGATGATACCCGAACGCCAGTCGCCGACAGCGGAGAAGGCTTTTTTACTCTCCCAACGCGACAACCGGATCGATCCGCGTCGCCCGGCGTGCCGGCAGCACACAGGCAAAAATGGCCACCAGCGCGAGCAGCCCGCTGATCGACGCCAGGACGATTGGATCGGTCGCGGCCACACCGAAGAGCTGCCCTTCGAGCGTGCGCCGCAACGCGAACCCTCCTGCGGCGCCAACGGCGAAGCCGGTGCCGATGAGCAGCAGACCTTCGCGCAGAATCAGCTCGAAAATCGCGCGCGCGCTGCTTCCCAGCGCGATGCGGATCCCAATCTCCTTCGTCCGTTGGGTCACCAGATACGCGAGAACGCCGTAGATACCGATCGCCGACAAGAACAGCGCCACGGCGCCGAAAGCGAGCGACAGCAGGACCGGAGATCGCCGGCTCGTCAACGACTTCTCCATCCTCTGGTCCATGGTCTGCACATCGAACATCGGAAGCTCGCGGTCCATTTGCGAGATCACGCCGCGCACCGCATTGGTCAGCGACAGGGGATCCGCTGCTGATTTCAACGCGAACGTCATCCCCGGCGACGTATCCTGATCCATCGGAAAGAAGTAGGCGCCAACCGACTTGTCGCCCTCGGCCAGGTCGCGCATTTTGATTTCGTGGATCACGCCAACGACCGTCACGAAGACCGTCTTGTCGGTGATCCCGATCAGGTTGTTGATATCGGTCGGCTTGTAGAGACGGCGCCCGATGGGATCCTGACTGGGCCAGAAGCGGCTCGCCAGCTTCTCGTCGACGATGGCCACTTTGGGCGCCGTCGGCGAGTCGCGATCCTCGAAGAAGCGGCCGCGCGCGAGCGTGACGCCCATCGCTTCGAAGTACCCGGGGGTCACGTCGGCCGTCGACGGCGAGATGACCGATTCTCCCGGCTTCATCTGATACCCCTCTGCCAAGATGACGCTGTCGCTGCTGTTCCCACTGAGTGGGATCCAATCGGTCGCGCCCGCCGTCGTCACACCAGGCAAGCCACGCAGCCTCCGCAACGCCTCGTTCTGAAACCGCACGCGGGACGCGTCGTCGGGGTACCGCGTGCGCGGAAGATTGATCGCCGCCGTCAGGACGGAG
Source organism: Vicinamibacterales bacterium (assembly GCA_035510155.1). Taxonomy (GTDB): domain Bacteria; phylum Acidobacteriota; class Vicinamibacteria; order Vicinamibacterales; family CAVVIG01; genus DATKHR01. The sequence continues at coordinate 30,021 of DATKHR010000070.1, forward strand.
TTGGGGTTGAACCCGGGATGGACGGCGAGCACGCGCCTGAAGCTCGCAAACAGCAGCCCCGCTCCCACGAGCAACACGAAGGCAAACCCCACTTGCGCGATGACGAGCACACGTCGCAGCGTTTGGGCGCCGCGCCCGCTCGTCCCACTGCGCCCCTCCTCGCGCAGGACCGCCGCAAGATCACCACCCCAATGCGGCCGCCGGGTCAGGGCTCCCGGGCTTTCTTCTCCGCTTCCACCCCAACGCCGGTGCCGCCTTGGGGACACCGGGGCGGCGGGCAACACGCTGACGACGGGTATCAGACCGAGTGTCAGACCGATCGCGGCCGCCAACCCGATCGCGTAGGCCACGACGACGCCGTCAAGGCGAATCTCGTGTCCACGCGGCAGGTCCTGAATATTGATTCGCCCCAGCAACTGGAGCGCGACGTCACCAACGAGCAGTCCCACGGCGGCAGAAACCATCGCGAGGATCGCGCTCTCGATGATGAGCTGCTGCGCCACGCGCGACCGTCCCGCGCCGAGCGCCAGGCGCGTCGCAAGCTCCCTGCTCCGCGCCCGCGAACGCACGAGCACGAGGTTGGCGACATTCAGAGCCCCGATGAGCAGAACGAACAGCGCGCCCCCCCACATCAAATAGAGGATCGGCTTCACATCGCGCACGAGAAAGTCCTGGAGGCCTACGACAGGGGAGTGAAAGCCGGCATTGATGAGCAGCTCGCTGTATTGCGGGAAGCGCTTCAGGTTTGCGGCATTCAGCGCGTCGACCTGCGCCTGCGCCTGCTGAACCGTCGCGCCGGGCTTCAGACGGCCGATGTTCATCCAGTTGTTGCTGTGGCGCTGATCGTCGCTCTTCTGCTCATTGGTGAACGCTGCCGGCATCCAGAGCAGCGTCTCGGGCTGAAGGAACACGAAGTCGCGCGGCATCACGCCCACAATCGCGTACGGCTGATCGTTGATGCGCAGGTCCCGGCCGACCGCCTGCGCGTCGCCGCCAAACGCGGACTGCCATAATCCGTAGCTCAACACGACCTTCTTTTCGCGACCGATCTCCCCTTCTTCGTCGGAAAACGTCCGGCCGACCAGGGGCGGCACCCTGACAAGGCGGAAAAACGACGGCGTGACCTGCATGGCCCGGGCCCGCGTCGGCGTGCCGTTGGTGTCAATCGTCTGGCTGCGCATTCCGATGAGCGCCTGCTCCCCGAAGGCGGTCACATCACGCAAACGGTCGTAATAATCCGGAACGCCTGAATAGCCCAGTACCGGTGCCCCGGCCTTCGGGTAGGCATTGCTCGTCATCAGAATCCGCTCTGACTCCGGCACCGGAAGCGGCCGGAGGAGGACGTTGTGAACCACGGAGAACAGCGCCGTGTTCGCGCCGATGCAGAGCGCCAGCGTCGACGCGGCGGTCAACGTGAACGTCTTGTCTTTCCACAACAGGCGCAGTCCTACTCTGAAATCTGACATCACACGAACGTAGACGAGCATATCAGCTCGAAGGTTCGCGTTCGCGCCGTCTTACTCGGTTCGGAGAGCTTCGGAGGGGGGCACACGCGCGGCGCGCCAGGCGGGAACGAGATTCGCGCACGCCGAAACCGAGAGCACAATCGCCGCTGCGCCGAGCCACGACAGGGGGTCCGAGGCATGAACGCCGTACAACAGACCACTCATGACATCAGGCAGGAGCCGCGACACGACGACCATCGCCATGACCGCAAGAGCAATCCCGCTCGCCAGGCCGAGGGCGGCGATGAGAAACCCCTGACCCA
>DATKHR010000071.1:0-5087 GCA_035510155.1 Vicinamibacterales bacterium
GTGCTTCCTCGGGCGAGAGGCCCGTTTGAATATACTTTTCGAGTTGGCGATCGAGGTGGAACTGGAGTTCCTCATCGAGGCCGGCATCCATCGACTTGGCGCGGAGGAGCGCTCGGAGACGGAAGATCAGATCGCTGAGCATGGTAATCCTCAGGCTTCGCCGAGCACCTGGTTGACGGCGACGGTTAACTGCTTCCAAAGACCGGTTTCGGCTTCGAGCTGCTTGCGGCCTGCCCTGGTGAGTTCGTAGTATCGGGCGCGACGATTGTTCTCCGATGCGCCCCAGCGGGCCTTGATCAATCCGCGCCGTTCCAGCCGATGGAGGGCAGGATAGAGCGAGCCTTGTTGGATGCAGAGGACCTCGCTCGACACTTGCTGCACGCGCTCGGAAATGCCCCATCCGTGCTGGGGCTCGAGCGAGAGGGTGCGGAGGATGAGGAGGTCAAGGGTCCCCTGCGGGAGATCAATGAGTGACATGGTTTCCCTGTTTGCTTCTATAGGAAGCATGGCGGAGGTCTTGTAGAAGTGCAAGGGAAAAGCTGGTTTACGGCGTCAGTGACGGACATCGAGCCCGGAGAGTACGAATGCCAGCTGACGGTGCTCGATCCGGGCAGCGGCCGGGCGGCCTTTTGGCGTACCACAATTGTTGTCGTCCGCTGAACCAACCCGCGCTGGCACCCCGCCATCCTGCTTGACGTATAACGTGATGCGTTATACCCTGATTCTCGAGTGACTCGGTCGTTCAGGGATTCCGAAACCGAGGCGCTCTTCTCGGGGCGGTTCAACCGACGTCTGCAGAAGGTGGCACGGACTGCGCAACGCAAGCTGCAACAACTCCATGCGGCTCGCGAGCTTCGGGATCTGGCGGCGTTTCCCGGTAACCGGCTGGAGGCGCTTGCGGGCGATCGTCGTGGTCAACACAGCATTCGGGTCAACGATCAGTACCGCATCTGCTTCGTGTGGCACGATGGTGATGCCGACGCCGTGGAGATCGTCGACTATCACTAGCGAAAGGAGGAATGATGGCAACAGCACGCCGGCTTCCACCGGTGCACCCCGGCGAGATCCTGCGTGAGGATCTGATGAGGCCGCTCGGGCTAAGCATCAACGGTCTCGCTCGCGACCTCCGCGTGCCAGTCACGCGAATGAGCGAGATCGTCAATGGCCGCCGCACCATCACGGCTGACACCGCGCTGCGACTGGCTCGCTATTTTTCCATGACGCCGCAGTTCTGGATGAATCTGCAGGCGGCGTACGATCTCGAAGTAGCGACTCGGGTGGTAGCGGGCCGGATTAAGCGAGACGTGCATCCACGGGAAGCCGCATAGGCGCTGCAGACTCGCGGGACAACGCAAAACATGGCGCTTGGGCGCAGGGGGTCGTGGGTTCGAATCCCGCCGCCGACCACTTTTCGGATCTGTAGGTCACATATAGGTCACACGCGGATCGGCGGCGAACCGCTGTCGAAATGTGACCTACAGCGTCCGGCATCTCCTCTCTGCCGTGGTGATTCACATGAAAAGCCGGAACGTTGGCTGGACTTTGCCGTGCCGAAGTCCGCGACACACTTGAGGATGTCGCCAACCCGCCGCGCGGCGCTGACAGTGATAGGCCCCGCGGTCCGGGCTTCAGCGCCCGCCGCTTGACCCAGTCGATTTTTCGCGTTTTTCACTGGATGGCAGCGCGCGTCAATCGTCCTTATAGCTCTAATCATTGCGGATCTGGCACACGATGTTGTTTCATCCGTGTTCGCGAAGTGCCAGGCTGCACCGCGATTCTGTTACCACTGCTCGTGTTCGTGTTCATCGCGAAGGACCTCACAAATCGATGACGATGTCGCGCAGTGGTCGTGCGCAGCACACGAGGAGATTGCCGTCGGCGGGGCAGTCGAGCGGCTCCGGCTGGTAGTCCACCGCGCCCGAAACGAGACCGCTCTCGCAGGTGTGGCACACGCCGGTTCGGCATGACCACCGGACGGGCACATCGCAGGCTTCGGCCAACTCGAGGAGGCTCTGATGCGATGACGAGTTCCAGTGCGCGGCGATGCCGCTGCGCGCGAACGACACCAGCGGGCCGGTTGCTGCATCGCCATGGGGGGGATGCGGCGCGGGCATCGCGGCGCCGACGATGCCGGGCGTCGTCGATTCGCTGCCGTTGAAGTGCTCGAGATGGATTCGCTCGGGCGCGGCACCGTAGGCGGCGAGCGCTCCCTGCATTTCGGTCATGAAGCGAATCGGTCCGCACAAATAGACGTCGGCGTCACGCGGCACTCGCGCATCATCGAAGGTCGATTGTGAAACGCGTCCAGCGGCATCGAAGTTCTTCGTTACCGCGTCGTCCGCGCCTGGCCTGCTGAAGCACACGAAGCCACGGCCGCGGGCGAGTGCGATCATAAGGCGGCGGACTTCGGCGGCAAACGGATGATGCTGTCCATCGCGCGCGCCGTGCAGCCAGAGGACCTCGCGCTGCGAACCGGCCGCCGCCAGCGCGTGCAACATCGCCAGCACCGGCGTCGCGCCAATGCCGGCGCTGATCAGGACGACCGGCCGGCCTCCGGGCTGCAGCGTAAACGTGCCGCGTGGCGCGCTGACGTCGATCGCATCGCCGACCCGGATGCGATCGCGCAGATAAATGCCGGCGGTGCCGTTCGGCTCGATCTTCACGCTGATGCGGTAACGTTCCGTTGACGGCGGACCCGAGAGCGAGTAGCTGCGGAAGAGCGGCGTGGGCAGTTGCAGCCGCAGGACCACGTATTGACCGGGAAGAGGCGTCCGCAATGGATGATCGTCACGGCTGCGCATTGTCAGCGACAGGACGTCAGCTGACTCGCGATCGACCGTCGTGACCGCGAGCGGACGGAAGCCCGGTGCCGCAGGATGCGCGGCGGCGCTAGGCATGAGTCCCGCGTTGCCGGTGCTAACGGCGCCGGCGTTGTGCAGCAGCGCTTCGAACGACGCGCGCCAGCCAGGCGACAGCGCGTCGATCCGCAACGCACTCTCCAGTCGATCGCGTGGGTGACGCGGCGAGTAGAGGAGCGCGTTGATCTCGGCGACCGTCATGCGCTCCGTCGCCTCGGCAACCTTCACGATCTCGTCGCCAGCGGCCACCTCGCCTTCGCGCAGCACGCGCATGTAGAAGCCGGGGCGTCCGCTCGACGTCAGCAGCGCTGCCATGCGTGGTTCGTTCATCCGAATGCCGAGTCGATAGCAGGTGACGCGCGGCTGCGTCACTTCGAACAGCGCGCCGCCGATGCGATACCGATCGCCGATGCACACGGTATCGTCGGCCAGTCCTTCGGTGGTGAAGTTCTCGCCGAACTGCCCGTAGCGAAAGTCGGTCCGCTGCAGCGCCTTCTGCCAATGCCGGTACGACTCGATCTGATACACGTACACTGCGCGCTGTTCCCCGCCATGTCCGGAGAGATCGCCTTGTCCGTCGCCGTCGAGATTCAATCGCCCGGCGCGGCGCGGACCGGCCACCGAATCCTTGTAAATCGCGGTGTGTACGGTGCGTCCGTTCCAGGCGATGTCGCGCGGGAGTCCGACGTTGACCGAGAGCAGTCGCGCCATCGGAGTGTTACGACCGGCGACGAGCCTCGTCGGCGGTGAGATCCCGATCCGGGCCGTGCGGAATCACCGTCTGCCCCGACTCGAGCCGAAGCACGGCGCCGTCCAGTTGGACCGACACGATGTCGGGCTCGAACGACACGAGATCGGAGATGCGACAAACCTCGGAATACGCCTCGCGGTAGGACCACGCGGCCCGATGCGCCTCGCCGATATCGTAGTAGCTGCAGAGGCCCTTGTACGGACAGAACGTCTGCTGTGTTACCGCGGTCAGCGCCGGCTGGTCGACGTCGGCGCGAGGCACGTACCAACGCGGCGCGAAGCCGGACTCGTGGAGCACGACCGGCCGGTTCGTGTCGGCCACAACCTGATCGTGGTTCCGGACGATGAGATGACGGGAGGTCTGACGGATGTCGATGCGGTGGTACGGATCGGCGGCGTGGCCAAGGATCCGCTCGTCCTCTTCGTAGAACGCGTCCATCGCCCGCCACGCGAATGCGACCCGGCCGTGTAGGTCCCGTGCGCAGTCAGGCAGATCGACGTGCTGCCAGGCGCCTCGCGGCGCGCTGCGCTCGCCGCCCCGCACGGTGTACCACGCGGTGGGCCCGAGGTCGTCGTGGCGGGTCGTTTGCTCCGCGCGCTGCAGCGCGTTCGCGGACACGTCGGTCTCCGGAAAATACGCCACGGGATAGCGGCCAGGCTCGAAGAGCAAAAGCGCGCGATCGCTATCGACGATCCAGGCTCCCCCAAAGCGTACGCGCATCCGCCGCCGCAGCGGCTCGACATACAACAGTCGCTTCGGCAGCGGTTCAGGCACGAGGAACCGGCCGATCGCTCCCGTCGAGAGGGGTCCTTGCTGCCACGACAGGCCCACTGCTCACCTCCCCAGTTGTGATGTTCGAACTTCCTGTGCGTCAGCGTCGGGCTGACGTTGCCTGCCGACCACTTGATGAGCATACCGTGCGGACCGTTGGCGAGCTCAGCGCAGGCCGGGGCCGCCGACGGCTCGCCGCGCACGCCAACAAAGAGGCCAGTAGAACCGAGCGTCAGGTCGGTCACGGTCCTGCTGATCGAAGAAGTCTCGGGTTTTCATATCGGACAGGCTTGTATCCAAAGTCTTGCCAGGCTCCCGCCGACCTCGTTTCGCGAAATCAGAAGTGGTGCGTGCGGGATCGCAGCATGTTGCTGTCGATCCGGTGACAGCCAGGCGTCCACGTCGCACGCTGTGTCTCGTGAGATCCCAACCTTCGCATCTTGGCGACTAGGGCGGTTCGGCACCGCGCGCCGCCCGGCGAATGCACGTGCCTCGCCAACCCTGATGCGGACGCGGTTTTGATGAATCTCCTGGCGAGAGCCGCAGCTCAGCGGTGCGAGGCCGCATCCACGGGAACAACGTCGCCAAACAAGGTGTGTTCAGAAACACACTCGAGCACACATAGATGTTCGATGGGCCGACGAGCTGACGACGCAACTCACTCATACGCGCACAAGGCGCGTGAGCACACAGTTTGCGAGGACAGA
>DATKHR010000072.1:0-7200 GCA_035510155.1 Vicinamibacterales bacterium
TGGCGCAGCTGCAATACACCATCGCGTGCACCCGCCGTACGAACTCTCCCTGAATCTCCGCAAAGCTGCTGACATCCAATTCACTAGGTCGAGCACGCTTACTCGATCACCTGGTCCGCCCGCACCAACACTGAGTCTCACTACTTCCTCCCAACCGCGATGAGTAACATGCACGGCGAGTCATACCCATTGGGCCCGTCGAACTGGCGCAATGCCACTTCGATTTCAGCCCACGCCTGCCCTTGTTCGCTTTCGCTGAGTTGAGCCATCAGTTCGCGGACTGGTAAGGCCTTCGCGTATTCGACTGCTGCAGTCACAGATGGAAACGTCCGCCGCGTGGGGATTTGGTGAACCGCCACATCATGAAATCCAGCGCTCCCGTAGACTTCTTCCAAAACCCCGGGACCGCTGAGCCGGAACTCCCCAAAGGGCTCTGTCGATAACGCAAGTCGGCCGACGCGCCGGGCGATAGCGTGAGGAATCGACAGGTACGGACATTGGTCGGGGGTCGAAAACACAATGGCGGCGACCTTTCCGCCGCCTCGTAACACTCGTCGGATCTCGGTCAACGCCTTGTTTGGGTCGGGAATCAACATTAGGCCAAACCGGGAGATGACCGCATCAAACGACTCCGCATCGATATCAAGCCTCTGAGCGTCCATGACACGGGTGTCAACGTTAGTCAGGCCAGCCCGGCGGGCCGCCGCCGCTGCGAGGTCCACCATGCTGGATGAGATGTCAGTCGCGAGCACGTAGCCAGTCGGGCCGACACGCCGCGCCGCCATAAGCGCTTGATCGCCCGCCCCCGCGGCGATGTCGAGCACGCGAGCGCCTCGAGTCACGTCGGCGAGCTCCAGCATCCTCTCGGTCGCTGCCCCGAAGGCCTGGGCCCGCGCCCCCGCGCCCCGATCCCACGCTTCGGCGACGTCCCGCGGACCCCATGTACCACCCTTATCGCCGCCGCCAAGAGTCGTCGACATCCCGCTCCTTCTTAGTGATTCGCGGTTCGCCGAGTGGGCCCTCGAAAAAGACCCCAGCATTCGCTATTCGATCGCACCTAAGCACGGACGGTGTATCGGGACAAAACGACGGTGAGCCTGATCCGCCGCATGGGACACCTCGGTGGGAGACGGCTGGCGGGAGTCTAGCAGATGTGAATTATTGGCGGCTTGCGCTCTCCAACACGTCCCACGCCGCCCGCCGCGTCGCGCGCCACGGCGTGCGCTTCCACGCGGTGCCGGTCGCGCTCGTAGGCGAGTGCTCCATGCCGGTCGTGTAGAAGGTCGCGCGCCAGCCACGCTCGTCATACTGCGTCAACTGGAGGTCGAAGCCCTGCCGGTGCATCCCGGCGGCGACGTGCCCGACGCCGGACCAGGAGTCGAGTCAGGTGCGCAGCGCCCAGAGACTTGGTCCGCTACCACCCCGGAGACGTGGAGCAAACGTTACGCACCCGTCCCCGATCTTTTTGCATATCGTAATCGGGAAGTTGTCCGCCCGCCTGCCTTTCCACGCCCCGCCCTCATGACAGGTTCGCCTCGATTTCTAGCACCTAGAGCGTCCAGGTTCGGATTGGTGTTGACACTTTCACCGGCCCAGAGCGGTGCATGAGCTCAGCGGGCCGCCGCCATGGCGCCGTGGAAGATTGTCGCCGGAGTTCGGCCCCGGACGCGGTAGCCATGATGAGGTCGCTCGAAGTTGTAGAACTGCATGAAGCGGTGCAGGCGGCGATCGAGCGTCGCCCGGCTGGTGAAGTAGTGCCGGCGAAAGACCACGCGCCAGTGCTCAGTGAGAATCGTCTGCTGCAAGCGCTCGACGAAGCCGTTGGTCCAGGCGTGGCGCGGCCTGATGCGCGTGTGGCGGATCCCCAGCGCCGCACACGCCGCGGCGAACTCGGCTTTGAACTCGCCGCCGCCATCAGTGAGCACCCGCGCCACCGACCACCCGGCCTGGCGGACAGCCGGGACAACAACCGTGCGCAAGAAGCTCGCGACCGCGGCGGCCGAGAGCTCGGGCAGGATCCGGGCGACGCCGTACGAGCTCGCGGCGTCGCACGCCGTGACCTGCCACACCTTGCCGACGCCCTTGAGCTTGCCGATGGAGAACGTATCCAAGCAGACCAGTTCGCCGGGCCGCGCGGCCTCGACGTGCCGTGTCTGCCCGTGCCGCAGCCGCCAGAGCATCTGCCGCGTGCGTTGGGTCAGCAGCCCGGCGTCGCGCGCACTGTGGTGCTCGAGCACGAGCAAGCGTTGCCGCCGGGTAGCCAACCCGTGCCGGCGCAGCAGTCGCTGTACCGTGCTGGCGGCCACCCGCAGCCGCCACAGCCGCTGCGCGTACGCCGCCAGCCGCTGCGCCCCCCAGGTCGCTTCGGCGATCGCGACGGCGAGCAACCGGCGCTCGACCTGGGCCGGCAACTGCGGTGGGCGGCCCGGCCGCGCCCGCAGCCGACGCGGATGCAGGCCGTCCACCCCGTACCGGCTGAGGCGCTGCTGCCACCGGTAGAACAGCGTGCGGGAGATGCCGGCCTCCGCACAGGCCGCGCTGACTCCGATCTGGCTCGCGCGACGAATGACCTGCAGCCGCATCCCTTGTATGCTCTCGTCGAGGGTCATCGGTCCTCCTGTCCAAAAGTGGTTTCCTTGACCGGTTCCCACTCTGGGACAGACAGGGCAGATGGCCCTCATTTCTTGTCGGTGGAAGTGTCAACACTAATGCGACTCAGGACACCCTAGCCGCCGTCTCGCCGCTCGTCCGATCGTTCCAGCGGCGAATGACAGAACACCGAGCACGAACAGGTGTGTGTTGTGTGGCCACCGAAGAGCGGAGAGGGCTGCCATGGACAAGAACACCACGAACAGACTCCAGTAGTAGACGGCGCCTGCAGCCGGATGGCGACCGGCGCGTTTAGGGGCCACCATCGCGGCGATCCCCGCAATGGTGCACACGAGTCCCGCAACGACATGGACCGCCACAATGCCGAGGAATATCGGCGAGGAGGATGGGATCGGGATGCCGAGGACAACGACACCTTCGTCGGTCATGAAGTCACGGTGGAAGATCCACGATGGAGGCGAAGTTTCCACTCGTTGAGCCTTTTGAGTCGCACAACTTGCGACATGGGCAGTCTACCGCGCACGCGGTAAACGCACCCGGCCGAAGCGAATGGCACTTGCCAAGAATCGCGCCGAGGCATAGCATCCGCGCGACGTGACACGCTCCAGCATCCATCCGGCCTGGCTCGTTCTCTCGGCCGCCGCGCTCTCCATGATGACCGCCTCCGGCGTCCGCACGGCGTTCGGCGTCTACGTCAAGCCGATGGAGGCAGAATTCGGGTGGTCTCGGACGGCGCTCTCCGAGGTCGCGGCGGTGTCGTTGCTGCTCCTCGGCACGGTCAGTCCGCTTGCGGGACGCCTCGCCGATCGGTGGGGGCCGCGTCGCGTGATCGCACTCTCGATCGTGATCCTAGGCGTGGGGACGATCAGCACGGCGTTCGTCCGCGAGCTCTGGCACATGTACGTGACCGCGGGGATCCTGATGGCCGTCGGCGCCGGCGGTGCGGGCCTCACCGCGGGTTCGACCGTGATCGCGCGCTGGTTCGAGGCGCGCCGCGGTCTGGCTATCGGCCTCGCCGGTGCTGCGATTTCTGTCGGCCAGCTCGGCATCATTCCTCTCGCCACCGTACTCACCCTCGATCAGGGCTGGCGGGCAAGCCATCTCGTGCTCGGTCTCGGGCTACTCGTGTTCGTCTTCCCAGTGGTCGCCGGATTCATTCGAAACGAACCGGAAGAGCGCGGTCTCCAACCGTACGGTGCCAGCGGGCCACTCCGCACATCGATCGAGGCCGCCGCGCAGCAGCGCGCCGGACGCGTCGCGCTCACGGACGCCCTTCGGGCTCCGCAGCTCTGGCTCTTGATGGCCACGCAGTTCGCATGCGGATACACCTCCATCGGGATGATCCTCACTCACTTCATGCCGCACGCGCTCGAGCACGGCTTCACCGAGATCCAGGCGTCTATGGCGCTCGGAGTGATGGGCGCGATGAACGTCGCCGGGACGATTGCCTCCGGCTGGATCTGCGATCGATTCGGGCGCTGCGGGCCGCTGGCGACGTTTTATCTCTTGCGGGGAGTGTCGCTGCTCTTGTTGCCCTACGTCTGGAATGCCCCCTCGCTCCAGATCTGGGCGGCGATCTTCGGGCTGAACTACTTCTCGACGGTACCCCCGACGACGACGCTCACCGCGAACATCTTCGGCCGATACTCGGTCGGCGAGCTGTCGGGCTGGATCTTCTTCGCGCACCAGGTCGGGGCCGCGCTCGGGGCCGCGATCGCCGGATGGGCTTTCGAGTGGAGCGGCACCTACACCAGCGCGTTCGTCTCGGCCGCCGTGGTGGCGTTTCTTGGTAGCGCGCTGACGCTCCTCATTCGCGAGGAACCCATCAGCTCTCGGCCGATAGCCGCTTCGGCAGCCGCGTAGTAACACCGGCGCGCTTATGGGGTCAGCCGTCGTGGAGTTCGCCGCTCACGGGATGATGAGTCTCGTGAAAGGTCGTTGACATCATGTTGGTGTGGGACCGGTTCATCCTGCCGCGCCTCATCGATCTCGTCATGCGCAACAAGGCCGAGTCGGCGGAGCGAGCCCGGCTCGTGCCGCTGGCCGCCGGCCGCGTGCTCGAGATCGGCATCGGCTCGGCGCTCAACGTTCCCTACTACACCTCGGACCTCCGGTGCCTGGTCGGGGTCGATCCCTCGCAAGAGCTCTGGCGCATCGGGCGGCGGCGCCTCGTGACCTCCGCGTTCCCTATTCACTACGTGACGGCGTCCGCGGAGAAACTTCCGCTCGCCGATCGGTGTGTCGACACGATCCTGACGACATGGACGCTGTGCAGCATCCCCAACGTGTCCGCCGCATTGGCCGAGATGAGGCGGGTGCTGAGCCCGGGAGGTCGGCTGTTGTTCATCGAGCATGGGCGCTCGCCCGACCCCGCAGTCAGCCGGTGGCAGGACAGGCTCACGCCGCTCTGGGCTCGCGTCGCGGGCGGGTGTCATCTGAACCGTCCCATCGCCGCACTCCTGGCGGACTCGGGGTTCCACGCGCTCACGTTGGACAGTGGCTACGGAGACGGTCCAAGGGTGTTCAGCTATCTCTACCGGGGCATCGCGGTCACCGCGGGATGATGGACTCCTACGCCTCGCGGCTTGCGTGGGGCTGAACGCCTATCCGCCGGATCGGCTCCGTGCGGCCTCGCCCCGTAAGAAAAAGCTGCCGGTTGTGACAATGCGATCGCCGGTCTTCACGCCCTCGAGCACCTGCACCGAATCGCCCATGACCGCGCCGAGTTTGACGGGTCGCTCCGCGAAGCGTCCGTCGTCACCCTCGACCGGCACGTAGACGACGTTTCGGTCACCGACCGCCTGAACCGCCTCGCGCGGCACCACGATGCTCTGAACGCCCGCGCCAGTCCGAAAGTCGAGCGTGACGTACATTCCGAGGCGAAGCTCCATTCCGCGATTCGGCACTTCCACACGAACCTTCGCGGTCCGGGTCGCCGGATCCACGCGTGGATCGATGTACGCGACTCGCCCGCTCAAGATCGCGCCGGGCCGAGATGGAATCGCGATCGTGGCGGGCGATCCGACCTTGATGCTTGCAAAATCCTTTTCGTAGAGATCGCCGATCACCCATACGGTGCGTAGGTCGGTGACGACGAAGAGTTCCTGAGCCGCCCCCACCACCTGACCGGGATTCACGCTCCGTGCGATGACTACCCCATCCCCAGGCGCACGGACGACGACGTCCGATACGACGTGCGAGGCATCGGTCAGCCCGGCAACCTGTTCGGCGGAGAGCCCGAGCAAGAGCAGACGCTGCCGCGCTGAAGCCACTTCTGTCGAGTGCCCCGCGTGGGCTGCCGTCACCTCCTCGAGCTCCTGGCGGCTCGCGGCACCGAGCGCGACGAGCTTCTCGGTGCGGACGAGCTTCTGATGGTCCGCCTCGAACATGGCCTGGACCGACCGATACTTCATCTGTGCCTCGGCCAGCTCGGCGCTGAACACGACGGCGAGCGGCTGGCCGCGGGTGACGCTCGCGCCGAGATCAACGGACACTTCCCGCACGACTCCACCGACCAGTGAGTTGACCTTGGTATCACGGTAGGCATTGGTCGTCACAGTGCCCGGCACGGTGATCGCCGACGCCCTGGTCTGCGTCCCGACGATCGTCGTCTTGATGCCCGCCCGTTCGACTGCCTCGGGAGTCAACGACACTTCGACCGGTTCGTCGCCCGGTGGCGCTGCAGCCTTGGCCGGCATCCCCGGCATCGCGGGCATCGCGCCAGGCGTTGTCGACCCGGTTGAAGGCGTCTGCTTTGGCGTGCCGTGCCGCTCGCTCCAGACGACACCTGCCGCGAGACCCGCCGCGACCAAGGCGAGACCGAGCAGCGCTCGCCAGAGGCGCCGACGAAGCGGATGGCGCAGCTCCCCGCGGCGCACCCGTCCTTCAGCGATCTCTTCCTCATCGCGCTCCATGCTCATCCCCGTCAGCGGCCAGCGATACCGACCGCGCGCTCGATATCCACTGATGCGTCGTAGACCTGCTTGAGCGCGTCCGTATAGCCGTTCTCGATCTCGATATACCGTCGTTGCTCCGCGACGACGTCGAGCAGCGAGCCGCGCCCCAAATCGTAGGCTCTGCGCACCACGTCGAGGTTGCGGCCCGCGACGTCGCGCACTCCGCGTTCATACAGCTGGAGCGACCGCTGGGCCGCGTCGTACTGCGTGAAGGCAGCAGCCACCTCCTGCCGCACCATCAATACCGCGAATTCCACGCGGCGCTCCGCCGCGCGTTCGGCGGCTCGCGCGGCGGCGATATTCCCTTCGTTGCCATTGCGTACCGGCAGCGTGATGTTGACGGCACCTCCGAAGTAGTGGAAGACGTCCTGGATCGGCCGAGTCTGGCCGCTGGCCGTCAGGCCGTTCAGGTTGAAGCCGGTATCTTGTCGCTGATAGCCCACGCTGACGCTGGCATCCCAGCGGCCTTCGGCCTGCTCCTTCTTCACCATCGCGCTCGCCGCGGCCATCTCGGCTCGGGCAACCTCGATGTCCGGCCGCTCGCTGATCGAGCGCCGCAAGGCTTGAGCCTGATCGAGGAGCAATGGCGACGGAGTCAGGTCGCCTTTGACCACGAGCGCAGCATCCGCCGGCA
>DATKHR010000073.1:0-7234 GCA_035510155.1 Vicinamibacterales bacterium
AGGCCGCCGCATTTCAAGCCGCGCGCGACCGCGGTGATCTCCCTGTTCATGGGCGGCGGCTGGAGCCAGGTGGATACGTTCGATCCGAAGCCCGCGCTGGCGAAGTACGCAGGCGAGCCGATCGACGGGAAGGTGCAAGGCGATGTGATCGTGCGGCAGGGGTTTCCCGGACCGCTGATGCCGAGCCCCTTCGGTTTCACGAAACACGGGCAGAGCGGCATCGAGGTGGCGGATCTCTTCCCGCATCTCAGCCGGCACGTCGACGAGATCGCGTTCCTCCGCTCGGTCTATGGGCGATCGAACGACCACGTGCAGGGCACCTACGAGATGCAGACTGGGCAGATTAATCTCGGATTTCCAAGCGTCGGCTCATGGGTCACCTACGGTCTCGGATCGACGGCCTCGAGCCTGCCGGCCTACGTCGTGATGACCGATGCGCGCGGTGGTCCGCTCGGCGGCCCCAACGACTGGAGCGCCGGGTTCATTCCGGCGGCGTATCAGGGCACGCTCTTTCGCTCCACGGGAGACCCGATCGTCGACCTGAAGCCGCCGGCCAGCCTCACGCCCGAGGATCAGCGCGCGCGGCTCGATGCGCTGGCGAAGCTGAACGAGCTCGACATGCAGAAGTTCCCTGGGAACACCGAGCTTGCGGCACGCATCTCCTCGTACGAGCTCGCCTACCGCATGCAGGGGTGCGCGCCGGGCGCCGTGGACGTGGCGAGTGAATCCGAGGCGACCAAGAACCTGTACGGGCTCGGCGATCCGATCAGCGAGCCGTTCGGGCGGCAGTGCCTCATGGCGCGCCGCCTTGTCGAGCGCGGCGTGCGTTTCGTGCAGATCTATGCCGGAGGCGTCGGCAACCAGAACACGGACACCTGGGACGCGCACGACGACATCAAGGCCAACCATACCCAGCACGCCGCCGAGACCGATCGGCCGATGGCCGGCCTGCTGACGGATCTGAAGGCCCGCGGGTTGCTCGACACCACGCTCGTCATCGTGCACTCGGAGTTCGGCCGCATGCCGATTTCACAGCGCGGCGTCGGGCGCGATCACAATCCGGGCGCGCAGACGGTGTTGATGGCGGGCGCAGGGATCAAAGGCGGCCAGGTGATCGGCTCGAGCGACGAGTTCGGCTACAAGGCCGCGGAGCAGCCCATCTCTTATCACGACCTGCACGCCACCATGCTGCACCTGCTCGGGTTGGACCACAAGAAGCTGACCTACCGGTTCAACGGGCGCGACATGCGGCTGACCGACGTGTTCGGCACGCTGATTCCCCAGATAGCGACCACGTAGGAGCGAGCCCCCATGATTGCCGATGTGCCTGCCACCGACGCGTTGCTCCTCGCGGCCAGGGACGGGGGTGTGGCGCGCGTGACGCTCAATCGTCCGGAGCGATTCAACCCACTGTCCTCCGCGATGATCGCTGCGCTTCAAGCCGAGTTGGACGCGATTGCGGCCGATCCCGGCGTGCGTGTCGTGGTGCTTGCCGCCAATGGCCGCGGCTTTTGCGCCGGCCATGACCTCAAGGAGATGCGGGCCCACGTGGGCGACAAGGCATGGCAGCGGCGGCTGTTCGACGACTGCAGCCGCATGATGCTGGCGCTGACGCGCCTGCCGCAGCCTGTCATTGCGCGCGTGCAGGGCATCGCCACCGCGGCAGGCTGTCAGCTCGTCTCGATGTGCGACCTCGCCGTCGCGGCCGACACCGCCGCCTTTGCGCTGCCGGGCGTCAACATCGGCGTGTTCTGTTCGACACCCGCCGTCGGCGTGAGCCGCAACATCGGCCGCAAACGCGCGATGGAGCTGCTGCTTACGGGGCAGCCCGTGTCTGCGCAGGTCGCGCTCGAATGGGGACTGGTGAATCGTGTCGTCCCCGCCGCCGAGCTCGATGCCGCCGTCGCGCACTTTACCGATGTGATACTGGCGCGGAGTCCGGCGACCGTGCGAATCGGCAAAGCGACGTTCTACCAGCAGGTCGATCGGGGCCTTGCGGATGCTTACGACGTGGCCAGCGAATCGATGGCGTGCAACCTTCTGCTGGACGATGCGGCCGAAGGGATGGACGCGTTTCTCGCCAAGCGCCCGGCGCGTTGGCTGGGCAAATAAGCCGCGCATCTGACCGGAAGACGACGCTGCCGGCGCAGGGTGCAGGAGGGGGTATGACGCGAGCTCTCAGGACGGTTGTTCTTCTGGGAAGCTTTGTGGGCGTTGCACACGCCCAGAGCCTCGACGGGCCTGCGCGGTTGGAGACTGACTTCCGCATCGTTCCTAATATCACCTACGTCACCGCCAGCGGGTACGAGGCGAAACTGGATCTGTACGTACGGCGGTCCGCGTCGGTGCCGCAGCCGACCGTCATCTTCATCCACGGCGGCGGGTGGACAGGCGGGACCAAGGAGGGGCGCACGCTGGCCATTCAGCCGTATCTCGCGATGGGCCTCAACGTCGTCAATGTGGAGTACCGCCTCGCGAAAATTGCGCTCGCGCCGGCCGCCGTTGAAGATTGCCGCTGCGCGTTGCGGTGGGTCATCGGCCACGCGAAGGAGTACGGCATTGACGTCCGGAAGCTCGTGGTCGCCGGCGATTCGGCAGGCGGACACCTCGCGTTGACGACGGCTTTTCTTCCGTCCTCGGCAGGACTCGACCGTGAGTGTCCCGGCGCCGACGATCTACAGGTCGCGGCCGTCGTGAACTGGTACGGCATCACCGATGTCAACGAGCTCCTCGACGGCGCGAATATGCGCGCCTATGCGGTCGCATGGCTCGGCAGCCTCCCCAACCGGGAGGAGGTCGCGCGCCGCGTGTCGCCGCTGACCTACGTGCGCGCCGGCCTGCCGCCGGTGCTGACGATTCATGGCGACGCCGATCCCACGGTCCCCTACGCGCAGGCGCAGCGGCTTCAGCGAGCCCTCAACGACGTGGCGGTCGCAAACGAGCTGCTCACGATCCCCGGCGGAAAGCACGGCGCCGACTGCTGCAATCTGGAACAGCGGGCGAACGCCTATAAGACGATTCAGACGTTCCTTCGCAAGCACGGTGTGCTTACGCCGGCAGCGTCCAGCTCGCAGCCGTGAGAGTGTCCGGCGCGTTGCCGGGGCAATCAGCCGAAAAACACGGAAGTCAGGAGGTGCGATGAAGTCGACCGTCGGGATCGTGGTGATGGCCGCCCTTTCCGTTGGAGCGCCGATCGGCGCGCAGTGGCTGACCTACCCATCGTCTGATGCGCCGCGCACGAAGGATGGAAAAGTGGACATGTCGGCGCGCGCGCCGAAGCTTCGGGATGGGAAGGCGGACCTTTCGGGCCTCTGGCGGGCGGCGCCCGACCCGCAGGGCAAGCCGGAGGGTGTCGAGAACGAGATCTTCCCGCGGTACTTCGTCAACGTTGCCAAAGATCTCAAGCCTGAAGAGATGGTACTGCGCCCGGCAGCCGCCACGCTCTTCAAAGAACGGCTGCAGGATCATGGAAAAAACGCGCCAGAGGCACATTGCGTGCCGGTGGGAGTGCCGGGAATCAGTACGTTCCCGAGCGCTTTCAAAATCGTTCAGATGCCACGCCTCATGATCATGCTGTACGAAAAAGACACGACGTACCGGCAGATCTTCATGGACGGACGACCGCTTCCACGCGATCCGAACCCTTCGTTCATGGGGTATTCGGTTGGGCGATGGGAGGCCGATACGCTTGTGGTTGAGAGCGTCGGATTCAGGGAGGCCGGCTGGCTGGATCGGATGGGGCACCCGCACGGCGAACAGCTGCACCTGACCGAGCGCTATCGGCGGCGGGACTTCGGGCATCTGTCGATCGAGATCACCATCGACGATCCCGATACCTACGGGAGACCGTTCACCTACACGCAACCGGCTGTTTTGTTGCCGGACACCGATTTACTCGAGCTCTACTGCACGGAGAACGAAAAGGACGCCGCGCACTACAAGTGACGTGTCTCGCACTCTGGGTTTGACCGCATCGTGAGCGTCTGGGCCGCTCCGGTCAAGACACACTCAGACCCGCGACGACGGCGATCAGCCACACACCTGCCGCCAGACCCGCGGCCACTTTCGGTCGCGTTTGCCGTCCGAGGATCATGAGCGACGGCAGGTTGACGATTGGTCCCGCGACCAGCATCGCCGCGGCGGCACCAGGAGAACCGGCGCTCACAAGCACGATAGCCAGTGGAAGCTCGAAGAACGTGGGCAGCGCGACGACCACCGCCAGCGCCGCAACCAACGCGACGACGACGGGCCCACCGGTCGAGAGCCTGAGGGACCACGGCATAACCAGGCTCGAGAGGACCGCGCCGACGACGATGAAGGGAATCGTGCGCAGGGCGACATCGCCCAGGGCCTGAACGAACGACCACGCGGCCTCGCGCATTGTAGGGCGTTCGTTGCGCTCGAGCAGATCCCCGACGAGAGGCGCCGCGGCATGCGACAGGCCTGAGACACGCTCGAGAATCGGGGGCAGGAGTATTGCGACGGCCAGCGCGCCGCCGAGCCGCGCCCAGCCAATCTTCGCTGGAAACAAGAGAAATGTCAGCAACAGCGCCGCGGGGTTCAGTCCAGGCGACGCCAGCATCAAGGTCAGCGCGGAGGAAAGGCGGACGCCGGTTTCGTACACGCTCTGGAACACAGGCGTCACACAGCACGAGCAGAGCATCAGCGGAGCGCCGCTCAGCCCCCATACGACCTGCGATCGAATCGAATGGGCCCGGCCGAAGAGCGCCACGACCCTTCGCGGCGAGACGAACGCCCGGACCGTCGCGGCGATCACAAGGCCAAACGCCAGGGCGATCCAGATCCGCCGGAAGTAGAACATCGAGGCCCATAAGGCATTGCCGGTCGTGAGCGCGGCGGCCGTACCGGACCAACCGCCGGTGGCTCGGACGCCAGCGATCGCCGCGGCCGCGCTCCCCCACTTGTAATAGAAGAGACCGCACAGCACGACGAGCAGCGCGACGGGACCGAGCACGAGGAGGCTGTCCTCGTTTTCGCGCCGCTCCGGTGTGGGTTCGGTGGATCGGTTCACTGCGCGCCTCGGCATTGTCGCGATGTCATGAGACCGGCGGTTTGTCCGCCGGCCTCTCCTGGTCGCTGTTTCAAAGACATCAGAACAACGAGCCGTTGTTTTCATGCCCGATCTGCGCGAAGTTCGTGATGGTCGTCGCTGGATCGGCCTCGAACTCGAAGCCGTCCTCAGGCGCCGGCGTAAACGGCGGCTTGGTCGCGGGAGTGGTGATGGTTAGCTCGATGCGCGCGGACGTCTCGACGAAGTCGCCTCTGAACGTCGAGCCGTTGGTAAACGACCGCATGCGCTTGATGCCGCTCCACTCAATGCGCAGGGACTTCATGAAGCTGGTCACGAGCCCCATGGGGTGAAGGGGATTCAGGCTGTTCGCCACCGTGAAGGCGTCGAAGAGGCTGCACACATTATGGAGATCAAGAGTCGCCTCCCCGGCATCGACGTCGACGTGGACGCTGCCCTTGGGAATCTCAATGGTCCACAGCAGGAAGCTTGGCGCCGTTCCCGGATCGTACGAATGCGCGCCCAACTGGCTCGCGGCGATGCTGTCGATTCAAAGAAACGCGAACGCGCCTTTGTGGCGTTTCTGATCGGACGCGATGAAGTCGCCGATGATGAACCGCGAGTCCGTGTGGAACTTGTAGAATAAGTCCTCAACGCCCGTCCTGGTGTCCCGGGCGGTCCCGCTGAAATTCAGGTCGACCTGACCGACGAACCCGTCGAAATTCGTGATCGTCGAAGGATCCCGGCCTTCCGGGTGAGTGCCGGTTGTGTCGGTCGGCCAGGCCGAGCCGTCGATCGGTCCTGGAAAGTATTGATGCACGGGACCGAACGGCCCGGGACGGTTGAACGGGATTGGAAGGGGGACGCCACACTGTTTCGTGTGATCGTCGTCGGCGCCGGCCACCCCTGGTGCCCACAACCCGGAGCCAAGGACGGCGCCTGCGCCCATGGTTCGTTGAAGCAAGGCTCGACGAGAGATTCCTCGCATATCCCCTCCTTGTTCGGCTAGAGTAGCTGGACCTTATACCTCAACAACGACAGGATCAAGACAAACCGAACAACCTTTTTGCGATTGACAGGGGACGCTTCAACCACGGGGCTCTTCCCACGGGAGGTTCTATGCGGCTATCCCTCGGGTTCGTCGTCAGCGTCGTGCTCTGCACCGGCGCGCTCTCCACAGTCCAGACGCAATCGCCAATCGGGCGGGAAGTGGCCATCCCGCGCCACCTGCAGGACGGCGAGGAATATTCCGTGCCGCTGCGAGATCTCGTGGCGTTCGGCAAGCGCCTGTTCACTGCGGTGTGGACGATCGAGGAGGGAGGCGGCCGGCCGAACACGAAGGGGACGGGAAATCCACTCAGCGACCTGATGAGCCCGCTGGTGTTTCCGCGCAATTTTTCACTGAACAGCGTGCCGGCGCTTTTGAACGACGGCGGATGCGGCGCGGCGTCGCGGACATCGGCCCTCAAGCTCGCGAGAGTACAGCCGAGCTCCTTTAGCCGTCCGTGAGCCAAAACCAGGAACGCCAGGTTCTCAGCGTTCTCGCCTGGCGCCTTTACATCGCCATGCGAATCGGGATTCGATCCGCGGCTCGCCAGAATTCGTCCATATCGGCGCGCGTGCCGATCGATACGCGGATGTGACGGTTTCCGGCACCGAATGGTCCCGCAACGAGAATGTCGTGCCGCGCGAGGCCATCGATCACGTCACGTGCCGGCCCGCCGGTGTCCAGCAACACAAAATTCGTCACCGAGTCGATCGCGCGCAGCATCCGGGCGTTCGCCTGATTGAAGAACTCCTGGCGATCGTCGGCGTTGCGCGCCGCGCTCATCCGGACGTGTTCGGGATCGTGCATCGCCTCGATCGCCGCCCTCGCCGACAACGCCGTGAGATCCGCTTCGAGACCGGACGATGTGAGGAGAGAAGCCGTCGGCGAATCGGCGATCGCGTATCCGACGCGCAGACCCGCCAATCCGTAAATCGTTGAAAAGCTCCGAACGACGATGACGCGTCGATCGTCAACCGGATGTTCCAGGAACGACGCGTAATCGGAGGTGGGCCCCACGTATTCGTGGTACGCCTCGTCGATGATGACAAAGATGTCCGACGGCAGCTTCGCGAGAAATGCTTCGATGTCGCGGCGACGCGTGAGGGTGCCGGTCGGGTTATTCGGATTGCAGAGGTAGACGAGTCGCGTCGTCGAGT
>DATKHR010000074.1:0-1649 GCA_035510155.1 Vicinamibacterales bacterium
GTGATGCGCAGGCCGAGGACGCGGCCGTCCTCGTCGCACTGGACGTGGAGTTTGAAGCCATACCACCAGCCTGAGCGGTTGCGGGATTTGCGCGCGCCCTTGGCGAACGTCTTGTGGGCAATGGCTCGCACCACCTTGCACACCGGCACCGGGGTCGAATCCTGAAAGACCACCGGGTACGGGTTCGCCTCGCGATTGCGCGCGATCGCCTCCGAGACCAGGCCCGCCAGCTCGCGCCCCACGCGGTTACTCGCTTCGACAAACTTCGAGTAGGAGACCAAGGCCGGAAAGGCCGAGCCGTGGTGGGTTCGGATCATACCAGGTTCGGTTGAATCAGTCCGCATCAGGCGGCCTTCGGCCACCAGTGGTAGTTCGTGACGGCTTGAATTTCCTGCGGGCGGGCGAGCAGCGCGCAGCACCGAGTTGAGAGCTCCGTCTCCAACTCATCGAGCGAAGCGATCGCCTCGTTGGCGATCGCTTCGTTCAGCAGCGGCCAAAGCCGCTCGGCCGGCTGCAGTTCGGGCGTGTAGGGCGGCAGCGGCACCAACTCGATCCCCTCCGGCACACGCACCTCGCCCGAGATGTGCCACCCGGCTTGATCGATCACGAGCAGAATGCGTGTGCGCCTGCCCGCTCCCACCTCACGCGCGAACTCCTCGAGCGCCAGGGACATCAACTCCGTGTCGACGCACGGCAGGATGAGCCAGTGCGTCCGACCGCTCGACGGGTGCACGAAGCCGTAGACGTAGAGCCATTCGTACTTGTGCCAGGTCCGCGCCAGCGGCCGCCCCGGCTCGAAGCGCCACACCCGCCGCACGACCGGCTTGAGCCCGAGCCGCGCCTCGTCTTGCGCCCAGACTTCGACCCGGGCCCCGATGAGCAGCGCGTCGCGACGCGTGCGCTCAAGCGTGCACGCCAGACGATCTTTCCATGCCTCCTGCTCCTCGTCGTCGGCTGCCTTCTGATGGCGACGACGAGGAGCGACGAGGCGGCCGCCCAGGCGCTTGAGCGTGACCCATCCGAGCGTCGCTCCCATCCTGAGACCGAACTGCTGTCGGCCGAAGGCGGCCACCTTCGGCCCGGTCCACAGCCCGCCGTCCGGCGCGCGCCCTTTCAAGGCCGTGAGCAGCGTGGCGTGCTGCTCGTCGGTGAGCCGTCGGCGGCGACCCGCATTGCGCGGGCGTCGGTCCTCGACGCCCGCGGGGCCGAGCGTGTTGTAGCGCGCGACGATGCGCCGCACGCTGCGCTGGGTGATGCCCGCCACCTCGGCAACCTCTTTCGTGGATCGCCCTTGCGTGACGAGCCACACGACCTGCCATCGGCGCGCATCCTGCGCATCCTCAGCCGCTTTGTACCGCTGCCGGAGTTCGTCGGCCGACAGATGCTGCGTGACCTCAGCCCCTCGTTGTGCCATGAGGACCTATATTACCGAATTTGGTATGAGACCATGATTTACCTGGCGATGACGCGAAATATGTTGGTCCGTCTGACCGGTTAGAAAATACCTTCTCATACACGCTCTCAGTTCGCGGTTGAGCAACGGCTGGTCGTCCGAGCGTCCGGGCTCCTGTGCGGCGTGTGCGGGTGTCTGCATCGTTTCTCTCTCCCTCCGCGTGTCGAGCTGTGGCTGCCGAGTCGACGCTACTCGA
>DATKHR010000075.1:0-18700 GCA_035510155.1 Vicinamibacterales bacterium
CGTGGCGGTCGCGCGTGAGTCGAACAGCCTCGACAGCCTTATCACGCCGACGACCTGCGTCATCGACGATCCGACGTTGACATGGTTGCCGGCGTTTTATGACACCCACAACCATCTGCTCGAGGCCACGCGGAATGCGACGTTCGTTCCGGTGAACCGGGCCCGCACCGTGGCCGAGCTCGTGTCGCTCATTCGCGAGCAGGCGGCGCGGACTCCTGCCGGACGCTGGATTCAAACGTCCAACGCCTGGCATGAGCGGAAGCTCGCCGAGGGCCGGCTGCCCACGGCGCAGGAATTGGATCTGGCGACGCGCGATCACCCCGTGATCCTTCGGCGTGGCGGACACATGGCCGTTTTGAACTCGCGTGGACTCGAGGCGTCCGGCATCACCGCCGCGACACCTGATCCACCCGGCGGACGTCTCGGCCGCCTAGCGGACGGAACGCTCGATGGCATGCTCGAAGGCGGCGCGCAGTATGCCCTGGTGCATGTGCCTCCACTGCCGATCGAGGAGCAAATCGCAGGCGTCGAGCAAAGTTGCCGAATGTTCACGGCGTCGGGTATCGGCACGGTCCGCGATCCGGTCGTGTCGCCTGAAGGTATGCGGCTCTACCAGGCCGCTGCTGAGGCAGGCCGCTTGTCGCTCCGTGTCCGTCCGATGCTGCTGATGTTCCCCAGCGGATCGGTTGCCGCGCGGATCGCGCAGATCGAGGGGTTCGCGATGCGCAGCGGATTCGGGAACGAGTGGCTGAAGGTCTGGGGATTGAAGTTCGTCATGGACGGCGGTCCAGAGGGCGGCGCGCTCGACGAGCCCTACGTGACCGACGCGTCGTTTCGCGGCCATCTGAATTGGGATCCCGAAGAGATGTTCGCGGTCATGACCGCCGCGGTGCAGCGGGGATGGCGGGTGGGCACGCACGCGATCGGGGACCGGGCCGTTCGGACGGTGCTCGACATCTACGAGCGGATCATCACGGCGAATCCCCGGCTTCCCGCCGGCATGTTCGTCATCGAGCATGCGTTCCTCGCGGATACAACCGAGCGTGCCCGCGCGATCCGGATGGGTGTCCACATTACCGTCCAACATGCGTTGCTGCACGCGCTCGGCGCCAGCCTCCTGCGGCTATGGGGACCCGATCGTACGCGTCCCATCATGCCTGTGAAGGCCTGGTTGGACGAAGGAGCCGACCTCTCTGCAGGGTCCGACTACCCGATCGGCTTCTACGAGCCGGTCCGCACGATCTGGGGGATGGTGACCCGGCAGACCGAAACCGTGGGCATCCAGGGACCGGAATACGCTATCGACCGGGAGACCGCCCTTCGCCTCACGACCGTCGCCGGCGCGCGTCTGTCGGGTGAGCCAAATTGCCTCGGCCCTCTCGCGCCCGGTCGGTTTGCTGACCTCGTCGCCTTTCGTGCCGATCCCATCACGTGCGAGATCGACCGGCTTCCGGAGCTCAAGCCGGTCATGACCATCGTCGGTGGCCGCGCGGCCTTCGACCCGGAGGCCATGTTCGCGTCGAAGGCGGCGATGAGCGTTGGGAAGCTGTGAGACGGGAGCGTCAGGCTCGAGGAGGCATCTGCGCGTTCGGTTCAACCAACGGATCCCGTCGTCCGCGCCTCGCCGACTGCGTGATTCGTGCGGGCGCGGAGGGCGCCCTGCTGGGAGCGGGGTCGGACTACCCGGTCGGGACTTACGACGTCCGTCGTGATCCGTTCGACAGTCCTATCGACGAGATTCAGACGCTTCGCGTGGACCCGGCGATCGTCGGCGGCCGCGCTGTTCACGATCCGACTGGGCGGTTCGCATGAAGAGACGAACGGCGCTCCGCTTGAGCGTTCTCGGGGGCGCGACGATGGCCGCGCGGATGATGGTCGATCCCGTCCGCGCGACGGAGCGGTCGATCGGTCCGGTCGGCGTCCCGCGTTTCGACCTGCCGCTGAAGATTCCGCCGGTGCTCGAGCCCGTCGCGCGATCAGACGCGCACGACGAATACCACATTGTGCAGCGCGCCGCCGCGCAGGAGATTCTGCCCGGACGCCCCACGACGATCTGGGGCTACCAGGGTCTGTTTCCAGGGCCGACCATTCGTGTCCGACGCAACCGGGCCGCCGTGGTGCGTCACACGAACCAACTGACGACGCACACCGTTGTCCATTTGCACGGCGGCGCGGTGCCGGCTGATTCCGACGGCTTCGCGACAGATATGGTGACGCCAGGTGCGTCGCGCACGTACACCTATCCGAATCGCCAGCGCGCCGCCACGCTGTGGTACCACGACCACGCGATGGACCGGACCGGCGAGAACGTCTTTCGTGGCCTCGCCGGTTTTTACATCATCGAGGACGACGAGGACCTGGCGCTGCCGCTCCCTCGTGGACCGTTTGACGTGCCGTTGGTCTTTCAGGATCGTGCGTTCAACGCCGATGGCTCGTTCGCGTACGACACCGGCCGGCACAATGGATTCGAGGGCGACGTCATGCTGGTCAACGGCGTGCCGTGGCCGAAGATGGAGGTGTCCGCCCGGAAGTATCGCTTCCGTTTCCTGAATGGATCCAACGCACGCCTCTTGCAGTTGACGCTCAACGGCACCGAACCGATCACGCTCATTGGAACGGAGGGCGGGCTCCTCTCGCAGCCGGTGCTCATTACCACGCTCCCGCTCGCGATGGCCGAGCGCGCCGACGTGGTTATCGACTTCTCACGGTACGACGTTGGAACGAAGCTGTTTCTGACGAACGTCGCAGAGAAACCCACCTTCGCGCAAATCATGCGCTTCGACGTGGTCAGGCGCGAGGCCGACGACTCCCGCGTTCCATCGCGTCTCAGCGACCCCGCCTTTCTGGAGCGACCCAAGACGGCCACCACTCGCACGTGGTCGCTCCGCGCGGGGCTCAGGTTCGGTGAGGGATTGCCGCCCATCGCCTGGACGATCAACGGAAAGCCGTTCGATCCGAACCGCAGCGACGCGGCGATCGCGCTGGGAGACGTGGAACTCTGGCGATTCCGGAACGAGGCACCGCTCGGCTTGCCGCTGCGCGTTCTTGCTCGACCGCATCCGACTCACGTGCATCTTGCGCACTTCCAGATTCTCGAACGCAACGGCAAACCGCCACTCGCCCACGAGCGTGGGTGGAAGGACACCGTGGCTCTCGATGGCATCGAGGACGTCCTGGTGCTCCTGCGGTTCAGTCAGTTTCGTGGTCGGTACTTGCTCCATTGCCACAATCTGGAACACGAAGATCACGCGATGATGGCGCGGTTCGACGTCACCTGAGGGAGCGGCGGGTGCTCAACTGTCGTCGAGATTCTGACGCCCCCTTCAACGCGGCCATTCTTAGCAAGGTGCACCATGAGCCAGCCCGCTATCGAGACGTCGAGAACGCCATCGGGTCCACTCACGCTGGCGTTGGCAGACGCCGAAGCTTGAAGTCGTTGCCCGTGACCTTCTAAAGGAGCCGACGGCGCGCGCTGCCGGCTAGGCTGAATTGAGTGTCTGGCCACATCATCCTCTGTCGTCACACACAAGTTGCGTCTGAGTCATAGTCCCGTTACACGCCTCAAGTAGAACCTGGGCCACAACCTTAATAGCCGCGCTCGGCTGGCGAGGACGGAGGGGAGCTCACTATGTACAAGCTTGTTGGCAAGGCATTGATCGGGGCTTTGGCCGGGGCAAGTTTGACAACCGCGCTCATGGTCAGAGGCGCCGACGCGAAGGCGAACCCCCATCCACAGGCGGCCGTCGAACGCGGCGAACATTCCGACGAACATTCTCATCGGTCGCCCCTCGCCGCGTGGGTGGAGCTCGGCGCGAACAGTCAGGCGATCGCTCGCGTCATCGTGTCCGACAGATTGTGCCCCTTTATCCAGCTGGACGACTCCTGGCACGAAATGTGGCTTCGCGCCCGTGCGGAAACCATCCCACAGCGCACAACCACCAGTCCCCCGGAGGATTCAAAGCCGTCGGCGTTCCCGGTCACGACGTGCGAGTATGCCATCCCCGATCGGACGCGGTTTGCACGAGTGATGAGCACCGTGCTTCCTCTCCCCAAGCGGAATCCCCGACGAATCGTGATCCTCGGTGACACGGGCTGCCGGCTGCTGATTGGCGATCCGTGGCAGGCATGCTCCGACCCAGATGAGTGGCCATTTCATCGCATCGCTGAGACGGCGGCCCGATTCAAGCCCGATCTCGTGCTTCATGTCGGCGACTACCAGTATCGTGAAAACGAGTGCCCGCCGGACATTGGTGGATGCCAAGGCAGCCCCTGGGGATACGGCTGGGATACGTGGGAGGCTGATCTGTTCAAGCCTGGGGCCAAACTGCTCGAGGCCGCACCGTGGATCGTGGTGCGTGGCAATCACGAGCTATGCACGCGCGCCGGTCAAGGCTGGTACCGGTTCTTGGATACGGAGCCGTATCGTTCGGTTCGAACCTGCAACGATCCCGCGAACGACGCCATCGCGAACTACAACGATCCCTACGCGGTGCGGATCGGGGACGACACGCAGATCATCGTGTTCGACAGCTCCGCCGTCCCCAAGTCGAAACTACCCGCGGGCGATCCGGCCTTTGCCAAGTATCAGGATGAACTCACGCAAGTGGCCGTCCTAGCCGCGAACAACCCGAACGGGCTCAACATCTGGACGAATCATCATCCCCTGCTGGCCTTCTCGCCAGTGGCGGGGACAGCACCCACTGGAGGCAATCCCGGGCTGCTCTCGGTGATGTACGCGACCTACGGCCCTAATTACTATCCACCGGGCATTGACCTCGCGCTTCACGGACATACACACATCTTCGAGGCGCTCAACTTCTCAACCAACCATCCGGCGATGATCATGAACGGCAATGGAGGCGACAATCTCGACATCAACCTGCCAGACCCGTTCCCATCCGACGCGCACCCGGATGCGGCCTTTGCGTCTGTGGTCGACGTGCAGGAGATCGCCGACACGAGCACCTTCGGCTTCATGGTGGCCGACCGAGAAGGCGGCGGGAGATGGACGTTCCGGGCGTACACGCGCGACGGGCGGCAGCTCACGTCCTGCCGGTTTGCAGCGTCGAAGATCGCCTGCTCGAAACTGGGGTTCCTCCACTGAACCCCAGCCGCGTGCGCCGGTGGTGGGTGAATGCGCTCGGATACGACCCGCGGGGTGGCGGGTCGGCGTTCGCTCTGGCTTTGGTCGTCCTCGTCACAATCGTTGCGCCATTCGCCGACGCGATGCCGAGCAGTTCCCGCGTGCCCCCTCGGGCCAACGGTTCACGGATCGCACTCGGCCGCGCGATCTTCTTCGATCCGGGTCTTTCTGAGCCTCCGGGCACAAGCTGCGCGAGCTGTCACGCGCCCGAGCGCGCGTTTTCCGGCAATCACGGGTCGTCGATCGGCGTCGCGCAGGGCAGCCGTCCGAATCATTTCGCGACGCGAAGTACGCCGTCCTTGCTGTATCTCCGATATGTGCCCCGTTTTCATTTCCATCAGGACGACGATGCGATTCAGCCGTCGGCGGTCGGCGGCTTCTTCTGGGACGGCCGCGCGGACTCGATCTCCGAGCTGGTCAGGCAACCACTCCTCAACCCCGACGAAATGAACAACCGGGACTCCGCGCAGATTGCGCAGAAGGTCGCCGGCGGCGGATACGCCGCCGATTTTCGACGTGAATTCGGCGAGGTGGCTAACGACCCGGAGGCGGCAGTGACTGCGCTCGGCGACGCGCTGGAGGCGTTTCTCACAAGTGATGACATGGCGCCGTTCTCGTCCAAATACGACGCGTATGTGCGTGGCGACGCCAAACTGACCGCGCTCGAGGCGAAGGGGCTCAAGCTGTTCAAGGATCCGGACAAGGGCAACTGCGTGTCGTGTCACAGAATCTACGACACGTCCAAGAATCCGGAGCGGTCGCTCTTCACCGACTTTGGCTACGATGCGGTTGCGGCGCCACGCAATCGGTATATCCCGGCAAACGCCGATCCCGAGCGCTTCGATCTCGGTCTCTGCGGGCGTCGAAACGCCCGCACACCAACGGAGGACGATGCGTGGTGTGTGAACTTTCGCACACCCTCATTGCGCAACGTGGCCGTCCGCCAGAGCTTCATGCATAACGGCGTGTTCAAGCGGTTACGCGATGTCGTGGCTTTCTATGCTACACGTGCGACGAACCCGATGCGATGGTATGAATCCGGCGTGAGGTTCGAGGATGTGCCCGTTCGGTACCGCGGGCAGGTTAATGTCAACGCTATCCCCTACAATCGCCGGGCGGGCGACGATCCTGCCCTCACGGACGCAGACGTGGATGCGATTGTGGCGTTCCTCGGCACGTTGACTGACGCGGCCTACCGTGACCAGGCAAGCACCCGGGCCAGACCAGTGATCCGGAAGTGACGCGACAGTCCCATCCGCCCTCGCATTTGCTTCCGTCCGTAAGATGATATATAACATCTAATTGACGGTGACCGGTGCGATACAGCGCAAACCATAAACAACAGACGCGCGAGCGAATCGTCCGAGCGGCGGCGCGTCGGTTCCGCGGCCGCGGGGGCGAAGGGGCCGGCATCAGCGATTTGATGCACGATCTGCGACTGACGCACGGCGGCTTCTATCGCCACTTCAAAAGCAAAGAGCGGCTCTTCGTTGAGGCATTCGAGCAGGGCCTGAAGGAAGCCGGAGATCGGATGACGAAGGCGATCGAGCAGGCCCCACGCGGCTCAGAGCTCGAAGCGCTGATCGATGCGTATCTGGATATCGCGCATGTCAATGACATGGCCGGCGGCTGTCCCGTCGCGGCGCTCGCATCTGAAGTGGCGCGTCGGCCGCCGAGCGGCCGGGAGCCGTTCCTGCAAGCGCTCAGAGCATATGTCCGGCGGATGGAGCAGTTCATCCCGGCCGAGAACAACGAAAAGCGCCGTCAGAAAGCCATCTGGCTCTTAACGGGCATGGCAGGCACCCTCATGGTGGCGCGGGCATTCACCGAAGAGCACGATCGCCGCGCGATTCTTGACGCAGCGAAAAAGTTCTACCTCGCGGCGGCCCAGGCGTAATCTTTTTTTTGGATCCATTGGATGATAGTCGTCATCTAATAATTCAGGAGGCCGGGACGATGGAAGACCGTGTTGACATTCCGGGCGAGCCGATCACATCTGGAGTCGAGCCATGAATTTCGTCGCGTTGCGCATGCTCACCGGCGATCGGGCCAAGTACTTCGGCCTGGTCTTCGCGATCGCCTTTTGCACGTTTCTGCTGGAAAACCAGACGTCGATCTTCGCCAACATCATGAAGCGCACGGCCAGCCAGATCCTTGACGTGACCGACGCCGAGGTGTGGGTCATGGATCCGCAGACGGAGTACTGGGAGCAAACCAAAGCGCTGAAAGACACCGATTTGACGCGGGTGCGCGGCGTGCCGGGGGTGCAGTGGGCAGTCCGGTTGTTCAAAGGGAATCCCGTCGCCCGCACGCTCGAGGGCAAATTCGCCTCGTCGTTTCTCATCGGGATCGACGACGCGACTCTTGCGGGTGCGCCCCGGGAGATGCTGTCCGGCTCGTGGGAGCGCCTGCGGGAACCGGACTCCGTCGTTATCGACCAGGCGGGCTACATCCTCCTCTTTCCGGATCAGCCGTTGTCGCTCGGCCGCACGCTCGAGATGAACGACCACCGCGTGACGATTGTGGGGATCTCGGACGTGCCGGCGCCGTTTGTCAGCCTGCCGGTGATGCACACGCGCTACAGCGAGGCGATCAACTTTCTCGGCCGCGAGCGCACCCAGCTGTCGTTCATCATTGCCCGGCCGCAGGCGGGAGTGAGCGCGTCGGATCTGACCTCGCGTATCCATGCGCAGACAGGGCTTCGTGCGAGGACGTCGCTCGAATTCATGTGGGACTGCGTCCGGTATTACCTCCAGCACACCGGCATCCCCGTGAATTTCGGCATCACAATCGCGGTCGCGATCATCGTCGGCGCCGTGGTCGCTGGGCAGACCTTCTACCTGTTCACCGTCGAGAACCTGAAGCAGTTCGGCGCGCTCAAAGCGATCGGGATTACGAACGTGCGCTTGATCGGGATGATTCTGCTGCAGGCGTTTACGGCCGGCACCCTGGGCTTCTCGATGGGGACCGGGATGGCGGCGACCTTCTTCGAGATCTTCAGACACAAGCTGGCTACGCGCGGCATCATTCTGATGTGGCAGTGCGTCGCGCTGACCGGCGCCTGCATCCTGTTCGTCGTGATCGTTGCCAGCATCCTCAGCATCCGGCGGGTGCTGGTGCTCGAGCCGGCGGCCGTTTTCCGAGGATGACGTCGATGGCCAATGTGATGAACGAGGGCTTCGGCGTGTCGTGCCGAAACATCCGGAAACGTTTCGGCTCCGGGGAGGCCGCCGTCGAAGCGCTGCGCGGCGTGGATTTCGAGACGCGCTTCGGTGAGCTCAGCTTCCTTGTCGGACCAAGTGGGTGCGGCAAGACGACGCTGATTTCGATCATTGCGGGGCTGCTCGACCGAACCGACGGAGAGCTGACGGTGCTCGGCACCGATCTCGACGAGCTGTCGCCCGGAGAGCGCGTGCTCTTCCGGCGCCGCAATCTCGGATTCATCTTTCAGCAGTTCAATCTGCTCCCAGCGCTCACGGCTGCCGAGAACGTGGCCGTTCCACTCATCGCGGCAGGGACGCCGCGGCGGCGGGCGGTGGATCAGGCCAGCGCGCTGCTGTCGCAGCTTGGCCTCGGAACGCGTCTCCAGGCCTTGCCGTCGACCCTATCCGGCGGACAGCAGCAGCGCGTCGCGATAGCCCGCGCGCTCGTCCATGAGCCGCGCCTGGTTGTCTGCGACGAGCCCACGGCCGCGCTCGATCACGCGAGCGGTGAGGCCGTCATGGAACTGCTTGCCGCCAACGCCGTCCGGCCGGGCCGGACCGTCATCGTCGTGACGCATGATGCCCGCGTCTTCCATTACGCCCATAGCATCGCGCACATGGACGACGGTCGCATCGTCAACGTGACGCGCCCGGAGCGGGCGGCGCGCTCAGAGGAGTCGTGGCGGGAAGGTCCCACGCAGCCGTCCCCACAGTTTCAGGAGACCTACGCATGAAGCGATTC
Organism: Vicinamibacterales bacterium; assembly: GCA_035510155.1. Taxonomy (GTDB): domain Bacteria; phylum Acidobacteriota; class Vicinamibacteria; order Vicinamibacterales; family CAVVIG01; genus DATKHR01. The sequence continues at coordinate 9,089 of DATKHR010000075.1, forward strand.
ATCTTGCCAGCCATCGGCGTCGTCGCCGCGGTCTGGTCCGCCTATTCCGTTGTCCGGACGCAACCGCACCGAGCGCCGACGGATCCGCCAGCGCCGCCGGCGGTGTCCGATTACAAAGCCACTGTTGCCGCGGTGGGCCTGATCGAGGCGAGCACCGAAAACATCTGGGTCGGCACACCGCTCGGCGGCGTGGTCGAGACGGTGTTCGTGACTGCGGGTCAAACGGTAAGAAGCGGAGCACCGCTGTTCGAGCTGGACACGCGCCAGCTCCGCGCGGAGCTCGCGGTCCGCCGGCAGGCCGTCGCCGTCACCCATGCCCGCGAGCACGTGGCCGAGGCCCGCGTCGATGACTTGCAAAAGCAGCTCGAATTCGTCGAACACGTGACAGACAAACGCGCCATCAGCGCCGAGGAATTGACGCGGCGCCGGTCCTCCGTGGAGACGGCGACGGCAGAGCTCGCGGAGGTTCGAAGCGAGATCGCTGCGGCGGAATCCCAGGTGGAGTCCGTGCAGGTCGACCTCGAACGGAGCGTCGTCCGCGCGCCGATGGCCGCCGAGGTGCTGCAAGTAAAAGTGCGTGTGGGCGAATATGCCCCGGCGGCGGCAACCGCCAATCCGCTCATCGTGTTGGGCCGCTCGAAGCCGCTGCACGTGCGTGTCGACGTCGATGAGAGCGAGGCTTGGCGCGTGCGCGAGGGGGCGCACGCGATCGGTCATGTGCGCGGGAATGCCGACCTGAAAACGCCGCTGCAGTTCGTGCGGTTCGAGCCGTTCGTCGTACCCAAGCAATCGTTGACAGGCGACAGCACGGAACGGGTCGACACGCGCGTGCTTCAGGTGATCTACCGCGTCGAGCGCGAGGATGTGCGGCTGTTCGTGGGCCAGCAGCTCGACGTCTTCATCGATGCGGCTCGCCCCGTCGGCGCTCGCCCTCGCGGCGAAGGGCGCGGAGAAGGGCAATGAAGCGTTCCAGATTCGCCATGTTGGTCCTGGCACCGGTGGTCTCGGCGTGTGCCGTCGGGCCGAAGTACACGCCGCCCAGCCCCGAGATGCCCGCCACCTGGCATGAAGCGCCGGTCACGAGCGGCACCTTCGATCCTTCCACGCTGGAGCGCTGGTGGACAGCTTTTCAGGATCCCGTGCTCGATGACCTCGTGGTTCGCGCGATCGACGGCAACCTGGACCTCAAAATTGCCGCGTCGCGCGTGCGCGAGGCCCGGGCGGCACGCGGGATCGCGGCATCCGCGGCGCTCCCCCAAGTGGACGTGGCCGCTCAGGGAGCCCGCAGCGAGCGCAGCAACGCCGTTCCGCCCTTCAACGTGGCCACTGGAGGGGCATCGCCCTTTGGTCCGCGCACGCAGAACGTCTTCGAGGCCGGGTTCGACGCCGCGTGGGAGCTGGATGTGTTTGGCGGGGTGCGGCGAGATGTCGAGGCGGCCGTCGCCCAGGCACAAGCCGCTGAAGAAACGCGGCGCGACGTCCTCGTGACGCTGGTGGCTGACGTCGCGCGGAACTATGCCGAGCTGCGTGGCGCACAGCGGCAGCTGGAGATCCTGGACGCCACGGTTCGGTCGCAGCAAGATACTCTCGATCTCGCGAAGACCCGATTCGATGCGGGATTGGGCGCGGCTCTCGATGTCGAGCGTGCGGCCGGGCTGCTCGAGGCGACGAAGAGCCACCGACCTGAGCTCGAGCGCGAAGCGATGCGCGCAATCTATCGTCTGGACGTTCTGATCGGCGAGCAACCTGGCGGGCTTGCTGCCGCGCTCGAGACGCCATCACCTTTGCCGTCGCAGTCACCGGAGCTTCCCGAGCTCCTGCCCTCAGAGCTGCTCGCGCGTCGTCCCGACCTCAGGCGCGCGGAGCGCGAAGTCGCCGCCGCCACGGCCCGCGTGGGGGTGGCGAGATCCGAACTGTTCCCTCGCTTTTCGATTGGCGGCAACTTCGGGCGCCGCAGTGAAGACCTGTCCGATGTCGGCTCGACCGGGAGCCAATTCTGGTTTCTCGTGGCCGGCGTGCGGTTGCCCATTCTGACCGGCGGCCGCATTCGCGCGAACATCCAGGTGCAGGACGCGCGCCAGGAGCAGGCGTCCCGGCAATACGAAAAAGCGGTGTTGGGCGCGGTGGAAGAGGTCGAGAACGCGCTGTCCGCGAACACGCGCGAGCAACGCCGTTTGGAGACGCTGGGCGCTTCGGTTGCGGCGAATCGACGCGCGTTCGATCTGGCGACAGAGCGATACACCGGGGGCCTGGAGAACTTCCTGTCGGTGCTCGACTCGCAGCGAGCCGTCTACGCGACCGAGGATGCACAGGCACAGAGCGAGACCAACGCAATGGTCAGTCTCATCGCTGTGTACAAAGCGCTCGGCGGGGGATGGACGACGGCGACGAACAGCTTGCCCGGAGACCGCGATGAACGGCCGTGAGCAAATCCGCGAGGCTTGCGAGCGCGAAGGGGCCCGCAGACGCTGGGCACGTCAGACGCCAGCAGGCCCCCAAGTGCGGTGGTTCGCGCCGCGATCGCGCGTTATTTGATGGTGCCCGGCTTGAACAACGCGGACAGGTCGTTAGCGGTGGACGCCGCGCCCAACCACGGGTAACCCGCATCCGGGTCAACGCTGAAGATTTCCTGCATCGTGCGCAGGAATGACGAGTGGGAGTACTCGACGCCGCTCTTGTACGGCACCCCCCCTACGTTCGCGTGCGCATTCTTGGAGATGATGATGAACGGGATCGTGTACTGCGAGGTGTCCCCGCCTTCGGTCTCATCCCACCACAGCGCGATCACGCCGCCGTCCTGGTAGGCGTCCGAAGCCATGATCAAAGGCACGACCCTGGCCAGGAAATTGTCCCCCTGTGCGATGCCGGCCTGGTCGCTGGTCGACGGGTAGATGCCGTACCCGGTGTCGAGACGGCTGTGCTGGTCGTTGTACTGGTTCGGCGTAATCCAGTTGTAGTCGGCCACTTTGTCGTGCTGCAGGTCGAGCGCCAGCTGCTGCAGCGGCGGATACAGCGTCGAGGCGGTGGCGGGGCATCCGCCGTTCGTGTCCCGGAAGAAAATCTGCGGGTTGTGCTTGGCCGCGTAGTTGTACTGCGATGTGTAGTTGTACTCGTTGAGCCCACTGCTGAATTTGCCGTTTTGGCTGAAGATCGGATATTTCCACGAACTCATTGGCAGCGGGACGTTGGTGGCCAGATTGACGTTGGCGTCTTCCTGATATGACTTCCACGTCTTCCGACCTTTCCTCAGAAATGCGGTCAGATGCAGATCACTCGTGATGACGGTGTCCGGACTGCAGTTGGGATGGTAGGGGTCGTCATCTGTTCCAAGCGTATCGAACGCCTGGCCCGCTTCGGCCCACACGTAGTTGGGCTCGGACGGATGAAGGCCCACGGCCGCGCTCACATAATTGGTCGCATAGGAGACCTCTCCGCTGATGCCAGAGGTGCCGTTGACCAGGCTGTTGATGAAGGGCGCGGCCGGATTCATGAAGATCTGCTGGGGGGACGACAGTGGGTTCGGCTGGGTCCAGTTATGGTTCTCCATCGCGATTACGAAGACCTTCCCGATTCGCCGATCGTCTTGATCGTCCCGCCGGTCGGCATGGGCGGTGAAGCTGCCCCATGCCACTGCACAGGCGACAGCCAACGCACACGCGGACAACTGATGCTTCATCTGCAGCATGGCACTCCTCCGGTTCTCATGAGCGGCGTTCGTCGGTACCGCCGTGCCAAGACTTACAGGCCGGATTTACAGATCGACATCGGCAGTGTTAACAACGGATGACTTTTTGGCCCAACGATGTTCTCCAGGGGGCGCCTTCGTGTTTGAATGGTCCCCCTGGGCGGAAGCACCTGGATAACGCGTTCGGCTTTCGCCGGGCGATTGCTCGTTTTATGGAGGCGCAGACTATGAAGTTGCCATGCCGACAACCAGTCCGGATGCCGTGTGCCCTGGTGCTGGTTGCCGCCGCAACCATCGTCCTGACACACCACGGGGGCCTCGGCGCGCAGGCGGGAACGGGCGATCGTTGGCTCGGGACCTGGATGACGGCGGAAGTGGGCCGCCCGCAGAATCCGCCGCCGCCTGCACCGCCGTTGGCACCGTTCATGACAAACACCCGTTGCCCGTCCGCACCCCCGCCGGTCGCTGCGCCGCGCCGGCAGACATTTGCGCCGCCACCGTTCACACAGTTCTCGAACCAGACGCTTCGTCAAATCGTGCACACGAGCATCGGCGGCTCGAAAGCGCGCGTGATCCTCAGCAACGCCTACGGCACGGCTCCTGTGACCATCGGCGCCGGTTCCATTGCCCTGCGTGACAGGGAAGACGCCGTCCAACCCGCGTCGAACCGACCGCTCACCTTCAGCGGCAAGTCGACGATCACGATTCCCGCCAACGCCATCATCTACAGCGACGCCGTGAGTCTGACGGTGCCGCCGGCGTCCGATGTCGCGATCGACCTCTACTTGCCGGGCACAACGAGCACGGCCCTGGCGATTACGATGCATAACGGCGCGTACCAAACCAACTACATCTCGGAGACCGGCAACCACGTTGGGAAGACCATGATGCCGACTGTCGGGAAGACTCAGAACTGGTTCCTGCTGTCGCGGGTGGACGTCGTTGCGCCCGATGCGATTGGTGCTGTGGTCGCGTTTGGCGACTCGATCACGGACGGGTTCAGGTCGACGAGCGACGCCAACAACCGATGGCCGGATCAGCTCGCACGTCGGTTTTTCTCGCAGGGGATCAAGATGGCGGTGCTGAATGCAGGCATCAGCGGCAACCGCGTTCTGAGCGAGGCGAATGTGCCCGCCGGCTTCGACGTCCGCGCGGTTGGCGCCGGCATCAATGCGCTCGCCCGGTTCGAGCGACACGTGCTCTCGCTGCCCGGCGTCACGCATGTGATCGTGCTCGAAGGCATCAACGACATCGGCGGGGCGCGTCAGAACCCGTCACCGACGGCGGAAGATCTCATCGCGGGCCACAAACAGCTCATCGAGCAGGCGCACGCGCACGGGCTGAAGATCTACGGGGCGACCCTCACCCCTTTCTGGGGCGCGGCGTATTACACGGACGGGGGCGAGGCGAAACGACAAGCGCTCAACGAGTGGATCCGGACCGGCAAGGCTTATGACGGTGTCATCGACTTCGACAAGGCGACGCGCGATCCGAGCGATCCGAAGAAGTTCCTGGCGAAGTACGACTCGTGCGATTACCTGCATCCGAGCGACGAGGGATACAAAGCGATGGCTGACGCGATCGAGCTCTCGTTGTTCAAGAGCACGGGCTCGCGGACATCCAGCCGATAGGCAGATCCCCAACCGAAGATCCGCTGAGCTCGGCGTCAGTTTTGAAAATCTCCGCCGGATGAGCTCGTGCATGGGGCGATTCGCCCGGCGCACAACGGGTGTAGCATGCCGCCTGGATTGAACGTCAAATCGGGAGCTCCCGGTCAGCAGAGGAGATGGACACATGAAATCACGCATCTCGCGCTGCCTCATCGCATTCAGCGTGTTCATCGCGCCGGCCCTCGGCCGGGCGCACGGCCAGTCCTCCATGAGCGACGAGGGGCCGAACCACCGATTCCAGGTGACCAGCACCACATTCTCTGATGGCGACACCTTGCCGCTGAGTGCGGTCTACAGCCAGTGCTCGTTTTATCCGGGCGGCGGAAACCGGTCTCCTGAGCTGTCGTGGACCAATGCTCCGCGCCACACGGTCAGTTTCATCGTGGTCGCGTACGACGTGACCGCATCCTTCACGCACTGGGGCCTGTACAACGTCGCGGCCACCACAACCGAACTGCCCGAGAACGCGGGCGTGGCCGGCAGCTCATTCGGACTCGAGGTTCACAACGACTTCGGGCGCACCAACCTCGAGTACGACGGCCCGTGCCCGCCGCCGTCGCTGAATCCGCCGGCTCACAAGTATGTGTTCACCGTCTACGCGCTCGACACCGCGGTGCCGACCTTGCCTACGTTCGGGGATTTTCCGCCCGGAGCCGAAGCCCTTTTTCAAGCGCTGATCCGAGCGGGGCGGCGGGGCCACATCCTGGCGTCCGCAAGCATCAGCGGCTTCTTTCCGAGCGCCAGCTAGAAGAGCCCACATGGGCGGTTAAGTTAAGATTCAAGTCCATGTTCGGCGGAAGATCGTGGGACGAGTGGATCACGCAGTATTCGACCAGCCACCGGCATCCGGTGAACCGGTTCTGCCACACGGTCGGTATTCCTCTGATCGTCCTGTCGCTTGCCATGTTCGCGGTGTCGCTCTTCGTGCCGGGATTCTGGCCGATCCCGCTGACGGTGTTTGCCGTCGGTTGGCTCTTCCAGTTCGTCGGCCACGCCTTCGAAGGCAAGGCACCGGAATTCTTCCACGACTGGCGGTTTCTGTTCGTCGGCCTCCGGTGGTGGGTCGCCAAGATCCGCGGACGGGCGTGAACGGCGCGATGAGCCGACGGCCTTTCCGTTCGTTGATCGCGGTCATAACTGTGTCGGTCGTGGCCCCGACGCCTTCGGGCGCCGAGACGCACACCTTCGTCCCGCTCGCGTTCTACAACACCTATTCGGCCGCGCATCCCGTCGCGCTGCGCGTCAAGCCGGGCGATCACGTCGTAACGAAGACCATCGATGCGGCCGGCGTCGACTGGAACGGCAAGTCAGTCGCCAGCGGCCCGAATCCCCAGACCGGACCGTTCTACGTCGAGGGTGCCGTGCCGGGCGACGTGCTCGTCGTCACCTTCGTCCGATTGGAAACCAGTCGCACGACGGCATTCTCCAGCAGCTTGCTTTCGCCATACACCATCGACCCGGCGGCGATCGCGGCGCGCGTGGAACGCGACGCGCGGCGCTTGACATGGACGATCGACAAAGCCCGAAATGTTGCACGGCTCGATCAAGGCGACGTCCAGCCTGGCGGGCTCGAGCTCCCGTTGAAACCGATGCTCGGTTGCGTCGGCGTCGCGCCGGCACGTAAGGAAGCGATCTCCACGGCCGCGCCCGGGCCTTGGGGCGGCAACATGGACTACGCATCAATGGGCAGCGGGGTGAAGCTGATGCTGCCGGTCAATGAGCCGGGAGCGTTGCTGTTTCTCGGGGACGGCCACGCCCGCATGGGCGAAGGCGAGGTCGCGGGCACCGGGCTCGAAACGTCGATGGACGTGGAGTTCAGCGTGGATCTCGTGAAACAGAAAGCGATCGGATGGCCGCGCATGGAGACGGGGACCCATATCCTCGTCCTCGGAAGCGCCCGGCCGCTCCTCGAAGCGTTCCAGCATGCCACCACCGAGTTGCAGAAGTGGCTGATGGCCGATTACCACTTCACCGAACGAGGCGCGCAGACTTTCATGGGCCAAGCCGCCGAGTATGAAATCGCGAACGTTGTGGACCCGAGCTTTACCGTTGTGGCGAAGATACCGAAGTCGCTGTTGCCGCGCCCCTGACAATCAGCTGGCGCGCTCAGACGATTTGCACGATGGCTCCGTCGGGATCCGTGATGTGAAACCCGAATTGAACATTCTCCCGTGGTGTGATCCGGTGCTGGTTCAGCTCCTCGGTCACTGATTCTTTGTTGAAGTTCTGGACACGTATCGCGAAGTGGTCGACGGTGCCGGGCTGGCCCTCGCGGCGAAGGGACACGATCGTTCGATTCGTCCCGAGCCGAAGAATCTGATTGGGTTTGTCCTCACTCACCTGCGTCATCCCGAAAAGATCCCGGTAGAACGTGGCGGAGTGCTGCAGATCGCTGACGAGGATCGAAACGTGATCGACGCTCGTTCCGCGAAGTCCGCTCGTTTGCGCAGCGGTCGCCCTTGGTGTGCCAGCCGCGGCCACGAGCATCGAAAGCCCCTGAATCAACTGTCGGCGCGTAAGCGCGCCGCGCTGGAATCGGTGTACCAAGTCGTCAATGATCGTTTCCATCGAATCACCTTTCCCTTGCGTGTTGCACGCTTCCGAGGCATCCGCCGGTATAAAGAACACTGCCCTCACGGAGTCCGAACGATAAGCGGTCGCGGGGCGGTGGCGGGATTGACGTTCGAGAGCTTCGTGGTCTTGCGGCCAGTGCGGCTCATGGAGGTCACTTCGACGTCGACCCGTTCAGCGCCCCCCGTCGCAACGTGCACAGGGACGACGCTCTGCGAGCAGTACCCCCCGCCGGTGTCGACGAGGCCGGACGAGACCAGCCTGCGAGTAGCCGCCGCGTACACCCGCACTTCTGCGCCCGGCTTCGTGTGGCGCCCTTGCGCGTCCACAACGTCGATCGACAACGACTGTCGTGCGCGCGGAGGGGGCAGCATGTTCTTGAAGAGGTAGTGGCCGCCGCCCGGATCGTTGTTCGTCAACGCGAGATCGAGCGCCCCGTCGTTGTCGAAATCGATCCACTGCACGCCGTGGCTGGCGTCGTGATCGTTCACGAGAGTGGGCAGCACCTCGTGGAACGTCCCGCCGTCGTTGTGAAACAGGTGATCCGGATAATGGGTCACGTTGGCCAGAAACCCGGCCACGTACAGATCAGGGCGGCCGTCATTGTCGTAGTCGCCCCAGGCCGGCGTCGTAGCATGCTGCGAGAAAAGGACATGCGCGGCTCTTGTCACGTCCACGAATCGACGGCCATGGTCGTTGCGGTAAAGCGCGCTGGGTCCATAGTTGGCGACGAACAGGTCGAGCCACCCATCGCCGTTGAAATCGGCGACGGACACACCGACGCTGCCGAACTCGGGCGGGCGGCCGCCCTCGTCGACACCCCATTCGCGCGCTACGTCGACGAAGCGGCCCCCGTCGTTGCGGAACAGACCATTCGCGTCACCCTCCTGGTTGGCGACGAACAAATCCAGATCGCCGTCGCGGTCGATGTCGAACCAGACGGCGCCGACCGACTTGCGCGGATCACCGATCCCCGATTCGCTGGTGACGTCGGTGAAGCGGCCGCCGTCGTTTCGAAAGAGGCGGTTCGGCCGGTCGCGGAATGCGATGAAGAGATCCAGGTCCCCGTCATTGTCGTAATCGATCCATGAGACTTGACGCGTGACCCCGATCAGGTTGAGGCCGAGCCCGGGTGCGACGTCGATGAAGTGGCCGTGGCCGTCGTTGTGGTACAGCTTGTTCGGCGTGCCGCCGACGAACCCGACATAGAGATCGACATTCCCGTCACCGTCGTAGTCACCCCATGCCGCTGCGCGCGTCTCGAGGTTGTCCGCGACGCCCGCCGCAGATGCGACATCCTCGAATCGTCCGTGATTCTGCCGATACAGACGATTGGGGCGACCTCGAAAGCCGACGAACTCGTCGAGCTGGCCGTCGTTGTCGAAATCGGCCCAGGCGTTGGGCTGCCCGCCCGGCGCGGCAAAGAGCGCCGGCTGAACAAGCTCGAATGCCGGCGCAGACGTCTCGCGGCCCGGCGGCCCGGACCACATCGTCGAAGCGAGCGTCAGGGCCGCGATCGACCGCAGATCTTGAGGCATCTCACGGCACGCTCAGAAATGCCGCGGCCGCATCGGCCCATGCCCGGCCGTCCGACGGCACGCTGCCGTCAGCATCTAACCACGCCTGCGCCTTGACCGCGAGCAGGCGCCACTGATCTTCAGCATCGGCGGCATGCGCGCGAAGCCA
>DATKHR010000076.1:0-59568 GCA_035510155.1 Vicinamibacterales bacterium
CTCCTGGCGTCGAAGGCGCTCGAGGGGCGGGTCGGCGTCGTGTGCAACCCGGCATCGGTCGACGGGGAACTGCGCCACATCGCCGACCGGATTTCCGCCCATAAGGGCGCGTCACTCGCGGCCATCTTCGGCCCGCAGCACGGCTTCAGGTCGGACGTTCAGGAAAACATGATCGAAACCGGACATGGCCGCGACGACATGCGCCATGTGCCGGTGTACTCGCTGTACAGCGAGACTCGTGAGCCGACGGGGGCGATGCTGCGAGGGCTCGATCTGCTGATCATCGACCTCCAGGACGTTGGCACGCGCATCTACACCTACATCTACACGATGGCGTACTGCCTGACGGCGGCGCGGAAACACGGGGTCAAAGTCTTCGTGTGCGATCGGCCGAACCCGATCGGCGGTGTGGCGGTCGAAGGACCGATGCTCGAGCGCGGTTATGAATCGTTTGTCGGCCTCTATCCGATCCCGATGCGTCACGGCATGACGATTGGCGAGTTGGCGCGGCTTTTCAACGACGAGTTCGGCATCGGCGCCGACCTCGAGGTGTTTCCGATGCAGGGGTGGCGCCGCGAGATGTACTTCGATGAGACAGGCGTACCGTGGGTCTTCCCGTCGCCCAACCTTCCCACCCTCGACAGCACCATTGTCTATCCCGGAACGGTGCTCTTCGAAGGCACGAATGTCTCGGAGGGACGCGGAACGACGAGACCGTTCGAGCTCATCGGGGCTCCGTGGGTCGTTGGGGAGCATTTCGCGGCCGCTCTGAACCGCCACGAACTTCCGGGCGTCCACTTTCGCCCGGTGGTCTTCGAGCCGACCTTCCACAAGTACGCGAACACGTCCTGCGGGGGCTGCCAGATCCACGTCCTGGATCGCGCATCGTTCCGGCCGGTCGAGACCGGCGTCGCCCTCCTCGAGGCGTTTCGCGCCTGCGGACGTGACGCGTTCGCGTGGCGCGATCCGCCCTATGAGTACGAGCGGCACAAGTTACCGATCGACATCCTTGCGGGGTCGTCGAGACTCAGGGAGCAGGTCGAGGCAGGCGTGCCGGTGAGGGAGATTGCACGGTCGTGGACGACGGGGGTCGATGAGTTCGTGAAACGCCGGCGCCGGTTTCTCCTGTACTGACCCGAAGCCGGCTGCACTAGCCGCGGGTCTTTGCGATAGACGGCGCGGCGGCGACTTCAGCTTGCTGGGCCGCTTCTGGCTCGAGGTGTTGCGTGATGAGGTGATCGCGCAGCTGCTCGAACGCGTCGCCCGGCGTCTCGGCATAATGCAGCAGATCGAGGTCCTGTTCCGCGATCGCGCCCCATTCGGACATCGGCTCGAGTCGCAGCACTTGATCCCAGTACTCCCGGCCGTAGAGAATCACGCCAATCTTCTTGGAGAGCTTGTCGGTCTGGACAAGCGTCAGAATCTCGAACAGCTCGTCGCACGTCCCGAAGCCGCCCGGGAAAATGACCAACGCCTTCGAGAGGTAGGCGAACCAGAACTTCCGCATGAAGAAATAGTGGAATTCGAAATGCAGCCCCTCCGTGATGTACGGATTGGCACCCTGCTCGAACGGCAGGCGGATGTTCAAGCCGATGGTTTTGCCGCCGGCCTCGCGCGCCCCACGGTTGGCGGCCTCCATGATGCCGGGGCCGCCGCCCGAGGTCACGACAAACCGGTGGTAATCCGACTGCAGTGACGTGCTCCACTGGGTCAGCAGGCGAGCGAGCTCGCGTGCCTCCTCGTAATAGCGCGCCCACTCGAGCGCCTTCCGGGTCTTCGTCAGCTCTCGCTCGTACTGCTCGTCCGCGTCGCTGACGCCGCGCGCCTTCAACGTCCGCATGGCGCGCTCCGCCCGTTCCCGGCTGTCGACGCGGGCCGAGCCGAAGAAGACCACGGTGTCCTGAATCTTCTCCTGTCTGAAACGTCGCAGGGGCTCGAGATACTCGGACAGGATGCGAATGGGCCGCGCTTCCTCGCTCTCGAGGAAGTCGGGATCCAGATACGCGAGCGGTTGCTGCGACATGCGATCAATTTACCATCACGGACGACGGGCCCATCGGATGCTATGATTCGCCGCCGTCACCGATGGCCAAGTCTCCGGAAATCGACGTCTCGGCGTTCATCGCCGCTCCCCCGGGGCTGGTGGTCAAGGCGTTCTTCGATGCGCACGCGCTGCAAGCGTGGTGGCAGGTGCGGCACGCCGTCACGACGCCTCGCGTTCTGGGGCCGTATGCGATCGAGTGGCCGGCCACAGAGTTCCGTGACGACCTCCTCGGGCGGTTGGGCGGAGTATTCCGGGGAACCGTCATGCAGGTACATGCATCCCAGGGATTTTTTGTGGCGGATGCGTATTGGCTGCCGCCCGACGGCGAGCCGATTGGGCCGATGGCGCTCCATGTCACGGTCACGCCGGAGGCAAACGGCAGCCTCGTACGCGTGACGCAGAGCGGGTTCGAGGAAGGCGAGCGGTGGCGGCGCTATTACGAGGTGGTCGCGCACGGCTGGGAACGCGCGCTCGCGTCGTTAAAAGCCCTGCTCGAACGCTGAACAACGAAGGGCGCGACGATGGACGGTGAAGCCGGTTATTTGGGCTTTTGAGTCGGGTTGCCTTGAGTGTCCAGGAACGTGATGTTCGTGAAACCAGCAAGCTGGTCCTTCACTTTCGCATAGTCGCCCACGATGACAATCACCGAATCCCGGGAGCCCAGCAGCACGCCTGCGGCGTTTTTGACCTGTTCGGCGGTGATCGCGGCAGGTACTGCTTGGCACCCTGGAGCTCGGAGCCGCCGCTGCCATCGGCCCGCATCTTGTCGATTTCCTTGAAGACTTCCGTCAGCGTCGCGCCCGTCACCTCGTTCCGCACGTCGGCGTTGAAGCGATAGAACCCGGCGTCCTGAAATCCTGTCAGCGCCGAGCCCGGCGAATAAAAGTCGATGACGACGAGCCGGGCTGGACGACAAGCGTGCCGTCTGCGAACAGGGCGAGGCAGAGGAAGAGAGCAAGGGATCGCATAAGGCCATGCTATCTGGTTGTCTGGGTATCGGGTGATGTCGTCATTTTGCCGTACGGACGGATCCCCCTCTTGACGAATGCGGTCAGCAGCCGGCGGCGGAGCTCGTTCGCGACGCGACCCTGATTGAGCGGCATCGTCTTGAACTTCATCCGCAGCGTGGCGGCGCCGTCAGCCAGGGAATCGATCCCGATCACCTCCAGCGGAGCCAGGATGACCGGCGACCATGACGGATCCTGCTGCATAGACGCACCGACTTCCCGCGCGGTTCCGAAGACCCGATCCATGACCTCTTCATACGCGACGCGGACGTCGACGGTCGCGTAAGCGAACTGCTTGCTGAGGTTGGCGAGGGACGTGATGGTGCCGTTGGGGAACACCTGCACAGCGCCGTCGCCGTCCCTCAGGACGATCGTTCGCAGCTTGATCTGCTCCACGACGCCGCCCACGCCGTTGATGCGCGCGACGTCGCCGATCCGCACCTGGTCCTCGAGAATCAGGAAGAACCCGGAGATGACGTCGCGGACCAGGTTCTGCGCTCCGAAGCCGATCGCGAGGCCTGCGATCCCGGCGCCGGTCAAGATCGGCATCACGTCGATCGCGAGCTCCCGGAGCAGCATCAAGGAGGCAATGAAGCCAACCGTCACGTTCACGAGGCTCGTCAAGATTCCGCTCAGAGTCGTCGCACGCCGCTGCCACTCGAGATCACTCGCGGCATGGCGCCGCGCGAGATTGAACTGCAGATGGTCGATCGCGAGGTTGGCCACGCGAATGACGACAAACGCGCCGATGAAGATGACGAGCATGTTGACGCCGTGCGTGAGCGCCCAGTGGAGCAGCTCCTGCGGCTTCCACCGCGGCTCCGACACGCCGAAACGCTCGAGCGCGAGAGAAATGCTCGCCAGCGCCGCGACGCTGTAGACGAGAAGCGTCAGCGCGCGTACCAGCTGCTTTGCGCGCGCTTGCACGGCCTCGCGGCTCTCGGCCTCGATGATTTCGAGGGCGCCCACCACGCGTTGAATGATCACCTGGGCGATTCGGACAAGGAGAGCGGCAACGGCGAACGCGAGCAGCACGGTGCCGGCGACGACGTAGTTGATCGAGATGGCGAGGTAGTCGATCGACATCACGCGCGGCGAATCTTGAGATAGTTGGCGTCGCTCTGCCGCAGATCGGCGTTGATGCTGACGACAACCGCTGCACTTCCTGGCGCCACGAAGCCGTGGCCGACGATCGCGGCGGCGATCCGCGGGCTAGCCTCATCGAGGTTGCCGCCAATCTCCATCACGAACGGCACGACGCCCCAGTGGAGCGCCAACCGCCGCGCGGTCAGCTGGCGTTCGGTCACGGCGATGATGGGGGCCCTGGGGCGCAGCGCCGACAGGCGTCGAGCGGTGGCGCCGCCGCGCGTCACGGCGACAATCGCCTGCGCGTTGGCGCGAGTCGCCAGCATCACGGCCGCTTCGCAGAGCGCCTGGGTATGATCGTCACTCACAGCCGGGTTCGTCAGGTTCGTGCACATGTTGAACTCCGGGCTGGCTTCGGCCTCGCGAATGATCGCGTCGAGGATCTTGACCGCCCCCGCCGGATGGGCTCCGGCCGCGGTTTCGCCGGCCAGCATGATCGCGTCAACGCCGTCGTCGACCGCATTGGCGGCGTCGTTGACTTCGGCCCGGGTCGGGCGCGCTTCGGTCGTCATCGACTCGAGCACCTGGGTCGCGACGATGACGGGAATGCCGGCACGTAGGGCGCGACGCGTGATTTCCTTTTGAGCGGGCGGCACGCGCTCGAGCGGCATCTCCAGGCCAAGGTCGCCGCGGGCGACCATCACCGCGTCGCTGACGTTCAGAATGTCGGTGAGCCGATCAACGGCTTGCGGCCGCTCGAGCTTGGCCACGAGCGGCGTGTCGGCCTTTCCCGCATCGGCGAGGAGTTGGCGGGCCTGACGAAGGTCTGCGGCACTCTGCACGAAACTGAGCGCGACCATATCGACGCCAAGCGACAGCCCGAACGCGAGGTCGTCGGCGTCCTTGGGCGTGATCGCCGACGCGGCCAGCTCGACGCCAGGCGCGTTGATGCCCTTATGCTCGCCGATCTCGCCGCCGTCAACGACGGTGGTGACGATCTCGGTGCCGTCGGTCGATTCGACGCGCAGCTCGATCAGGCCGTCGGCCAACAGCAATCGGCTCCCTGGGGTGACGCTCTTCGCAAGCCCTTCGAACGTCGTCGACACGCGATCGGGTCCACCGACGAAGGTGCCGGTGGCAATCGTGAGACGTTGCCCTGGGCTCACGTGAATTGGCACGTGGTTCGCCAGCTGGCCGGTGCGGATCTTGGGTCCGCTCAGGTCCTGGAGGATGGCAACCTCGCGCCGCGCCCGCGATGCCGCCTCGCGGATGCGCTCAAACGCGAGTGCCTGCGACTGATGCGTGCCATGCGAGAAGTTGAGACGGAAGATGTCGGTCCCGGCAGCGATGAGGGCATCGAGCCCATCCTCGGATTGGCACGCGGGTCCGACAGTTGCGATGATCTTCGTGTGGCGCATAGCGATGATTAGAATACTGCGATGGGTGCAATCGTGCCGGACGCGGTCGAACGGTACCTGGCGGGACTGAACCGCGGGGGCGATCCGTTGCTGGCTGAGATTGCACAGGCCGGCGTCGAACGCGATCTTCCGCTCGTGGACGCAGAGGTCGGCGCCCTGCTTCGCGTGCTCGCGACGGCGATCGGCGCGCGGAAGATTCTCGAGATTGGGACAGCGGTCGGCTACTCGGGCATCTGGCTCGCCGGGGCCTTGCCGGCCGACGGCATGTTGATGACGATGGAGATGGACGCGGGGCGCGCGAAAGAAGCGCAAGGCAACTTCGATCGCGCCGGTTTGACGAATCGCGTCAGCGTGATGCTCGGCGATGCGCAGCGCCTGATCGCCAAGGTTGCCGGGCCGTTCGACCTGATCTTTCAAGATGGCGACAAGAAGATGTACACGCCCCTGCTCGACCGGCTCGTGTCGCTTCTGCGTCCGGGCGGACTGCTCGTCACCGACAACGTGCTCTGGGACGGGAAGGTTGTGCCCGGATTCATCACGAGCGCGGCGGATGACAAGGACACGCGCGCGATCGCGGAGTACAACGAGCGCGTCGCGACGCATCCGGCACTCCTGACAACCGTGATACCGCTGCGCGACGGCGTGTCCATTTCTGTGAAAACACGATGACGGTGGACGCGTGGCTCCAGGCCACAACCGCCGACGCGGAGCGCCGGGGTCTCCCGGAGCTCAAACCTCTTCTCGAAGCGCTGGCGCGAGCGACGAGCGCGCTGCGGGCCGCTGATTTCAGCCTTCGACCGTCCGCGCTCGGCGATCAGCTCCCGCAGGATCCCGGTCATGATTTCGATTGAGGAATTCGGCCGGCGTCTTCGGACCCGAGAGACGACCGTCGAGAAAGCGACGGAAGAGAGCCTGCACCGGATCGAAAACATTGCCGCGCTGAACGCGTTCATCCTCGTGATGGCCGACGAGGCGCGGCGGCAGGCCCGCGAGCTCGACAAGGAGCTGGCTGCGGGTCGCGACCGGGGCGCGTTGCATGGCGTCCCGATCACGGTCAAAGACATCCTGGACATCCGGGGCACCGCCACGACCGCAGCGTCCCGCGTTCGGGACGGCCGCCCCGCCCGGCGCGACTGCCCGGCGATCGCGCACCTTCGACAGGCGGGCGCCGTGTTCCTCGGCAAGACCAACCTGCACGAGTTTGCGTTCGGCACGACGAACGAGGACTCGGCGTTCGGGCCGGCGCGCCATCCGCTCGATGCCACGCGGTCGCCCGGCGGATCGAGTGGCGGTTCGGCAGCGAGCCTGGCCGCAGGCGTCGGGCTGGCGACGATCGGGACCGACACGGGCGGATCGATTCGCATCCCGGCCGCTGCGTGCGGCCTCGTCGGCTTGAAGCCGGCCCTCGGCGACGTGTCGTTGGAGGGCGTTGTGCCGTTGTCGCGAACGATGGACCACGTGGGCCCGCTGGCGCTCAACGTGGCGGACGCGTCGCGGGTCTATCACGCGCTCCTCGGCGATCCGGCGGCGACGCTGCCCGCGCCGATGCCCCTGACAGGTCTGCGACTCGCGGTTCCGCGTCCGTACTTCTGCGACCTTCTGGATGACGGGGTGCGCGCCACGTTCGAGGGCGCTCTCGATCGCCTGCGCGCGGACGGCGCACACGTCGATGACATCGAGATTCATCATGCGCCGGACATCGGAGCGGTGTACCTGCACATCGTGCTCAGCGAAGCGGCGGCGTATCACGCGACCTCGCTCGAGGCGGTGCCAGAGCGGTACACGCTTCCTGTGCGACTGCGGCTCGAGATGGGACGCTATGTGCTCGCAGAGGATTACGTGCGGGCGATGGCCGGCCGAGCCGTGCTGACGCGGGAAGTGGACGCGGCGCTCGCGCAGCATGACGCGCTCATCCTGCCGTCGCTGGCGATTCCGGCGCCGCCACTCGGCACCCCGTCAGTCGAGGTCGCGGGGAGGAAAGAGCCTGTCCGCAACATCATGCTGCGTCTGACACAGTTGTTCAATCTCACGGGGCATCCGGCGATCTCGATTCCGTCGGGGAAGACGCGGGCCGGGTTGCCCTGCGGGGTGCAGCTTGTGGGCGAACGGCACGAAACGGATGCGTTGCTGAGAGTGGCACTGGCGTGCGAGGGGGCGATCACGGGGGCGTGACTCGGCGCGCGCGACTTCATACGTCGAGGCCGACGGCGCGCATGAGCGCGAGCGCGTTGCTGTGCTCGACGATGCCGGGGCGCATGCGGTAGTCGAACGTCATGGTGTCTCCCTCAAGGCGATCCTCGAAATGCATGTTGACCGCGACGGGCCCGAGTGTGAGCGGGAGCTCGGTCAGCGCCAGGTCGTGGGTGGTGACGAGACCGATGGCGCCGAGCCTCGCGAGAGCGCGCACGATGGCTTCGGCGCCGATGCGGCGGTCGTAAGAGTTCGTCCCGTGCAGGATCTCGTCGAGGAGAAAGAGCGTCGACACTCCCGACGCGTCGCGCGCGCGATTCACGATATCGCGAATGCGCAGGATCTCTGCATAGAAGCGTGAATGGCCGGCCTGCAGGGAATCTTCGATCCTGAGCGTCGCGCCGAGCTGGAGCGGTGAGAGATGAAGGCGCGTTGCGCGGACGGGCGCGCCGGCGAGCGCAAGGACGATATTGACGCCGACCGAGCGCAGCAACGTGCTCTTGCCTGACATGTTCGAGCCGCTGAGGACGATCACGCGAGGCGAGACGCCGCCGAGAGCGACGTCGTTCGGCACCGACGTCTCCTCTCGCATCAGCGGATGCGCGAGGCCGGTGGCGTCGAAGACCGGACCGATCTCCGCAAAGGTTGGGAACGGATCTCGTGGATGCTCGTACGCGTACGTTCCGATTGCCGAGAGCGCCTCGAGTTCTCCGATGGCCCGGAGCCAGTCGACCACGCGAGGGCCGTACGCGGCGTGCCATCGATCGATGGCGATGGCCAGCTGCTGGGGCAAGAGCAGCGCAAACGCAATGGGCGCGAACATCTGATTGCGTGTTGAATCGAGCCACGACACGAGCCGTCTGAGCTGGGCGATTCGGCGCGAAGGCGGCACGCCGTCGGTCACCAGCGCGGCTTTGATCCCTTCCAGGGGCAAGGCCGCCATCGGCTCGATTTCGATTCGCGACAGCAGATCGCTCAGGAGCGCGAGATCGCGATCTGGTGTCGCCACTCTGCCGAGAACCAGTTGGATCCGGCGCCACAAGGTGAAGGCGACGAGCGATTCAAGGAAGACCCAGATGAGGAGCCACCGGCTGGATATCCGTTCAGCGAACACCAGAGCTGTGAAGACGACCATGGTGACGCCGCAGATCGTCACGACGGCTGACACGAGACGCGTCAGACCTGCGGGTGGCGCGATGGCCCAGGCGGCGAGCGTGCCGGTGCGGCTGACTTCGGCTTCGCCGGACAGAACCGCCAAGTCCTCGCGAAACTCGATCTTGTCTCGCAGCTCCGCGACGGCTGCCTGACGATCGATGACTTGCTGGATTGGCGCAAGCGTCATGCCGGAGCGCAGCCAATCTGCGAGGGTCTCCTCCCCGGCTTCAGTGGCGACGGTATTCATGAGCTCGAACAGGGATCCGCGACCGAAGAGATCCAGGTCACGCGCATAGGGATGGGCATCCAGGAACCGAGCGCCGTCGCGGCCGCGGGCCGGGGCGATGGGGAACGCGGCGCCGATCGCCTTGGCCTGGACGCGCGCCGGTGGCCTCGGCTGACCGGTTAACCGCTCGATGCCGCGCAGGTACCACTGCTCGGCTCGCAGCGCTCGCTCACGGCGCTGAAGGACGCGCGCATGCCAGACAATCAAGCCCACGAACACCGCGCCCAGCGCGAGACTCCACGCGGGCGAGATGGCATTGCGCACGAGGGCCAACCAGAGGGTCACGGCGCCGCCGGCAGCCACGATGAGACGGCTGTTGGAGATGAACAGGTGGGAGCGATCGAGGGCCACAAGTCGATCGCGCCACATCTGCAGCCGCTTGGCATAAATCGCTTGGGGGGTGACTTCCCCGGCTCCTCGGCGTTCCTCGCGAGGGTGGCTCACGGGGTCAGGGAGATTTCCAGCGTCTTCGCCAGGGCGCGCGCCAGCGCGACATAGTGATCGACGGCATCGTTCAGCTCCGTGATCGACACGAACTCGTCCGCGGTGTGGGCGGAATGGATGGAGCCCGGGCCAAACAGCAACGGCTCGCCCCATGCCGAGAGGAACGGAATGTCGGTCGTGAAGGGGAACACAGCGGCGTCGAACCCAGGAAGAGTCTTCATACGCACGGGAGGGACTTCGATCACGTCGTCGATCGTCACGCGCGATTCGAGCGGGGCCACGGCGCGTCGCACGAGGCTGGCGTCGCTGACAGTGCGAAACATGACCTCGGCCTCGGCGGCCGGCGAGACCACGTTAGGCGCCAGACCACCCGAGATGAGGCCGATCGTGTAATGCGTGCGACCGAGCTCGGGATCCGCCGGCAAAGGGATCGATCGCAGGTCGATCAACGCGTCGAGCAGCTTGTCGATCGCAGACTCCCCAAGCTCGGGAAACGAGGAATGCGCCGCGCGGCCGCTCGCCCGGAATTTCAGTCGGAGGATGCCGCGCGTCGCCCGACCCAGCCGATTGTCGGTGGGCTCCCCGTTGATCAGGAACCGGCTCTCGTTGGGAACGGTGTTCGCCGCGTGCGCGCCGTCGCTGCCGCGCTCTTCCCCCACCACGAACACGAGCCCGACGCGCGTCTCGCCCTCGCGGCGCAGCCGATCGGCGGCGGCAACTTGAGCGGCCAGGATGCCTTTCGCGTCACATGCGCCGCGGCCGTGCAGTCGATCTCCGGCCACGCGGCTCGGAAAGAACGGCGGCACGCAGTCCAAGTGGGTCGAGAAGACGACGACGGGGGTCGTGCCGCGCGCGATGACGTTGAAGCGCGACGCGTCGACACGCTGTTCGGTGACTGAAAATCCCAAGCCCCGCAGGTAGCCGGCCAGCCAGCGGCCCGCGTCCCCTTCCTGCCCCGTCGTCGAGTCGATGTCGACGAGCGCGCGCGTCAAGGCGACGAGATCGACGGGATTCACCGAATCCACGCCTCGAGCTCCGTGCGCGTATCTGTCCTCAGGTCGCGGTACTTCACGATCACGGGTGTCGACAGAGACAGGCCCCACTCCGGACCTTTCCCGCCGGTCACTGCGCGCGCGCCGGGCACGACCACCGCCCCCTCGGGAATGACGAGCGGACACGTGGCTGTCGGCTTGATGATTTCGCCGCGCACGAGATCGTAGACAGGCGTGGATCCCGTCAGCACCGTGCCGGCGCCCACGACGGCTCGGGTCTTGATGACCGCGCCTTCGTAGATCCCGGTGTTTCCGCCCACGAGCGCGTCGTCCTCGACGATGACCGGCAGCGCGCCGATCGGCTCGATGACGCCGCCTAGCTGGGCGCCGGCGCTGACGTGGACGCGGGCGCCGACTTGCGCGCACGAGCCGACGAGCGCGTGCGAATCGATCAACGTGTTTTCGCCGATCCAGGCGCCGATGTTCACGAACATCGGCGGCATGCAGATGACGCCGCGCGCCAGGTACGCACCGTCGCGCACCGACGAGCCGCCGGGCACGAGGCGGATGCCGGATTGCGCGCCTGCGCGGAACTGACGTACGGGGAGCGTATCTTTGTCGAAGAATTGCTCGTAACGCTCAGCATGCGTCGGAGACATGTCGATCGTCTCGCCAAACCGGAATCCGAGCAGGATGCCTTGTTTGACCCACGCGTTGACACGCCAGCCACTTGGGCTCGACGGATCGGGTTCGGCCGCGCGGATGTCGCCGGTGGACAGCGCGTCTCTCAGGGTGGCGAAAGCGTGTCGCGCCGCGCGGCTGTCGGCAGCCGCGCCCGCGGACACGAGGGACTCGATTTCGGTTTGGAGGCTGCCGGCTCCCGCGCTCGGATCGTGCGGGCGCATTTATGCGACAGCCGCCTTCAGAAGCCCCAGCTCTTTCAGCACGTCGGCGATCTTCTGGCGCGATTCGGGCTTCGGGGCACACATCGGGAGGCGATAGTGCTCGTCGAGCAGACCCATCGCGGCCATGGCGGCTTTGACCGGAATCGGGTTCGATTCGATGAAGTTGCCGAGCATCAGCGGAAGGATGCGCGCATGAATGCCACGGGCGGCCGCAAAATCGCCGCGCTCTGCCGCCTCGACCATCTGCGCCATCTCGAACGGGATTTCGTTCGACGCGACGGAAATAATCCCGCGGCCGCCGACAGCCATCAGCGGCAGCGTCAGCGCGTCATCTCCCGACAGCACGATGAAGTCGTGCGGCAACGCGCGGCAGATCTCGCACATCTGGGTGACGTTGCCTGAAGCTTCCTTGACGCCAACGATGTTCGGGATCTGCGCGAGGCGAGCGAGCGTGGCGACCTCGACGTTCACGCCGGTGCGGCCGGGGACATTGTAGACGATGATCAGGAGCGACGTGCTCTCAGCGATGGCTCTGTAATGCTGGTAAAGGCCTTCCTGTGTGGGCTTGTTGTAATACGGCGTGACCGACAGGAGACCCGAGGCGCCAGCGTGGCGCATCGCGTCGGCCTGGTGAATGACTTCGGTCGTGTTGTTCCCGCCTGCGCCGGCCAGCACGGGCACGGCGCCGTTGGCTTCGTCCACCAGAATCTCGACGATCAGCGTGCGCTCGCCGTCGGTGAGGGTAGGGCTTTCACCGGTCGTGCCGCAGGGGCACAGAAAGTGGACGCCTGCGTCAATTTGCCGGCGGCCGAGGCGCCTGACGCCGACCTCGTCGAGCGCGCCTGACTGCGTGAACGGCGTGACGAGTGCGGTCCCGACTCCGGTGAATGGCGTTCTCATATAGGTCCTATCCCAAGGACGTCTCGCATGTTGAACCATCCGCGCTTTCCCGTGACCCATTTTGCCGCAGCGATGGCGCCTCGCGCGAATGCCGTACGATCGCGCGCCGTGTGCGAGAGCGTGACCGTCTCAGCCGGACCGTCGAATCCGACGGTGTGGGTGCCCGGGATGAATCCCGCGCGCGTCGATGAGATGTCGATGAGCCGAGGGAAGCCTGCACGCTCCATCGTCTGCTTCAGCAGCAAGGCGGTCCCCGACGGCGCGTCTTTCTTCGTGGCGTGATGGGCTTCGTGCAGGAACGCACCGAATTCGGTCTGCCCCGCGAACAGCCTGGCGGCTTGCGCCGCCAGCGCCTCGAACAGGACGGCTCCCGCCGAGAAGTTGGGCGCGACGACAGCGCCGACGCCGCCATCCCGCACGGCTTGACGTACCGATGATTCGTCATTCTGCCAACCGGTGGTCCCGATGACAAGATTGATGCCGCGGCGCGCGAGCGCGGCGGCGTTGCCGACGACGACCGCCGGGATCGAGAAATCGATCGCGACGTCCACGCCGTTCCACTGCGGCGCGTCGGGCCCGCCACCGTGCGACGGCGATTGCGGATCCATCACGCCCACGACCTCGCAGCCGTACTGGGGCGCCAGTTCGCCAACGAGCCTGCCCATCTTGCCGTAGCCCACCAGGAGGATTCTCATCGAAAGAAGGTTTCGTGAAGCCGGGTCATCGCATGGCGCACATCCGAATTCCGCAGGACGAACGTGATATTGCGTCGTGACGCGGCTTGGGAGACGAGGCGCAACGGAATCCGATCCAACGCTGTCACCGCGCGTCCGAACAAGCCGGCATCAGTGCGCAAATTCTCGCCGACTGCACAGATGATAGCCATATCACGCTCGCAGCTGACTTCAGCGAAATTGCCGAGGTTGTCGACGATCGCGTCCAGGCGACGCGTGTCGTCGATCGTCACCGAGACGCTGACCTCCGAGGTCGTGACGACGTCCACCGGCGTTTTGAAGCGCTCGAAGACTTCGAATAAGCGACGGAGGAAACCGTGCGCCATCAGCATGCGCGAGGACGTGATGTCGATCACCGTGACCTCGCGCTTGCACGCAATGGCGGTCAGTTGGCGGGATGAGTCTTTACTCTGCGCCCCGTCGGCGGTGATGAGCGTGCCGGTATTTTCGGGGCGGCGCGCGTTGAGAATCCTGACCGGGATGTTCTTCGCGACGGCCGGAAGGATCGTACTGGGGTGCAGGACCTTCGCGCCGAAGTAGGCGAGCTCGGATGCCTCGGCGAACGATAACCGCGGCACGACGTGTGGCCTCGGCACGATTCGAGGATCGGCGGTCAGCATGCCGTCGACGTCGGTCCAGATTTGTATTTCAGCGGCATCGAGGGAGGCACCGAAGACGGCCGCTGAGTAGTCCGACCCCCCGCGCCCCAGGGTGGTCGTAACGCCGCTGACAGTCGCGCCGATGAATCCCCCGAGAACCGGCACCTGCCCTGACGCCACCACAGGCGCGATCCGCCCGCGACAGCAGTGTTCGGTCCGCGCGATGTCGGGCGACGCGCCCCCGTGCTCGTCATCGGTGACCAGGACGCGGCGCGCATCGACCCACGCGCTTGGCAGCTGATGGTCGTTCATTGCGGCGGAGACGATACGGCTGCTGGCGAGCTCACCGGCGGCCAGCACGGCGTCGAGCGAGCGCGGCGAGACCTCGCGCAGGACGGCGAGCGCGTGCACGAGGCCGGTCAGCTCGTCAAACTCTTTCTTGACGTGGGCAAGGACAGCGTCGCGGCTGCCGGTCGTCACTCGGCTCGCGACGTCAATGTGGCGGTCGAGAAGCGCGCGCAGGTCGGCGGCCGCCCTGTCACCCTCGCCCTCTTCCGCGAGCGCCACGACGGCGACGAGCGTATCCGTGACGCCGGCGAGCGCGGAGACGACCACAATGGGCGCCGCGGCATCTTTGGCTTTCTGGCGACGAACGATGCCGATCAACCGGTCGATCGCGTCAGGGTCCGCCACCGACGTGCCGCCGAACTTCATCACGATGCTCACAGGAGACACTCCCGGTGCATCAGCTCCGCATTGAGGATCGCCGCACCCGCCGCGCCGCGAATCGTATTGTGTCCGAGGGCGACAAATTTATGGTCGAGGACGGCGCACGAACGAAGGCGTCCGACAGTGACCGCCATCCCGCCGTCGCGGTGCGCATCGAGCGCGGGTTGCGGACGGTTCGGCTCTGACAAGTAGACGACTGGCTGGCGCGGAGCCGACGGCAGCGCCATCTCCTGTGGCCGGCCTCTGAATGCATTCCAGGCGTCGATCAACGCGCCGGCGTCGACGCCACGCGCTCCGCCGCCGAAGGCGATCGAGATGGATGCTGTGTGCCCATCATGAACCGGCACGCGAGTGGTGGTCGCGCTGATCGTCACGGGATGATGCTCGACGAGACCGCCTCGAAGCGTGCCGAGAATCTTGTTCGTCTCGGTCTGGATCTTCTCCTCCTCGCCGCCGCCGATGTATGGAATGACGTTGGACAGGATGTCCCACGAGGGCACGCCTGGATAGCCGGCACCGGAGATCGCCTGCAAGGTCGTGATCATCGCTTTCTCGAGGCCGAACTGGCGAAGCGGCGCGAGCGCCATCGCCAGCACAACCGTCGCACAGTTCGGGTTCGTCACAATGGCGCCCTTCCATCCGCGGGCGGCCGTCTGAGCCTTCAGCAGCGCCAGGTGATCCGCGTTCACTTCCGGAATGAGGAGCGGCACGTCAGGTTCCATACGGTAGTTGCGCGAGTTGCTGACGATAACGTGGCCGGCCTGTGCGAAGGCAGCCTCGATGTCTCCCGCGACCGACGAGTCGAGCCCGGAGAACACGAGCTTCGGCGCGCGGCCCGGCGTCGCCGCATCGACCTGGCGGCCCGCCACGTCGTCGGGCAGCGGGGCCTGAAGGCGCCATGGTGTGGCGTCGCGGTATGGTTTCCCTTCCGATCGTTGACTGGCGCCCAGCCATGCGACCTTGAACCACGGATGCTTCGCGAGCAGCGCGATGAACTGTTGGCCAACGGCGCCGGTCGCTCCAAGAATGCCGACCTCGATTAGTGTCATGACTCGTGACTCGAAAGAATCAAAAAAAAAGCCGACGCGGCGTGAACCGTGTCGGCTGTGTGTTGGCTCGGTTGTGGCGATGACTAGCGCGCGAGCATACAAACTCCGACAGCGGACTGTTTCATCCGCTTGGTCGACTTCGACCGCTTGGTCACACTGGTTCGCTTCGCGCGCATCGGGACCGACAGTATAGCATGGGCCTTGGTTGTTGAGCCGGCGTCAGAGGTATTTCAGGATGCCGCTGAGCGCCTGATAGAGGACCTGCGCGAGATTCCGGACGAGCGGCGAGATCTCACCTTCATTGACGGCATTGGCGACGGTGACGGGGTTGGTGAGGAAAAGCCAGATCGTCGCCCCGGCCAGCGCGATGCTCACGATGGCGACGCACGCGAACAGGCTGACGCTGAGGCGCTGAAATCGCATCACGTCTCAAATATCACACGGCGAGCCATCAGCGACATGACAGTTCCGTCACACTTCGAGGACGATCTTACCGAACTGGGCGGACGCTTCGAGCCGGTCTTGAGCGCGCGCGGCGTCGGCCAGCGGGAACGTGCGGTCGATGGCCGGCGCCAGCTGACCGCTGAAGAAGTACCGCGCGGCCTGCCAGAGCTCGCCTTTCGTACCCATGTAGGAACCCAGGATTGAGAGCTGCTTCGAGAAGACCGCGGTCAGATCGAGGCTCCCCTTCGGGCCCGTCGTGGCCCCACAGGTCACGAGGCGACCACGGCGCGCGAGGGCGCGGACACTCTTCGCCCAGGTTGATTCGCCAACATGTTCTATGACGACATCCACGCCCCTGTTGTTCGTGTGGACCTTGATTTCTTCGGCGATGTCTTGCTCATGATGGTGGATCGCGAAAAAGGCGCCAAGCGCGCGCGCCCGCTCGAGCTTCTCGTGAGATCCCGCCGTCGCAAACACGCGCGCGCCATGAAGCCGCGCAATCTGAATCGCCGCTTGGCCGACGCCGCTTCCGGCCGCCAGAATCAGCACGTCTTCTCCGCGCGCGATTTGCGCCTTTGTCACGAGCATGTGCCATGCCGTCACGAACGTCAACGGAAAGGCGGCGGCATGAACAAAATCGATGTGATCGGGGATGCCGATGAGGTTCTGGACTGGCACCTTGACGAACTCTGCGTAACCGCCCTGATGATTGCGATAACCGAGCACCTCGTACAGCGGGCAATCGTTGTCACGGCCCGACAGGCACGCGGCGCACCGGCCACAGCTGATGCCGGCTTGCAACATGACGCGTTGCCCGGTCTCCACGACTTCGCCGGCCACGTCGCTGCCTGAGATATGCGGCATCGGAATCGTCAGGCGCGGCAGACCGCGCCGCTCCCAGAGGTCGAGGTGATTGAGCGCGCACGCGCGCACCCGCACCAACACTTCGCCGGCCGCGGGCTCCGGATCTGGCGCGTTCTCGTAGCGGAGCACGTCCACGCCGCCGTGAGCGTGGAAGCGGATCGCTCTCATTTGTGAAGGTCTCTATGAGAAGGCGTCTGGCGGCAGGACGAGCGGATCGCCCACACCGAGGCCGCCGAGCTCGGCCCCGAACACGTCGATGTCGCCGACGATGAGTGTCGTCAGGCGGGCGGGGTCAATGTAACGCGTCATGACCCGCGAGACCTCGTCCCGGCTGACGGCTTCGATGCGCGGAACAAACTGCGCGTAATAATCATCGGGCAGATCGTAGAGCGCGAGCTGCATCACCGCGCGGCCGATCTGATCGGCTGTCTCGAAATTTCGCGCGTACCCTCGGGTGAGCGCGGCAACCCCGAATGACAGCTCCTCGGGGGTCACAGGACGCGTGCCGCGGATCCCTTCGATCTCGGCGAGTGACTCATGGATGGCCTGCACGGTCGCGGCCGTTTGCACGCTGACCTGCAGCACGAAGGGCCCCGGGCGACGGCGGAACTCGAACGCCGTTCGCGCGCCGTAGGTGAATCCTTTGTCTTCCCGCAGATTGAGATTGACGCGGCTGACGAACTGCCCGCCAAGGATCGCATTCGCGAGCGCGAGGGCGTGGTAGTCAGGCGTGTGTCGCGCGGCAGCAACCTGGCCGATGCGAAGCTCGGACTGGGGGGCGCGCAATCGCGGCACGACGGCAAGGCGCGGAGGGGCGCTCGGCGCTTGGCCCTTTGTGTTTGGTGCTTGGTGCGTGGTCCGTCCTTGGTCCCTGCTCGCTGGCGCTGGGCGCTGGGTCCGTCGTCCGTGATCCTCGCCCCAATCGGCGAAGGCGTGGGCGGCGAGCCGGGCCATCGCCGAGTGATCGCAGTCTCCGACGGCGATGAGCGTCGCGGCGGCGGGCACAAGCTCGCGCCCATGAAACGACCGCACGTCGTCGATCGTCAGCGACGTGAGTGAGGCCTCGTTGCCTATCGGGGAATGACCGTATGGATCGTCGCCGTACACGAGCGAGAGGAATGCGCGATCAGCAACCGCGGCGGGGGAATCACGCAATTGTTTCAACCGATGCAACCTGAGTTGCCGCACGCGCTCGAAATCGGATTCGCCGAGCGACGGTCGAGCGACGATGTCGCCCACGAGAGGCAGGACGCGATCGGTGACGCGGCTGAGTGCCGTCACGCTGATGGCGGTGGCATCCGAGCCGATATCGGTATCGAACTGCGCGCCGAGGCGGGCGAGCGCCTCGTGCATCTGGATAGCCGACCGACCTCCGCTCCCCTCATCCAGCATGTCGGCGGTGATCGCTGCCAGGCCGTCCTGCCCCGGGGGATCCGCCGCAGCGCCGCGCGTGACGAGGAGGATGAGCGAAACCACAGGGACTTGCGGATGGCGAACGGTCCAAACGCGCAGGCCGCTCGGCAAGACGGACTTCTCGACCGGCGGGAACTTGAACGTCCGGGCGGGTCCCGGTTCCGGCAACTTCGAGCGATCGGCCGTCAGGGCGCGAGCCATCAGGACACCGCGATCGGCTCGCATCCCGCGGCCGCAAGATCGTTTCGGCCGCGCGGGACGATGCTGAGGGTTACGCGCGCGGAGGGATCGAGATAGCGTGAAGCAGCCTGGCGCATGGAGCCGGGCGTGACATCGCGATAGCGCGCCAGGTCGCGATCGAAATACGACGGGTCGCCTTTAAAGACATTGTAAGCGTTGAGCTGGTCGGATTTTCCGCCAAAGCCGCCCACTGTCTGGAGGCGGAAGATGAACTGCGACTCGGCTTGAGTGTGCCCGCGGTCCATCTCATCATCTGTGGGTCCATCTGTGACGAGACGACGGATCTCGTCGAGCACGGCCGCTTCAAGCTCGTCGAGCCCGTGGCCTGGCGCCGCGGTAGCCACGACCTGTGTATAGCCCCCGATCTCCCGTGAATTCTGCGCGGCGGACACGTCGGTCGCGCTTCGCTCCTCGAAAACCAGGCGGCGGTACAGCCTCGATGTCTTGCCATTGGCGAGGAGATCGTTTGCCAGGTCGAGGTCCGCGTCGCCCTCCGCGAACATTGCGGGCGTCGGCCACGCCATGTATATCCGCGGCAGCTCCACCCGATCCTCGAGCGAGTACCGGCCCTCGCGCGGCCGGGACGACGGGGCATTCACGGCAGGGACGAGCTCTCCCGGCGGGATCTCACCGAAGTACCGATCCACGAGCGCGAGCGCGTCGCCCGGATCGACATCGCCCGCGATCGCGATCGAAGCGTTCGCCGGATGATAGTAACGCTGAAAGAACGCGCGCACGTCGTCAAGGCGCGCGGCCTGCAGGTCGGCGATCTCGCCGATCGTCGTCCAGCGATACGGGTGGTCCGGCGGGAACACCGCGGCCAGCATTGCCATTGGGGCGAGCCCGTACGGTCTGTTCTCGTAGTTCTGCCGCCGCTCGTTCAACACGACGTCACGCTGGTTGGTGAACTTGGCCTCGGTCAGCGCCGGCAGCAGATAGCCCATGCGGTCCGACTCCATCCACAGCGCGAGCTCCAGGGCGTTGGACGGCACGACTTCCCAATAGTTCGTACGGTCGGCGTTGGTCGATCCGTTGAGTGTGCCGCCGGCGCCTTGCAGCGGCTGGAAATAGCTCTGGTCATGGTGCGCAGATCCTTCGAACATCAAGTGCTCGAAGAGGTGGGCGAAGCCGGTGCGGCCCGGCTGCTCATTCTTGGATCCGACGTGATACCAGATGTTGACGGCAACAATCGGGCAGGCGTGGTCCTCGTGGATCAAGACGTCGAGGCCGTTGGCGAGAGTGTGCTTGATGAAGGAGAGTGGCATGGTTCAGCAGCGCTCAGCTGTTGACTTCGGCACAAGCGTTGGACGATCAGCTTTCAGCTACCCGACTTCTTGTCGCAGGCGTCGAGCGACAGGCGGGGATTCGCGCCGCCCGTCATCGCACCACCGTCAAGGGGATCGTCGGGCGGTTGTAGCTCGCGATTGACACTTGCGCCGCGGTGCGTTCCGCCGCCGCCATGAACGCCCGCGCCGCCGACGACTCGGGCTCGCTGATCATCAGAGGGATGCCGATATCGCTGCCCTCGCGAATCGGCTGATAGATCGGAATCCGCCCGATGAACGGCACGCCGAGATCCGCCGCCATCTTCTCGCCGCCGCCGCGACCGAAGATATCCGCCTCGTGCGCGCAGTTGGGGCACACGAAGTAGCTCATGTTCTCGATGACGCCGAGAGGCGAAATGTTCAACTTCTTGTACATCGCGACGGCACGCCGGGTATCGGCGAGCGACACCTGCTGCGGCGTCGTGACGACAATGGCGCCGGCGACGGGCACGGTCTGGCTGAGGCTGAGCGCGATGTCGCCGGTGCCCGGCGGGAGATCGACCACGAGGTAGTCCAGATCGACCCAGCGGACCTCGCGAAAAAACTGCTGCAGCGCCCCGTGGAGCATCGGCCCGCGCCAGATGATTGGCGCGTCGTCACCGGTCAAGAATCCCATCGAGATGATCTGCAGACCGAACTTCTCGGCCGGAACGATCTTCTGGCCGTCGGTCACGAGCTGTGCCTTCATGCCGAGCATGATCGGCACGTTCGGACCGTAGATATCCCCGTCGATGAGGCCGACTCTGCTGCCGCACTTGGCGAGCGCAATTGCCAGGTTGACCGCTACGGTGGTCTTCCCCACGCCGCCCTTGCCGGCACCGACCGCGATCACGTTCTTCACGCCGGGCACGGCCTGGCGGGAGCCGTCTGCGCCGACCGCCTCGCGCACTCGGGCGCTCATCTTCACGTCGACCGACGTGACGCCTGGCAGCTGCATGACCGCCGCGCGCGCCTGATCGCGCATCTGATCCTTCACAGGACACGCGGGCGTTGTCAGCTCAATCGTCAACGCGACGCGACCCTGATCGATGGCGAGGTCCTTCACGAATCCGAGGCTGACGATGTCGCGATTGAGATCGGGATCCCTGACGACCTTCAGGGCCTCGAGGACGCTGCCACGCTCGACTCGCATAGCTTCAAGGATATCGTACACTCGCGCGCCATGCCGGAATCGACCGTTTCTCCGAATCGAAGCCTGATGATCGTGCTCGCCTACCTCTGGGTTCTGGCGCTTATTCCGTTGCTCGCGGAGAAACAAGATCACGAGGTGCAGTGGCACGCGAAGCACGGCCTGGTGCTGATGGGGACAGAGCTGGTGCTGATCGTCGCGTACGTCCTGATGACGACCGTCATCAGCCTTGCGACGTTCGGGCTGGGCTGCGCCCTCAGCCTTCTTCTCGTGTTCGCGTGGGTTGGCATCCTCGTCCTCCATGCGGCGGCCATTCTGAAGGGCGTCAATGGCGGACGCCTTCTGATTCCGAGGATCAGCGAGTACGCGGAACGCTTTTGAGCGAAGTTTCTCTGCGGACCTTTGTGACAAGCCCGATGACGACCTGGCTCCGCCGGCGACTGATTGAGCTGCTGCCGCTGGCGCTCTTGATTGGAGTCGCCCTGAACGCGCAATCGGTCGCGCTCACCGCCATTCACCTGTATCAGCGAGCGCTCTCGCCGGTGGCGGCGCGCGCGGGCCTGAGCTGCCGGTTCACGCCGACGTGCAGCAGGTTCGCGGAGGTCGTCATCGAGCGCGAGGGCGTTGTTCGCGGAGGGTGGCGAGCGCTCAGGCGGATCACGCGCTGCAATCCGTGGACCGAGATGGGGACACCGGATGAGCCGTAGCCGGATGTGATCTGCGACGCGGCTTCGCTGTCAAGCGTCCGGCAGGAACAGGCGTTTTCCGCGTTCGTTCAGGAGGATCCAGAGCGCGTAGATGCCGAGCGCGGTGCCGTAAGGCAACAACACAAGGTCAACGGATCCCAGGATCAGCGCCATGATGCGCCCCCACGGCCGCCGTCGCCGCAGCGGAAAGCCGACGACAATGTGTGCGGCGCCCCAGAGGATGGCAATGATGGCGAGCAGCGTGAAGATGGCGGCCGTGACGCTGGCGGCTACCTGACCACTTGCGCCGCCGCGACCTGCGGACGTGATGATCGCGACCGCACCGATGCCGAGCGCCAGCGTCGACAGACCGATCAACGTCGTCAACAGTCCCCAAACGATGAAGAGCACGCCTAGAAACTCTACTTGCGTCGCCATTCGATTGCGGATTGCGGGTTGCGGATTGCAGATCGAGGGCTGCGGAATGTGGATTGAGGATTGTGGATTGCGGAGTGAAGATTGAGGATTGGAAATTGTGGTTCTGGAAACTCAGATCGCGGCCGGGCGGATGACCACGCGAACTTCGACGCGAACAGCGGGGGCATCAGGTGAGCAGAGACGAAAGCGGAGGCGGGCCCCGTCGGCCACGCCCGGGGGCACGGACACACGGACGGCGTGGTGCGCCAACGATTCTCCGGTCCCGAGACAGCGGGGGCACGCCTCGGCCCAGGTTTCACCGCGGCCGCCGCACGACGGGCACGTCGCTCTAACGGGCACCTCAAGCGGCACGATGTGACCCTTCCGGGCCTCGAACTTCGAAACCGACACTTCGGCCAGGAGGACGTCCTGGTCCGCGCGCTCGCCAAGAAAGCGATCGCGCATGCGTTCAACAACCCGTCCCACGGAAGGGAAGTCGATGTCAATTTCGTCCGCGAAACACTCGTGCGGCATGTGAGCGCAATTAACGATAGAAGTGGGTTTCACGCTTGTCAAGACAGGGGCGGGATGTCTGATGGCGTTGACATCCGACAAGAATCATGCCCTGACGAGAACCTTGCAAGTGACGGAAAGATGAGTTTCGTGAACGTCAGAACGTCGTGCGTGTGTCCGGCAATACGAATGCCATGATGATCACATTCGAGGGCCGCCTCCGCCTGGACACACCGCCGCCCGCTCGGACACACCTTATGCGACCGCGTGAATGGCTGCGACTATTTCGAGGAGGCCGAAGAGCGAACCTGACGAACGGTCGAGGAAGACCGGCGCACGCTCAGCGCGCGCCGATCGTCAGCAGAACTTCTTTGCGGAGCGTGTCTTCGAACTCGGCAAACTTCAATTCTGTTTCGCACTCATCGCACAGGACTTCGAACACCGCGGGCCGGCTCTCCTCGGTTACTTCGACGCGGCCACCGTCGACGCTTACTACATGCATCTGCAGCGTTTTGACCTGAAAATTCCGGTCATTGCCGCAGTTGGGACAGGTCAACGTCACTTAACACTCCTTCGACTCTTCGATTCTATGCAATGGCCACGCCCCGGCGCAATGCAAATATGGCCGAAATCTGCTAGATTCGTGCAGGATGGGGTCGGAATCCTTCCAAATTCACAGCTCGGCACGCGGTCCGCATTGGATTGCCTGGGTCAGCCGCGATGGCAGCGGCAAGCCCGACGGTGGCGTCGTGCTGGTCGCCGGGAACAAAGAAGAGGCCGAAGCGCGAGCCGAGCGCTGGGCTCGGCGGCAGGGGACGTGATTCGGAATCGGGTGAACTACTCGGAACTTAACGGTCCGAAGTCGTCGACGAGTGTTGCCGTGACCGGCGGCAACGGCAGGCGTCGCGGCTCGCCGTCCCAGCGAGGCGCCCCGATCACGTGTCGGACGCCACTCGGCCCTGTCCAGCAAGGCTGCTCCCCGCGCGCGGCGACAACAAACAGGTTCTTCAACTCGTCGGGAAGTACGTCGGCGAGGCTGCCGCGCCCCGCGCGACACCTGCCTTCCTGAACCGTTGCGGAGAGGTACAACCGATCGCGCGCTCGCGTGAGCGCAACATAAAGAAGGCGTTTGGTCTCTTCCCGCTCGCGAGCCGACGCATCCTCGTCCGCTTCGGACTGATAGTCGGCGATGGCGACGAACGCGTCGCCTCCGGCTTCGGCAACACGAATCGGGGGGCGGATGGCGCCGGTGCCACGGCCCATGTTGACGACGAAGACGATCGGAAACTCGAGGCCCTTTGCGGCGTGCACCGTCATCAGGCTCACGGCGTCCACCGCGTCAATCGCGGCATTCGATTCATCACCGAGGGCGAGCCGCTCGAGGTAGTCCGCAAGCCGCGACAACGTCGCGTATCCGCGGTTCTGCGCGCGGCGGATCATGGCGCGGAACTTCTTGAGGTTCTCTCGTGCTTGCCGGCGGCGCGTTCCGCGCAGCTCGTAGGCGTAGGCGGTCTCGCGGATCACAGCGTCGAGAAGGTCGGACGGCGGCTGCCTGTCAACGCGCGCGAGCCACTCGGGAACACAAGCGCGCAGCAGATCCAGCACGCGCCGATCCTCTGTGCTCAGCCTTACTCGGTTTGCATTGGCAGGCCACGACGGGTCGAGGATCGCGTCGGCCACGCGCGGAGACAGCGCGGCGAGGGCGTCATCGGACAGCCGCACGAAGCGCGATCTCAGAAACGATGACGCCGCGAGGTCGGAAAGCGGATCGGCAAGGTACCGAAGCAAAGCGACAGCATCCTGCACCTCGTCGGAGTCGAAGAAGCCGAGGCCCTTGTAAACGTAGGTCGGGACGCCACGGCGGGAGAGGGCCGCCTCGAATTCCCGGTGACTGTCGCGCGATCGAAAGAGAATCCCGACATCGGCTGGCCGCGCGACACGACGCAACCCTGTCAGCCGATCGCGGACGAATGAACCTGACAACAGGGCGACGATTTCGTCCGCCGCTCGATCGGCGGCTTGGCTCACCGACTCGCCTACGATCACCGCGAGTGGGGCCGACGAGCCAGCGGAAACAGGAAGGGCAGGATGGGCCTGGAGGGCGGGAGCGGCGGGGCATGCCGAGAAGGAAGGAGGGGCAATCGGGAAGCGGTCGCGCTCGTCGTAAAGAAATGCATCGCGACGGTTATCACTTGGAGAGCTCCCCTCCGCCGGTAGCGGCGCCCTGCCGGGGGTCACAATTGCGGCGCACACGTCGTTCACGAACGAGAGAATCTCGGGCGCTGATCGGAAGCTGACCGTAATCGCCCGCCGCGGCTGGCTCGCCGGCCGGAGCCCTTCGATGAACGCCGCCGCATCCTCGACGAGCCCGACATCCGCGTCGCGAAACCCGTAGATTGACTGTTTACGGTCGCCGACGATGAAGATCGAGGGCGCGATCGCGTCGGCAGCGGCACCCATGCCTTCGCCCCACGTCTTGACCAGCTGCCGCACCAGCTCCCACTGCGCGCGGCTCGTGTCCTGAAATTCGTCGAGGAGCACATGCCGGTGGCGGGTCTCGAGGCGAAGGCGACTCTCAGCGAACTCGTCGAGGTCCCTCAACAGCTTGACCGCCCGCTCGAGGACGCCGGGAAAATCGAGCAGCGCATGCGATTCGAGCGCGCGCTCGTATTGCCGCAGGGCGATCGCGAAGACGCGCCATACGCCGCGTGACATCACGACGTTCAGGTCGCGGCGGAGGCTGCGGATCGCTTCGGCAACGGACGGCGCAATGGCGGCCGCCGTCCGGCGGTGGCGCTTCCATGCGTCTTCGGTCCGGCAGTCGGTGGCGTTGAAACCAGTCCCGGCAAAGTGCCTGCCGCGCGGGTCACCGTCCTGCTTCAGAAAGTACGCGCGGAGGCGATCGATGAAGTTGCGGAAGGCGGCTTGTTCTTCGCGGCGTGAGAACGAAAGGGCATCATCGTCAGGCGAGAGCGGCGTGACGAGACCTGCAATGTCGGCGGCCAGCATCGCAAAGGGCGGGCGCTCAGTTGGCCCGTCGCTCAAGAAGGCCTGGAGGCCGCGGGCCTCAAAGCGGGAGCGTGCTGCGGAGCCAAGGCGTGGCGCGGGAATCGATAGAAAGATCTCGCGCAGCCGGCCGGCGGCGTTGCGACACGCGACTGCGGCCGTGAGATCTTTCGGGCCCGCAGCAAGGTAGCGGCGGAGCACGCGCGGGGCGACGAGGCGGCGGTCGATGAGCGCCGCGATGCCGCTTCGAAGGCGGCGCTCGCCCAGCTGGGCAAACAGAAGCGCGACGTCGTCGTCTTCCGCGGCGATGCTGCGGCACATGCGGAAGGCACGATCGAGGGACTCCTCCATCAGGCGCGGCACGTCGGTGTCGGCAGCCAGCTCGAATCCCGGATCGACGTCCGCCTCGAGCGGGAACTCGCGCAAGAGCGAGAGGCAGAACGCGTCGATCGTGGAAATGGCGATATCGCCGAGGCGCGATTTCAACTCACGCCATCGACGACGGTCGAGCTCTGACAGACGGCTCTCTTCGCTCAAGCGATCGACGATGCGCTGCCGCATTTCGGCCGCTGCCTTGCGCGTGAACGTAATCGCCAGGATGTTCTCCGGGTCGACGCCGGCGCGTAGGAGGTTGACGTAACGCTCGACGAGAATGCGCGTCTTCCCCGTGCCAGCCGAAGCCTCGAGGACGATGTTCTGCGTGGGATCGACGGCGGCAGAGCGGGCGTCCTGGTCAGAAAGTGATTCAGGATTTGGGATTAGGGACTCGGAATTTGGAATCTGGGACTCTGAAGTCGCGATCTGGATTGCCACGCCGCCGCGCTGCGGATCCGGATCCGCTTGCGTGCCGGGGTCGTCGTCGAATGGCAGCCGAAGCTCAGACGTCACCGACATAATCCTTCCGGCAGACCGTTGAGTAGCCGCAGGTCTCACACCGGTACACATCGTCGGGCGCGGGTGGAAACTGACCGTGGGCGATGGCGTCAATGGTCTGAGCCAACCGGTCCTGCGCCTCGGCCAGCACTTTGTCGCGATCCGCGTCGCTTTGAAAGAGCGGCACGACGCGTCTTGGGCCTTTGAACGCCAGATAGGCGGCCTCGCTCATTGACCAGTCGCCGCCTCGATTGGCGCGCAGCCACTGCTCCGCGCACAGACTATAGACCGGCAGCTGGAGTGCCTTCTTGCGATCGGGCGGCCACCCCAGCTTGTAATCAACGAGCCGGAACGTGCCGTCAGCAAGGAGATCGACCCGATCCGCCTTTCCCCGCAGCGCGATCCTTCTCGGGCCGCCGGACGTCGTAAAGGTGAACTCGCCACGCAGTTCGTGTTCCAGCAAACGGTCGATG
The DNA here is from genome assembly GCA_035510155.1 of Vicinamibacterales bacterium. Taxonomy (GTDB): domain Bacteria; phylum Acidobacteriota; class Vicinamibacteria; order Vicinamibacterales; family CAVVIG01; genus DATKHR01. The sequence continues at coordinate 26,922 of DATKHR010000076.1, forward strand.
ACGGGGATGGGGCGCTCCGCTTCCATGCGCATGACTGCTTCGCCCAGGCCGGCGGCAGCGGGAGAGCCGAGGAGCCGGGTGCGCTCAAGGCCGGCTTCGGCGCCGGGCAGCTCAGTCAGCTTCCGGTCGACGACGGCGGTGAACATGCGGCGGGCCTCGTCGATGTTGTTGGAGTCGATCGCGCCGTATCCCGCGCTCTGCCATGCCGCGAAGAACTCTTCGAACACCTCGTGAAGAAATTGTCCCTGGCGACGCGGATCCATGACCTCTTCGTCATCCGGTTCTTCGTCGAGCTTCAAGATGTGTTGAGCGAAGAAGCGAAAGGGGCAACCCAGGTAGGTTTCGAGAGCGCTGACCGACCACGGGCGAACATTTCGGTCGAGTGAGCCGGGTTGGTCGACTGCCGCGGTGAGCACGCCGTGATATTGCGCCGAATCACACGGCGTGCGGGACGCGCGGAGCGAAGCCCACGCCTGGGCGCGCGGGTCGAGGGGCGCGAAGGATACGGGGTCGAGCGACAACGCCTCGTCCATAAAAACTCTGGAGGCGAGGGTTGCGCCCGCCGCGGGTGCCGCGGTGGGGACCCCCGCGCCCCGCCGCACCGCTGGTGCCGCGGTGGGGACCCCGGCGTCGAGCAGCAGCGATCGCCACACGAGGGCGTCGTCGTCCAATGTAAACGTCGAAAGGATCGTTCGCCGCGACGGCGAGGCGACGAGATCCTGAAAATTGGCCTCCGCAGATGCTTGCCGCTCCCTCTCCGACGGCCAGCCCAAGGCCTTCAACAGCGAAGATGGATAGAAGATGTTTCGCTTCGGACGCTCGGGCCACTCAGGCTCGATCAGGCCGACGACCGTGAGGTCGTCGAAGTCGCCGTAGCGGGCAGCGTTGTCGTCGAGCAACTGGAGCCCTCGATCGGCGGGGTCGACCTCGACCGTCTGCTCCTCGATCCAGCGGCGTACGGCGAGCGCCAAGTCTTCGACCGTCCATGACGGGTCGTCGTGCGTCGCGTGAACGGCCGCGAGCGCGTTCAATGTGTCGCTAATGGCGGCGCGAGCTCGGCGCTCCCGTGATGCAAGCTCTGTCCGGTCTCCGTCAATCGATCGCAGATGCCGCTCCCAGAATGCGGCCAGGTGACGCACGTGGACCGATGCTCGTGCCTGCTCGGCGAGGGGTGCCAATTCCCGTGTGACGCGGATGGCGAGATGCAGCGCGGGAGCCGACCTCGCGTCCTTCCACGTCTCCGCAAATGTCCCAAGGCGAGCGGGATCGCCGAGATACCGGGCGGCACTTAGCGCGCGATCAAGAGCGGCGACGGCCTCGCGCGAGACGCCTTCACCCTCACCGTTACCCACGCCTCCGATCTCGCTGCTCTCACGGTCGAGCGTGAAGCGGAAGTGTGGCGACCGCAAAAGCGCGACAGTTGTTGAGCGCGTAAAATTCGCTTCAACTGCCTCCAGAATCAGATCGAGGGCGGCAGAGGTCGGCTCGGCTGCCAGCGGCAACGTGTCACCGGTCTGAAAGGGAATGCCCGCGGACCCAAACACGTCGCGAGCCAGGTACAGGTACGGCAAGGGGCGCTTGTACACGACACCGACGCGATCAAGCGCGACGGATGAGCCGTTTCGGCGATCAGACTTCAGCTGGCGGGCGACGGCCACGAGTTCTTCTTCGCGGTCGCGATACGTGGACCAAGGTTCGTGCGATTGCCCGGGCGACTGCGTTCCAGAGGCCCCGCCTCCGTTGGGCCCGAGCTGCGTTCCAGAGGCCCCGCCCCCGTTGGGCCCGAGCGATTTCCACTCGACTTCGTCGATCCCGGGCAGCCAGGTGTGCAGGCGCTGGTGGAAGCCCGACTGCAGCAGCTTTTCAGTCGCGATGACGTCAAGGAACTCGAGCCCCGGAATGCGCGACAGGAGATCGAAATCAGCGACGAACAGACCTTCAGCGCTGGCAATCCAGTCGGCGAGGGTGACGATGATGTGGCGCACCGGGTGGGGCGACGGCTCCGCGATGAGCTGTTCGCGCAGGGTGTGCTCGTCGCAGGCCCCCGATTGGTGAACACGACGCTCATACTCACGGAAGGCATCAGCCAAGAACTGAGTCTGCTGGCGCATACGGCGTGCGCCACGATCTATGTCGAGATCCAGGGGATCCGGCGAGCGATCGCTCGAGCCCAGCGCTGTCTGGATCAGCTCTTCGAAACGCGTGACGGATTGTGATTGGCGGCGCAGGTGATCGTAAAAGCGAAGCATCTCCGCGATCAGCCCGAGCCTGAGCCTGATGCGCCGTTCAATCGGCGCGCAGGCGGACCGAGCGCTTGCCTGGGCGATGACGTCGCGCTCGATGACGGTCAGGCGGCGTGGGGGCTGGCCAAGGCGCGCGTGGAAGAGGTCGTACAGCTCATCGCGAGTGACTGGAGCCGGGCCGGCGACGTGGGTCAGGTCGGTTGCACGGAGCTGGCGGGCCGGGTCGGGCCCGTGAAACTGGCGCGTCGGGCCGGTCGCCGGGGTCGGACCTGCGATTGACGAGTTGGCGCGGAATTGATGCCAGGAATGCAGTAACTGGCGGCCCGCAGCGCGAGTAGGAACGACAACAATTGTGGTCGGAGTTGCGAGATTTGCGATCGCGCGGCGGAAGCCGCGCAGATCCGGCACGCGCACAAGCCGCGTCCGGCGTGGGGTGGTCACGGCCACGTCACTGAAGTTGAGGGGGACGCAGCAACGACCGGATATCCTCACGCGCGCGCGCGCCAAGCATCAGGGCGCCGGCGGCGGCGGACGACGCGTTCCAGGCGCGGCCCATATCGTTGGCGAGCGTGGCTTCACGCCTCACGATGACCGCGCTCGAGGCAAGCTGCGCGGCGCTCACCATAAGAGCGTGGGCGGCGGCCAGCTCCTCAGGCGGACCAATTCTCGCCAGCAGCTTCAGAAGCAAGGACACACGCTGCTCCAGTGAGGCGAGCGAAGCCGGCGACGAGCCGGCAAGCGCTTTGATGTCCTCCAGGGACGGCCTGAGCTGCGCGAAGAGTGCGATCGGCGCGCGAATCGCAGTACTGTAAGCCACGAACGCCGGAAGCCGCAGCTCCCAGTGATCGCGTGCCAGGCGAAGACGCCGGGTGGCGTCGAGCTTTGCCTCGAGAGTCTTGACGAGCGTGCTGACGGCCTCCGGGCGCTGATAGCCCAGCTCGGCGTCGTGCTGCCGTACGCCCGCCAGCAGCCGCTCCACTCCGCGAACGTCGGCCAGGGCGGCTCGCCGATCAACTGCCGCAAGCGTGCCGGTTGCCAGCGCACTATAGGAACGGTCGATCTGGAGCTCCACGTTCAGGGCCGCTTCCACCTCTGCTCTCTTTGTCGCGACAAAAGCGGAGGGGAGCTCGCCCTTGTCGCGCTCAATGACGCCGAGCGCTGTAGAGAGAAGCGAGGTTCGCTCGACCGAGCTGTCGATGACTCGCGCGGCGTTGAGCACCTGCTCGATCCCCTCGCGCAAGGTGAGCGGCGGCAGCAGCGGCTCCGTGATGGCCGGTGGATCGACGAACGCCGACAGGCTGAGATCGAACTGGGTTTCGCCGGAAGCCGCTCGGAGATCGGCAATCGCCTCATCGAGCATGCCCACCATCTGTCGCACTTCGGCCTGACGATAGTTGTAGTGCCGCTGCGGCCAGTCGGCGAGGAGCGACCGGGCGCGCTCGACGATGGCGAGGCGGTGGGCGGGACTCGACGTGGTCGCGACGTCGTCGAGCGCCTGGGCGAGCTGCTTGGTCAACGCGGCGTAGTCGAGTTCCGCTTGCCCTTTCAGGTAATGAGCGGCGCGGGCGGCGTTTGCGTAGCGGTCGGTGCGGTCCCAGTCGACGCGCTCGGCGGGCAGGTTCACGAGGTGGAGCGGAGGGTTCGGCGTAACCGCGGTCGGCATTGAAAAAACGACGCGGTCACCGACGCGGGCGGGCTCGCCGTAGCTCACGAGCGACGTCCCGTCGCGGAGAAAGATCCGCAGCAGCGTCGCGTCCTCTTCGGCAGCGGCCGCCGGCGCCGCCGGCATCGGCAACAGCAGGAGCGCCGATAGCGTGGCAGCCGACCACGTTCGACTGTTCATGAGGTTTCAAGGGTAGTGCGCGGCGCGGAGTCCGTCAACTGTGGATATCCTGTGGATGGATCGTGTATTTCCTGTGGACGAACGGACAGGTGAAATTTTTTTTGGGGCGGCGCCGCTCCTTGTCTGAACCCCCCTCTGATCTGTGCGCGAGCTTTCGTGCGTCGCTTCGCTTGGATCCCGATCGAACGATGCGTAAAATCCGTTGCTCGCTTCTCGGAACAGGTTGCTCGGACTCGGAGCTCGCTCGTCGTTGCTCGAGCTCGCTGGCCGGAGCTCACTGCCGGGGGGCTCGTTGCCTGGTTGTTACTCGATATTCGTCAGATTTCACCGCGCTGTGGCCGCAGACGTTCATCGCTATCAAGAGTCCATCGCGGGACACCCGTACCTCATCGAAGTCATGGCGGTGTCGGAGGATCGCTGGCGCGCGTACATCGTTCGCATTCCCGGCGTCCCCACGGCGCTGATGCCGTTTTACGGTCCCACGCCGACGGAGGCGGCGCGCCAACTCCGCGACTGGCTGACCCGCGCGCATCAGCAGGCGGCCTCGCCGGCCGGGACAGTGTAGGATCGGGGGGCGTGACCGCCCCTCTGTTCAAAACCCGCGCGGCGTGGGTGACTCTTGCACTTACCATCGCCGCCACGCCGCTCGTCAGCGGCCAGCTTCAGCCGCCACGCGTACCCGATTTCGACCGCATGCTCAAAGAGCAGGCCGCCACCGACGAGGCGTGGCGAGCTGCCAGCGTTGGTTACATGCAGATGGACAAAATCACCTACCGGAGCCAGGTGGGTGACATGGATATTCCGGCGTTTGTCTTTCAGCCCTTAAAGCTGCGGGGCGCCAAGGGGCATCCGGCCATCGTGTGGGTCCACGAAAACATCCGCGGCCATCTTTACGAACACTACATCCCGTACATCCGCGAAGCCACGGCGAAGGGGTATGTGGTCATCGCGCCTGAGTACCGCGGGAGCATCGGCTATGGGAAGGCGTTTTACGACGCGATCGACTACGGTGGGGCCGAGGTGGACGATGTCGTCACGACGGTCGAGGTGCTGAAAACGAAATACCCCCAGGTCGACTCCGCGCGCGTGGGGATCATCGGGTGGAGCCACGGCGGGATGATTACGCTCCTGTCGATTCTCCGGAACCAGACGATGTTCAAGGCTGGGGTTGCGATGGTGCCGGTGACAAACCTGTTTCAGCGTCTGGCGTGGAAGGGGGTTGAGCGGCAACATCAGCTGATTGATCCGGCGAACCGGTACGGCGGTTTGCCGTCCGAGAGGCAGGACGTCTACAAAGAGCGCTCGCCGCTGTACAACGTGGACAAGCTGCAGATTCCGCTCTTCGTGGCCGTCACTCGGAACGATGAAGACGTCAACATCGAAGAGGACATGCAGCTCGTGGATGCGTTGCGTTCGAGGAAGCCGCAACTTGCCGAAACGGTTGTATACGACAACCCGCCAGGGGGGCACACGTTCGATCGTCGCGTCGATTCCAAGACGTGGCAACCTGAAAACACGCGCGAGCAGCGTGACTCGTGGAATCGTGTCTGGACATTCCTCGATTGGAACCTCGATCCGTTTCACTCAGCAATGATGGCTCCCGGGACGAAGTGAAGGGGATTCGGGATTCGGGCTGCGTCACTCGGTCGGCGCGCGGAACTTACCGGAGCGCTTCACGACCTCGTCGGTAACCGCACGGGCAGCTTCCTGCAGCGCTTTCCCCATCGGAGTTTTCATCCACGAGCCGTCGCCCACGTCGAACGCCCCGAGGCTCGTTGCCATGTCGGTGCCGACGCCGGTTTCTGATCCCTTCCCTTCCACGTCGAACGAATCGACCACTGCGCCGGCTGATGGGCTCACGAGATCCATGTGGAGGGATACGGTTGCAGTGGAACGATTCACTCTGCCGCTGACGCCGGTGCCGAACACCGAAGTACTGAGGCCCTTCGAAGACTGCGAGACCGAAGCGTCGACGACGATGCCGACGAGGACGATGTCGACGTTCGACTGAGCACCGAGCGACGCTGCCTGCGCCGGCGGGAGCGGCGAGGACGCACCCGAAGGCGGCGTCAACAGCTCCGGGGCGAGCTTATGGCTCTTGATCATCTCCACGCGAACGAGCTTCGCCAGGGAGCGGCCCGCAGCGTCAGTCGCGCCGTTCACGCTCACGACATCGAACGGCAGGATACCCGCTCGCAACGGCGCATCGGCCGCAAAAGCTGACGCGATCAGCGAGAGCGCCAGTGCTGTGCGAAAGAGTGAAGTCATGTCCTTTCTGAACATGTTACACCGGTGAGCGCTACAATTGAGACCTCCACGAGCTTTTTGGATCGAGACGTCGAGCGCCCCTTCACAGAGGTACTAGTGATGCTACGTGGCTTCACAGTTGGATGCATCGCGATAGCGAGCGTTGCGGGTGCGCGGCCGTCGATGGCGCAGCCTTTCACGCTCGACGAGAAGATCAAACCGACCGAGATCAAGCTGGAACCGTACAAGCCGGGCGGCAAGGCCGATGGCAGGATGTACGGCGCGGTGATCAATCAAACGCAGGAAGGTCAGTACTTCTTCGTCCAAGGCCTCAGCATCTACTCTCCGACGTATGTCGCCGTCGCTGCCGATCCTCCGACCGCGCGTATTCAAGTCGCTCTTCATAAAGAGACGTGGGGGACGCCGAGTCTCGAGGGCAAGACGGACGATACCGGTCGCTGGAACGCGACATTCAAAACCAACGGCGATTTCGGCATCCACGTCACGCCGGATCGCGTTCCTGCCACCTACGCTCTGGTGGTGTGGGTGGGGAACGAAGTGGAGATGAGCCTCCCGTCGCCCTTCACGAAATCGTCCCACACGACCGGTCGCGACGCGTCCTCCGGCAATCTGGGGATGTTCGCGCTCGCCGGGCTGTTGATTGTCGCGGTCGCCGCGGCCGGATTCTACAAAGTCAAGGCTGCGCGGATGTGTCTGCTCATCGGGTTGCTTCTGACCGCGCCGCTGTTTGCCCGGGCCGGCTCGGCGCAAGACTACCCAAAGGCCGTCGCGGCGATGCTCGATCAGCTCAAGTCGTTTCTGGAGCGTCAAGAGAGTGTCGAAAAATTCTGGGAATCGTTGAAGGCATTGAGCAATGACGAGGGAGTCCCCGATGACAGCCAGCGAGGCCCTTCGCTGCCGTCCAGTTGTCTGGATGGGACCTGGAAACCGCCCAGCGGGGACGCTTACAAGAATTGTCAGTGCATGGCCACGGCGGTGGACAAGCTGCGGAAGAACCGCCAGATGCTCGAGAAGTTGCGCATTCTCGTCGCCAATCAGAAAGCGTTCGTCGGCAAGGCCACGGCACTCGGCAACAGCTTTGCGCAACTGCATACCGTGCTCGGGCTGCAATGGGTTGGCATCAAGAAGCACGATATCGACGAGCCGTACGCGCAATTCAAGACCATCTCGAATCAGAAGCATCAGCAGCTGATGGCTGCGATCCAGACCGATCTGAAAGACATCAGCGAGTGCGAAGCGAAACTCGGCGAGCCCGATTGGTACCAGAAGTTCGGGTTCGTGTACTACGAGTTCTTGTATGCCGCCTATAAGCCGTCATTCTGAGCGTTGTCCTGGCGGCGGAGTTTCCATGAAGGATAGACACACGTCTGCGACTCGTGGTGACCGCCGTCTGCCGGTGGCTCTGGCCATGGGCATGGCCGCGGTGGCGTGGGTGGTGGCGGCCGATGCGCCCACTCGTATCGCGCTGCAGCCGGGCCTGACGATCGTGACCGCGCTGACCGATCGGTACGGGGACTACGAATCGATCAAGATGGTCGAATCGGTCACGCCAGAGGCGGTCAAACTCGTGTACTCGGCGGATATCCCTGACACGGCTTCGCAAGGTCCGCAAGCGTCGCGAAGTTCGCCGGGTTCGCAGGCTCCGGCGGGTTCGCAGGGTTCCGCCGCCGCGACCAAGTCGCGCAAGGTGAGCGCGCGCCGAATCGTCAGGCGCGAAGACCTCCGAACCGCTCACGAATACATGCAGACGTTCAGCCCATCCGCGCCCGAGACAATCGCCGGGACGACTGCGATCGGTGCGTCGGCGGCCGTGTTGACCGAGCTCAAGACAAAGGGTCAGACGACCTTCACGTTTCAGACGCCAAACCGCCAGCCCTCGATGGACAAGGTGCTGTCGGTCCTCGCGGGCGGCGGCAACAAGCAGGCCAAGAGCTTCGAGGACCTCGGCAAGCAGCTCGACGCCAGCAAAGCCTCCGGCACCCTGACGCGGGTCGAACCGACCGCCGTCCCATTTCCCGTGCTGATCAACGGCCAGCGGACGACGCTGCCTGCCATTCACGCGCGCGGGACGTTCGACGACCTGCATGCTGACTTCTACTTCCTGGATGATCCCGACAATCCGGTCGCCCTGAAGTGGACGACCGGCAGCCAGACGGGGAACCTGCAGGTCGTGCAGATTACATACGCAGCGATGAAACAGCCGCAAATCGAGGACGCGCTCAAGCAGTCGGGGCGCGCCGAGGTGCACGGGATTTACTTCGACTTCGGCAGCGCGACGATCAAGCCGGAATCGGAGCCTGCGCTCAAGGAAATTGGGGACGCGGTCGCGAAGAACCCGAGCTGGATGCTGAGCGTCGAGGGGCACACGGACAACATCGGCGGCGACGCCGCCAATATGGAGTTGTCCAAGCGCCGGGCCGACGCCGTCAAGCAGGCGCTGACAACGCAGTATCATGTCAGCCCGGCGAAGCTCACGACGGCCGGCTTCGGGGCCACGCAGCCGAAGGAGTCGAACGACACGCCAGAGGGGCGCGCGCGCAATCGGCGCGTCGAGCTCGTCAAGCAGTAGAAACCGGCGATCAACTCAGCTTTCGGCGCTCGTTTCGAGCGCACAGCGTTTTCCCTGACCATGCGACTCGCCGTTGAGCCGCCAATCGAGCCGATGCTCGCGAAGCTCGCCGATGAGCTGCCTGCCGCCGGCGATTTCCTGTACGAGCCCAAATGGGATGGTTTTCGGGCGATCGTCTTTCGCGGCGAGGAGAGCGTCTTCATTCAAAGCCGCGACCTGCGGCCGCTCGATCGGTATTTCCCCGAGCTGCACGCCGCTTTACTCGCCAACCTGCCGGCCGGCCTGGTGGTCGACGGAGAGATCGTGATCGCGACGCCCCACGGGCTGGATTTCGACGCGCTCCAGCTTCGCCTGCATCCTGCCGCTTCTCGCGTGGCCAAGCTGGCTGCGGAAACTCCGGCGTCGCTGGTGGCCTTCGACGTGCTCGCGGCCGAGGGGCGCGATCTGCGCGGGGCGCCGCAGAGCGAGCGGCGCGCGCTGCTCGAGCGGGTACTCGTGGATATCAAGCGGCCGATCCACTTGACGCCGATGACGCGCGACGCGGCTGTTGCGCTGGACTGGTTGTCGCGCTTCGAGGGCGCGGGTCTCGACGGCGTCATTGTGAAGCCGGCGAACGGCGTGTACGAGCCCGGCAAGCGCGCAATGATCAAAGTCAAGCATGCGCGGACGGCGGACTGCGTGGTGGCCGGCTTCCGGTGGCACAAGGCGGGCAGGAACGAACTCATCGGCTCGCTCCTGCTCGGGTTGTACGACGACAGGGGGAGGCTTCACCACGTGGGGGTGACATCCTCGTTCACGATGACGACACGAAAGGCGCTGGCGGAGGAACTGGCGCCGCTGCGCGAGCGGGCGCTGGACGAGCATCCGTGGCGCGAGTGGGCGGGGACCGAAGGCGATGAGATGACGCGGATGCCGGGCGGCCAGAGCCGTTGGAGCGCGGGCAAAGATCTTTCCTGGGAGCCGCTCCGGATCGAACGCGTGTGTGAAGTCAAGTACGACCACATGCAGGGGCGGAGATTTCGCCACGCGGCCACGTTTCAGCGGTGGCGGCCGGACAAGGATCCGCGTGCATGCGACTACGATCAGCTCGAGGTCACCACACCGTACGAGCTGGAGAAGGTGTTCGGGGCGGGCCGGACGGTTTGACATCGCGGCGGTCACGAATTCGGTCGCGACCACTGCCCTACGGCTTCGTCCGGGTCGAGGGCTTCCTGCGGAGGACGGAGCGCCACGGGCACGTGCTGAAGATTGACGCGAATGCGCGTCCACGTGTGGAAGCGGCCGCGCATCGAGTCGACGAGGACGTCGGCGGGTTGGAGATGGGCGGCGGCTTCCGCGTGTCTGGCCCGCCAGCGATCGAGGCCTGCCAGCGCGTCGTCTTTGCGCTGCGCGCGACCGATTTCAATCATCGGGAATTTCGGCATGCGGCGTCGCGATGGCTGGACTCGGGCAGGCTCGCCGGCCTGCTTCCGATAGTGCGGGGGCCAGGGAGCGTCGCCCAGTCCGTCGCGCTCGTGGCGGGCCGAGAGCTCCAGCAGGCTGTCGAGTGAACAGGGTTGCCGGTCCATGCCCGCATGGGGGTCGCCTATCCGGGCGAAGCGGGGCGGCATCGTGACGAGCGTGAAGTCTCCAGGCTCGCAGCTGTCAATCTCCTCCCACGCGAGAGGTGCTGACACGCGCGCATCCGGCGTCGGACGCACCGAGTAGGCGGCGGCAATCGTGCGATCCTTTGCGTTCTGGTTGTAATCGAGAAACACGCCGTGGCGCTCTTCCTTCCACCATTTGCTCGTGGCGAGTGGGGGCGCGCGGCGCTCGACCTCACGCGCAAACGCGAGCGCGGCGCGGCGAACCTCGTCGAACCCCCACCGCGCCTCGATACGCACATAGACGTGGATGCCGCGGGAACCGGACGTCTTCGGCCAACCGACGAGCCCGAAGTCATGGAGCGTTGCGCGCACGATCTGCGCGACGGCACGAAGTTGGGTCCACGCGATGCCGGGCACTGGATCGAGATCCACGCGCAGCTCGTCAGGGCATTCGAGGCGGTCTGCGCGCACTGGATGGGGGTGGAGCTCGAGGCACGCCAGGTTGGCCATCCACACGAGGGCGGCAGCATCGCGCGGCACGACTTCTTCGGCGCTCCGGCCGGAGGGAAAGTGCAGCGCGACCACATCGATCCAGGCAGGACGGGATTTGGGCGCGCGTTTCTGATAGAAGAACTCGCCGTCGATCCCGTTCGGGTACCGCACCAGGACATTGGGACGGCCGCCGGCGCCCCGAAGGGCGCCGGAAGCGACGGCGAGATAGTAGTGGACCAGATCCATCTTCGTATGGCCCGCTTGCGGAAAGAGCACCTTTCGCGGGTTGGAAATGAGGATGTCGTGTCCGGCGGCGGTAACGAGCTCTTGTTCGGCGCGCTGTGCCATGGATCGGATGAGTATGCCGGATTCTTGTCCCTCGTCCGTGGTCCACTCTGCTGAGCACGGCGTGCCGCTATCGGCGCGCCGTCGAGCTGGTGCGTCTGGAATGGTCTGGCCGTTGCAGGCGCTTCGCTCGGAGGCCCTATGAAAAAGACGACCTGGACAGGCATATGCACGACGATCGTCGGTTTCTCGACCGCAGCGATCATCGCCCAGACGACACCGCCGTCGCAGAGCAACCCCTCCAGCGCTGGCAAGCAAATTACTGTGACCGGATGCTTGAAAGCGGCGCCTGGGGCGGCCCCCACCGCGGGTGGAACGGCCGGAACACCAGGAACTGCGGGAACGACGGGGACCGCAGGGGCCGCGGGCGCAGCCACCGAGACCGCCGCCGACGTGAAGTTCCTGCTCACGAACGTTACGCCCTCGTCTGGTGATGCGTCAGGCGGCGCGAGCACAGCCGGGGCCGCGCCAGCGGCGAGTGCGGCGAGCACGCCTCCCAGTCCAACGTATCGACTCATTGCAAACGCTGCCTCGCTCAGCCCGCATGTCGGCAAGAAGCTCGAGCTGACAGGAACGATCGAGGATCAGGACAGCGGAGCTCGATCGAGCGGGTCAGCCGCTTCCGAGGCGAACGCGCCTGCGTTGAGGGTCAGCTCAGGCAAAGTCCTCGCAGCGTCGTGCTCAGAGTGACGGCACCGCTCACCCGACAGCTCGACCTGATCGATAACCGATGATCGGAGGGCGAGAAACTGAAGGGCTCTCGCGGTTTCTCGCCCTGCCCGCACAGCGTGCGCCCACACCGAGAGCTCAACGGACAGATTCGGCGATCCGTTTCGGCATGTCGTCCGCGCGCTGGCTGGCGCGAAATTCGACGATGCGGAAGTCGGCGAGGCCGCGGGCATGAAAAGGGTCTTCCTGGATGATGGCCTGGACGTGTTCGCGACTTTTGCCAACCGCCAGGATGATCCCCCCGTCTCGCGGGATCTTTCGACCCGAGACGAGAAAGTTACCCGATGCGTAGTATTTCTTCAGGAATTTGACGTGCGCCGCCATGTGCGCATCGATTTCAGCGAGGTCGACCTTGTAGGTCAGTTCGATGAGAAACATCTCCTGAGCTTGTCTCAGATGTCGTTCGAGCGTAAATAGCGGTTCCCACCATGGCGTGCGGGTTGGACGGTGCGCGGCGCGAGAGGGGTGAATTCGGCGCTTACCGAAGTGGAAGCGGTAGTGCAGCTCGGAGATAGCGCAAGTACGCGTTCTCGGGATCGAGCTTCAGCGCGGTGTCGACGAAGACGCGTGCTTCATCGAGGCGGTCGGCTGCTGCGGCTTCATGCTCTCTCCAGATCGCGTTCATGACCTTCTGTGACGTTCGCAACGTCGTCACGTCACCAGGCGCTTCGGTCAGGTAGGTGTCGACCGGCTGACGGTGTTTCGTGATTTCGTCATAGCCCATGGGATCGATCGGATAGAAATTGAAGTACTCGATCCTGGGATGATTGTCCGTGACGATCGGTCCGTCACCAATGAGGCCGTCCAAGGCCCGGTCGGCAGCGACAAAGGTCGCTGCGATATCCTCCGGAGAGCGAAAACCGATCGCTTCCAAGTCCTCCCGCAGCTTCGGGAATCCCATCCTGCGACGCCACTCGCCAAGGTCGACGCTGAGAGGCTCCATCGAGCCGATGGCGACCCCTTCCATACGGCTGGGGATCCATAGCGACACATGCGGAAACTCCGCCATCATCGTGCGGATCATCATGCGAGGAAGGGCCTGACGAGAGAAGTCCAGCGGCATCCATTGCGCCAGCACGCCGCGCGCGGCGAGGTGTTGCTTGGCAAGCGTGTAGAACTCGCGGGTATACAGATTCACGACGCCCGCATCGTGCGGGGGCGGCGGCTCAAAGGTGATGACGTCGAACTCCTGATTCGTGCGCAACAGGTACTGGCGGACGTCCGCCACCACCCGATCCACATGAGGCTGGCGGTAGAAGCCATGATTCAGCGGCTCGAACAGTGGCGCAAAGTCGAAGACCGGTTCAGCCAGATCGACGGCCGCAATCTTTCGAAGCTCTGGATGGACGGTCAGGGCGCCAACGGTCGTTCCAGTGCCGATGCAACCGACGAGCGCAGATCGCGGGTCCCGATGGAGCAGGGTCGGGAGATGGCCGAGCATCGCCATATAACGCCGGCCGGGCGGGCTGTTGTTGGCGTAGCTCCAACCGTTCACCAATAACTGTTGATAGTTACCCGCCTCCGCCGAGCGATAGCCCATGACAACGAACGTCGCGTCGCGGGCCTCCTCGAAGGCGAGAACCCTCCCATCCTGGAAGCTCGTTTGTGCCTCGACCAAGTATCGCGGGCCGAGGATCCAAGTGCCTATGCAGATGAATACGATACCCTCGACCGTCAAGCGGTGGAGGCGTCCGTCTCGACGCAACGACGGCTGTGAAGCAACGATCACCGTGAACAGCAGAAGGTTCAGCCCGACGACGAGCGTTAAGCCGGCCTGAGTGCCGAGATACGGGACGAGCACGAACCCGGCGGTGAGCGAGCCAAGCGTTCCCCCGAGCGTGTTCAGGGCATAGAGCCGGCCAAGTCGGCGCCCGAGGACCGATACGCGTTGAATCGTCAGCTCGCTCGCGAGAGGAAACCCTATGCCGATGAGCGTCGTCGGCACCAGAAGCACGACCATGCAAAGAAACATGGTCTCGGACGCCCCGGCCAGCCGCTCGAAGAAACGGCCGTGGAGTCCGAGCTGCTGCATGGAGGCCTCGAAAGCCATGGAGATGTTGCGCGAGCGTCCGAGCAGCGCGACAGTCAACAGCCCGGCCGCGGCGATCAGGAGTTGGAGGCGCGCGAAATAGGCAAGCAGCCGGTCTTTGCGAGGCGCTAGAAATCTGGCGCAGATGAAGGCACCGAGCACCAGCCCGACGAGATACGTCGAGAGCATGGCGGAAAAGGCGAAGACTGTGTGGACCTGAAAGTTCGCAAGGACGCGAAACCAGAGGACCTCGTACGCGATCGATGCAAAGCCATTGGCCGCGAACACGACGACCAGGACGACGACGCGCCCGGAGGAAGTTGTCTCAGCTGCCGCCGCGTCGACTTGCGGTGCTGTGAGGGACGTCGCTTCCGACGGCCGCGTGCCTGTAGCCGCGCGAACTGTCAACATCCCGGCCAACGCCGCATTGCACACATAGATCATGGACCCGACGATCGCCGATTGCATGACTCCGAGCGCTCCGATCAACACGAAACCAACCGCTGCACAACCGAGCGCCGCGCCAAGCGTGTTCACGCCGTACAACAATCCAATCCGCCGTGCGAGCACCGCTTGCTCCCGGATAACGTGCTTCGCAAGGATCGGGAGCGTCGCTCCCATGAGCATCGTCGGCAGAGCGAGCGTGGCGAAGGAAAAGACGACCGTGAGCAAGCCGCCTCTCAGAGACTGATCGCCAACAAGCGGCGCCAACCCGTGTGCCCAACGTGGCCAGTTCGCGAGAAAAAGAGTGACGAGGATGGCGGCGGCACCAAGACCGAATTCGAGAGCGGCGTAGGCCCCCAGGGGCCGTCGAACCCGGTCCGCCAGTTTCCCGCCAGACCAGCTGCCGAGCGACAGTCCGAAGAAGAAGCTCGCGACCGTCATGCTCACGGCAAACGTTGAACTGCCGAGCACGAACTGCAGAAGCTTGAACCAGACGACCTGGTAAATCAGGGAGGCTGCGCCCGAGGCCAGGAACATCACATAGATGGCAGCCATCTGGCTCGCCTATCGGCTCGAGTCGCGATGGACTTGAGACCGGCTGGCCGAACTCGCCTCCGACGTGGCTAGCGTGATGCTGCTTGCTGACGCTGTTTCTCTTCCGGCGGTTGCACACGGACGAATGCCCGGTACAGCAGCAGGTCGTACGTGATTTTCAGCGTGCCTGCGATGAAAAAGGGCAAATTGATTAAAGCCGGTCGCGCAAACATCAAGCCTACAAACAGCGGACCGATTGCCGCGCCGATCGTCCGGGCCACGCCGGCGATGCCTGCGGCAGCGGATCGCTCATCAGGGCTCACGACGGCCATGAGGTACGACTGCCTGGTGGGCACATCCATCTGGCTGATGCTGAACCGCGCCAGCAGGACCAGGACCGCAAGCGAGAGCGTCGGCATCAGCGGGATGAGTATCAAGAGGACGTTGGAGGGGAGATGCGTGGCGACCATGGTCCTGATCAGACCGAATCGCGCGGCCAGACGAGAGGCCAGGAGCGCGGAGAGCCCGGCGAAGATGTTCGCCCAGAAAAAGATCGTCCCGAGCAACGCAGGGTCGGCCCCGAACCGGAGGTAAAACCAATACGCTGCGAAGCTCTGGATAACGAAGCCGCCGGCAAACGAGTCCAGAGCGAACAGAGCCGCCAACTTCACCACGACGTCCCGCGATCGATCGAGCCCTGAAAAGCGTGTGAACGCCGGCCGGAACGCTCGTCCTTCGCTCGGGCCGGGTGTTTCTACCGCGGGCGACAGCCCGGAAAACAACGCCGCCAGCGTCACGCCGAGCACTGCGTAGAGGATGACGACGACCCGGTATCCACTCGGCGGGGCAGCCGCGTGCAAGCCGCGCGTCGCGAAGCCCGCCGCCAGTGCGCCCAGCGCAGTCGCCAACGAGCCGACGAGGGTGTACCAGGCAAGGACCTCGGTCCGGGTCCGGTCGGTCGCCACGTGCGTGAGCGCCGCTTGCTCAATAGAGAGGAACGGTCCCACTTCATTACCGCTGGGGCTGATGACGCCAACGGTTCCGGCCAGAACGAGGAGCCAGAACGCGCTCGCAGACGCGAAGACCATTCCGGCAGCGGCCATCAGCGCCGCCCCGACCACCAACGCGCGGCGGCGTCCCATCCGATCGGCGCGCGTCGTGAGGTACAGAGAGATGACGGTATCGCCAACGAGCGTCAACGTCAGCAGGGTGCCGGTCTGCGGCTCGCTCAGCCCGATGCCGATGAGGTAGAAGACCAACACGACGGACAGCGAGCCGTACGCGAACAGACGGATGAAGCGCGTCGCAAAAAGGAGCACGCCGTCGAGCGGCAGTTGCGCGAGGACGGCTGGGACGATCGATGGGCGCATGCGCTGGCGCAAGAGGAGCGACGTGTCGAAGCTTACAGCGTCATGCCGACTCCGTGGGCGCAGCCATCAATGCTGCTCCAAACCGGCGCGGGACACAACGGCTCAGGTGGTCCGCCACTCCGACCGTGGCATGATGACGCAGGAGCGCATTCCCCAGCCCGAGTTGTGCGACAGGAGCAACGCTGATGCACAAGTTCATCGCGTCGATCTGCATGGGCCTTCCGTTCGCGTTTTCCCCGATCGGCCAGCCTGCGCCGCGACAGCCGTTGAAGGTCTTCGCGCAGGTCGGCCTCTCGCCGCAGCAGGTTGCCGCAATCGAGGAAGGCCGCGCGGTGGCGAAGGTGCTCTCATGGGGAAAGCCATCGGAGATTTACGTGTTTGGCGCCGTGCGCGTGAATGGCTCGCGCGACGCGTACCTCGCCGCGACGCGCGATCTCGGACGGCTCGCGGGGAACCCAGGCTATTTGGGGATTGGTGAGCTCCCCGCGACGGCGACGGTCGCAGATCTCAGTGCACTCGCTCTGGACGCAGACGACATCAAAGCGTTGAAAAGCTGCCGGGAGGGTGACTGCGACGTCCAACTGCCGACCAACGCGATTCGAGCGTTTCAGAACGAAGTGAAGTGGTCCCAGCCGGACGTCGCCGACCAGGTCAACGGGCTTGCCCGCAGGATGGTGCTCGACTTGATCGGTCAGTATCGACATGGCGGCAACGGCGCGCTCGGCATCTACCGCGACAAGGAACATCCCGCGCTGGTCGCGGAACAGTTCGAGACGATGGTGGGTCGTGCGTCGGAGCTCCCGGACGTCCTGCCCGAATTGCGGCGATACCTTCTTCAGTATCCGGACGCAGAATTACCCGGAGCCGACAGTTTTTTCTACTGGGAAAAGGTCGATTTTGGAATGAAGCCGACGATCCGGGTGAATCACGGCGTCATCTACAAGACGCGGGTCGAGAATCGCGACATCGACGCCGTTGCGATCAAACAGTTGTACGCCAGCCACTACTTTCATACGGCCCTGGACCTCTCCGTGTGCGTCGCCGATTCGGAGGGGCCCGATTCCCGCGGCTTCTACCTGCTCACGGTCAAGGGCTCGGAGCAGGAAGGGCTGACAGGCTTCAAGGGCTCCATGTTGCGAAGAATCGTCGTGAACAAGACCAGCTCGTCGCTCGAAACGGCCCTCGGCTCGATCAAGAAGTCGATCGAAAAGTCCGCCCCCGGGTCCAACCACTGACATCAAGGCTGATCGCGATGTCAGGCTGGGCCTGAAGCCGCCGACCCCACACCGTCCGCGGCGAGGGAGCCGCGCGGCATGAACAACAGGATCAGCGCTGCCGCGAGGACCTCGAGCCCGGCGATGACATATAGTCCCGTCGCGGTTTTGCCCGTCACATCCTCCAGCCAGCCGACCACCGAGGGTCCGACCCAGCCTGTGAGCATGCCGAGGGAATTGATGAGCGCGATCCCGCCGGCAACCGCCGTGCCGGCCAGCAGCATCGGCGGTATTTGCCAGAACGGTCCGTTGTAGCAGAGCGCGCTCGCGACTGCGACAACGAGAGCGCCAAAGGCCAGACGCGGAGTGCCGGCGAAGAGACCGATCCCGACGAGGCCAGCGGCGCACATCAGGCAGGGAAGCGCGGCGTGGTAGCGCCGCTCCCGCGTGCGGTCGGAATGGCGGCTCACCAATACCATCCCAACCAAAGCGCCAATGTACGGCACTGCGGAGAGCATGCCGATCCTGATGGCGTTCGTCACGCCGAACCCCTGAATGATGCTCGGCACCCAGAACGTAATGGTTGCGTTAGAGGAGGTCGCACAAAAATGGATGACGGTCAGGAGCCACACGCGGGGAAGCTTCAACGCCTGGGAGAAGCCGTGCTCGCGGGCACCGGCATTGACGCGATCCTTTTCGAGATCGGCAAGAACGAGCCGCTTCTCACCCTCGGTGAGCCAGCCTGCATTCGCCGGCTTGTCAACCACGATCAGGAACGCCAAAAGTCCAACGAGGATCGAGGGAACACCTTCCAGCAGGAACAGCCATTGCCAATTGGCGAGGCCCGCCCTGCCGCCCATCGAACCCATAATCCAGCCCGAGAGGGGGCCGCCGAGGATGGTCGAGAGTGGGATGGAAGTCAGGAAGAGGGCGACCATCTGGGCGCGATGCCTGGCAGGAAACCAATAGGTCAAGTAGAGGACCACGCCAGGAAGCAGACCTGCTTCGAATGAACCGAGTAGAAAGCGCAACACGTAGAACCATGGGGCAGATTTCACGAACATCATCGCCATGCTCGTGAAGCCCCACAAGATCGTGATGCGGGCGAAGGTCTTGCGGGCGCCGATCCTCTCGAGCAGCAGGTTGCTGGGAATCTCGAACAGCATGTAGCCCAGATAGACGATGCCCGCGCCAAACCCGTACACCGCCTCGCTGAAGCCGAGGTCCTTCACCATCTGCAGCTTGGCGAACCCCAGGTTGTAGCGGTCCAGCCACGCCATGAGAAAGAGAAGCACAAGGAAGGGGATGATCCGCCTCGCGATCTTCGCGTACACCGCGTCAATATCGCCGACGACAATCGGGCGAAGGGTCGTCGCGGATTCAGCCACGTGTTTCATGAGCGCCGTTCGGCAGAAGTGCACATCATACTGGCGTGCAGGCTGGCGCGTTGGAACCCGCAGTGATAACGTCCAACGGTCTGGAGGCAAGGGGATGGCGAAGGTGTCTCGTCGTGAACTCGGCCGACTTGCAGCGGGTCTGGCGGCAACGCAGGCGCTCTCGCCGCAAGCACAAGCACGAGTGCCCGAGCAATCGTCCTACATCGGCCCGCTGACCGGCATCACAGCAGGCCTCGAGGGCCGTCAATTCGATCCGGTCGCTTACACCCACGACGTGTTCGGCGTGACGCCGCAGCGACTACGATTTCAAGCTCGTACGCGTTCAGAAGGCGAAGTCTGGCAGAGAGCCTTGCGCGCCAAAATAACCGAGTTGCTCGGCGGGTTCCCCGCCGAGCGGCCGCCGCTCAACCCTGTTCTCCTCGAGACCCGCGCGTTCCCCACTTACCGGCGAGAAAAGATCGCATTCGACAGTCGACCGGGATCGAGCGTGCTTGCCTACGCCCTGATTCCCGCGCACGCCAAAGCGCCTGCCTCGACGGTCATCTGCGTGCCAGGCCACGGCCGCGGCGTCGACGATATCGTCGGCATCGACGAGCAGGGGCGTGATCGGACGGACAGAAGCGGGTATCAGCACGACTTTGCTATTCAAGCGACGGAAGCTGGATTGGTCGCGCTGGCGATCGAGCCGATGGGATTCGGGTGCCGGCGCGATCCGGTCAACGCGCGGCAAGGGCTGTCACACAAGGCGTGCGAGCCGGTGGCGGGCAGCGCGCTGCTGGTCGGCCAGACGATGATCGGATGGCGCGTCTGGGACGTCATGCGGACGATTGACTACATCGCGACGCGACCCGAGCTGGACTCGAGCCGCGTCGGCTGCATGGGAATCTCAGGCGGCGGGACGGTCACGCTCTTTGCGACCGCACTCGAGCCGCGGATTCGCGCGGCGATGGTGAGCGGTTATCTCAACACTTTTCGGGACAGCATCGGCAGCCTTGCCCATTGCATCGACAACTACGTCCCCGGCGTCCTGAATTGGGCCGAGATGTATGACGTCGCCGGCCTGATTGCGCCGCGGCCGCTGTTCGTGGAATCGGGAGAGAAAGACAACATCTTTCCGATTCACGCGAGCATCGAGAGCTTCAGTAGAGTCCGCGAGATCTACAGCGTGTTCGGGGCGACTGACCTGATCGAACAAGAGGTGTTTCCCGGTGAGCACTCGTTTTGGGGCAAACGGGGCGTTCCATTCCTGGCGCGAAGCCTGAATGCATGAAAGGCACCGATCCTCAAATAACTCTTCACCCCCCTCGGCGTGATTCGGGCCTCAAGCTGCGATCGGACTGCCAAACAGCCCTTCACGGATCAGCTCGTCAACCGCGATCACAAACTGTCGGATGCTTGGGAGACGAAGTGTGAGGGTCGCGGACGGCAGCAGCCGTTCCGCCAATGCCACGAGCGCGACCGTCGCTCGTTGTTTGGGAGTCTTGTCGAGCAGCCACCACAACAGCACCGCGAGGTGGACGAGATACAGAAGCCGGCCGAGCGCCTCAGCCAACGGCGGCTTCGGCGCATCGCTCGATCCTGCAACCGCGTCCTCGAAGACCCGCTGAACACGCTGGCGGGAGAACGCAGTTCGAACGGCGAACACCCCGTCATCTGGGTCGCCGACGAGCACGGGAACCAGCGCGCGGAGTGCGACGCGGTGCGGCTGTAAAACGTGCAAGCTCGTCCGGAGCGCGAACATGAACCGGTCGCGCCACTTGCCCGGCCGCATGCTTGCCGCTTGATGCGCGTAGTCCGCGGAGAGTTCCTCGTAGAAGGCGATGATGACCGCCTGTTTGCTCGGGAAATACCGATAGAGCAGGCCGACACTGACACCTGCCTCTCCAGCGATATCTCGCAGGGTCGTGGCCTGGTACCCCCCTTCAGCGATCATCCGCATGGCCGTCGCGTACAGGCGGTCTCGGGCGGCAGTGCCCTGTGCCGTCCGGCCGGGCGGTCGGCCTCTCTTCCGCAGCTTGACATTTTCAGTGAACATGTTCATTAATATTAGAGCATGATTGATTCTCGAGTGCAACCAGGGTCACAGCCCGAAGGCGCTCACCTGGTCCTGTACGACGGCATGTGCGGCCTCTGCGACCGCCTCGTGCAATTCCTGCTGACACACGACCACCGCCGTGTCTTCAATTTCGCTTCGCTCCAGAGCGCGACCGGTCAGGCCATGCTCGAGCGGTACCGCCAGGATTCTCGCGATCTGACCTCGTTCTATGTTGTGGCGAACTATCGAACGCCGGATTCCCGTCTCTTCATGAGAAGTGACGCCGCGCTTTTCGTGGCAAGCGAACTCGCGTGGCTGTGGAAGGCGATGCGCCTCGTGCGCCTGGTACCGAAGGGAGTCCGTGACCGCGTGTACGACCTCGTGGCTCGAAATCGATATCGCGTCTTCGGCCGGCACGAACAGTGTCTGATGCCTCGTCCGGAGTTCCGAAGCCGATTCGTCGACTGAACGGAGGGGACCGTAACGGGAGGACATGATGTCCAACGCACCGAAGGAACCGAACGCGGCCCACCTTGTGAGCCTGGCGGACGAGAAGGCGGTTCAGGAGGTCGTCCGGACGACCATCCTCGATCTCTGGAAAGTCGTGAACACTCTCACGCGGCTCCGGCCGTCGAAGCGTGAGCGTTATCGCGTGACCATTTTCGGGTCGGCCCGCGCCCAGCCCGGAACGTTCGTGTACGAGGAAGTGAAACGTGCGGCGGTCGCCTTTGCATCGATGGGCTGCGACATCGTCACCGGCGGTGGCCCCGGCCTGATGCAAGCTGCCAACGAGGGCGCGCGCACCGCCGGCGCGACCGGTTCGATGGGTATCCGCGTGGACCTGCCGTTCGAGCAGGACGTGAATCCGTTTGTCGAGCAGGCCTTCGAGCACGAGACATTCTTCACGCGACTCCATCACTTTGTGATCATTTCCGACGCGTTCGTCGTGATGCCGGGTGGCATCGGTACGGTGCTCGAGACGCTCATGATCTGGCAACTGCTCCAGGTGCGGCACATGGACAACGTGCCGCTCCTCCTCGTGGGCAAAATGTGGAAGGGGCTCGTCGAGTGGGCCACAACGAGCATGCTCGACCACAGGCTGGCACTCGCGAAACCGGAAGACATGCAGATTCCGCAGTGCCTCGAGACGGCGGATGAAGCCATCGCGGTCGTTCGCGATCTGCACGACAAGTGGCAAGCGCGGCAGTAAGCTCGACACATGTCGTGCGCGGATATCACTTGGGCAATCGCGATTGCCACCGTGCATTGTCCGCGACGACCTTGGAAACCACCGCGGCCCTGCAGCGCAGGCTTACCCGCGATGTGGCAGTGTTACTTGGGACGTGAGGCGTGATCTCGCAAGCGCGCCAAGAACTGGAGCGTGCTCGATCGGGAGTGGATCGGTCTCGGCTATTTCGATGGCTATATTGGTTCGGCGCTGGTGAGGTCAACGCGACTTCGGCATCGAACCGATCTTCCCGTCACCAATACGCAATGCCGTCAGGACCTTGGCCGACCGGCACTTTCGTGGTTACCGTCCAGGTGGATGTATCGATCACCTGCATTTCGTTTGCAGCCGTGCACGCGACGAACGCGCGGCGTCCATCCGGTGCAACGATCACGCCCCCAGGGTTGCCACCTACGGAAATGGTCGTGACCGGCTTCCGAGCGGCGACATCATAGACGGTGACATCGGAAGATCCGGCATTCGGAATGAAGACGGTTTTTCCGTTGGGGCTGAACGCGACTCGGATCGGTCCGGTCCCGGTCGACAGCGTCGCGACGACCTGATGCTTAGCCGCGTCGACGACGCTCACGGTATTGTCAGTGCGATTTGCCGCCCATACTTGCTTCCCGTCCGGAGACAGGGCCAAGCCCTCCACACCTTTGCCGGCCGGAATATTGGCGACAATCTTCATCGCGTTCACGTCAAACACCGACACCGTGGCCGAGGTGACGTTCGTGAAGTAAGCCCAGCGGCTGTCGGGACTGACAACGACCATATGCGTTCGTTCTTGATCCGTGTCGACTGCACGAGCGATCTCGTCTTTTCTTGCATCGATCACGATGATCTTTTTCTTGCCTTCGCTGGTCACGAACCCGTAGCGACCGTCGGGGGTGAACGCCACTCCGTGGGGAGTTCCGAAATCTGCTGAGGTCAGCGTCTTCAGCACCTTACGCGTCATCAAGTCGACCACCGAGACGGTGTTCTCGCCGGTGTTGGCGACGTACGCCTTCGATCCATTTGGCGAGACCGCCATCTCGTGGGGCGTTTTGCCCACGGCGACGGTCTGTTCTGATTTCATGGACGTCGTGTTCACGAACGAAATGCTGTCCCCTGCCTTGTTCAGCACCAAAACCACATTCGGATCGGTCGCAAAAGTCAGGGCGCTGAAAAGCCATACGGCTAGAAAAGCCTTCATCGGGACCTCCTCTACAACTTTCCACCTACATCAACCTGCAAATCATTCGGGTTTGTCCCGCGTCGCAATACCAGAGAACGCCTTTGCCGTCGATGTCGAGACCGTGGGGTTCGGGATCAGTCGGCGACAACTGGATTTTGGCCAGCATCCGCCCATCCTTCGGATCGAGCTTGTAAATCGCACGGTCGTCGGAATTGATTACCCAGAGCGATCCGTTGTCCCAGGCGATTCCGTGGGTACGCGGCGTCGAGCCGGGCGCTGGAATGCTTCGGATGATGTCGCCCGTCTCCGGCTCCATCAAATAGACTCTTCCACCCGCCGGCACCGCCATCCAGTACTTGCCATCGACCCATTTCAGACCGTGCCCGCCCGACGGCGTGTCGGTCGCTGGATTCATTCTCCCGTAGTACCCGGAGCCGGGGGTCCGCCAGGACTTCAACGTCTTCCCCGTTTGCGGATCGACCTTTAACGTGACGGGCGGGTCCTTCGGGTCCTTCATCTTCGTGGACGTGATCCAAAGTGCTCCACTGCCAAAAGTGATGCCGCTACCGTGGATGGAATCCGTCATGATTTCCCTGATCACGGCGCCCGTCTCTGGCGTCACCAGGAATACTTTGTTGCCAGGCTGATCAACCTGATCGAGTATCCACAGGCCTTCCGACGTGAACTGAAGATCGTTCGGTTGCCTGCAGCCCGCCACCGTATAGAGCCTCTCGACGCGCTTCGTGATGAGCGGCACATTCTCCAGGGCGCGCGCCGGCGCGACACGGGTAGCGGCCACGGCAGGAACCGAGGCCACGGCAGTCAGAAAACGGCGACGCGAAATCTGATGACCGATCAACATCGTTCCTCCTTGAATGTGATCGCTATGATGTTAACGAGCACCCGGGCGAGCGGCACGGCGTAGACGGGCTTGGTCTCGGCGGCCGGTTTATAGCTGTCAATGCAAGGGAACATCGACGTCCAGGTCGCGGCGATTCCCGGTTCTGGAGAATCTCGTAGGCACCCTTGAGGCGCCAGGGCGAAGGGGTCTGTCTTCGTCCGTCGAGTTGGCTCCATTTCAACACGGATAGCCTCTGGCGGACAAGCGATGTGCGCCTGAAACCCTCGACGCCGTGCTCGCCGATCGACCATTCAATCTGCGCCAATGCGCCTGCCAGCGCCCTTCGAAATCAGGATCGGCCCATTGCGCATGATGGACGCAAGCAGCATGATGCGATCGAATAGGCCGATAATCGAATCCGCGGCAATCGGACCGGGGAGCGAGGAGACGGACTGCTTGAGGGTATTTGGAACTGTGATCGAGGGGGCGGCAATGAAGTCTTCAGAACTGATCTCGGTCTCGACATTCCGGTCAACGGCAGATGCCCAGATCGCCAAGGGCATTCTCGATGAATCTGGAATCGAATCCATCATCCGGTCCGACAACGCTGGCGGAATGTATCCGGCGATCGGCGGCGCGGACTTGTTAGTGAGAGCAGAAGACATTGAGAAAGCAACCAATGCGCTGCATAGACGCCATCACAGTCCGACCTTTCGGACAGAGGCGACGCGCTGAATCGCCTGATCGGTGAGGACGATCTCGTCGCAAGCGAAAAGCTGTAGGCCTATCGGACCGGGAGCCGTGTGTCGAGCGATCGGAGGCGTTCGGCGACGGCAGTCGCCATGACGTGAGCCGCCCGGGCGTTTGGGTGTCGGTCCCATGGAAGTCGCCAAGCAGAATCCATTTCCACACGTGCATACGGTAATCCTGTCTCGTCGAGAATTCGTCGTCGAAGCATCTCCTCCACGGGTTCTTCCCCGCCAAACTGTGGAACGAGGGTGAGCGGCGCGGCTCCGCGAGATTGCGCCAGTGCCGCTGTAGCCCTAAGAACGTCTCGCGTGATGCCGATCCCGCCCTCAACCGTTTCGCTTCGGCGATACGGTACAAGGAGCCCGGCAAGCGACAGCAGCCTGGCATGCTGTGTCGCCGGCTGCCAGACGAGTCCCGGGCCCAGGTGCGGTCGATCATCGTCGAGGTCACGGCCAAACAAGGCCGGCATGAAGAGCGAGACGACCGCGATTGGCTGATGAAAATGCGGCAATTCCCGCTCGAGGCGCAGGTACGCCTGGTCACTGCTGAAGCCGTGAACGGCAAGGTTGGCGCTCTGAACGTGCAGGATGGAGCCGACCTGCGCCGGTATACTCTCGTCCCACGCCAGTCCCTCGCCAAACATCATCGATTCGCCGATGAACACGACCGTTGGTCGCGTGGGATCGACTGGTTCATCGATTCGGCGAACGCGGTACCCGGCCGCATCGGTGGCGTATTCGATCGTGCGGCCACCCACGGCATTACGACCGATGCGAGACGGCACGAGCGTCCAGCCCAATCGCGAATCGGCTTGGCGGCGCGGTTCCTCTTCGGGCTGTAGCCACTCGCCCGGGTGCAGGCGCACCTGTCGAAGAACGAGCTCACTCGCACCGAGCGCTAAGAGTGCCGAGAGCGCGAGCGGCAACATTCGTAACAGCAAGCGTCTCGAGAGGCGCGACGCCAGTCGCGGCGCAGCGACGGCCACCAACCCACCAAGCGTTACCACCGACCAACGACCGACCACATACAAGAGAACGTACCAATGTCGCGGCAGAAAGAACGACGGAAGGACGTGCCGATCGAGCCAGCGCTGATCCGCGGCGATTGCAAGCCACACCAATGCTGCGCCGATCACAGTGATGCCGAGCACGGCGGGCACACGGTGCGGAGTGGTGGCTGGCTTCACACCTCCGGTGGACCACCCAGTCCCCGTCGCTTCGGAACGCGAACCGATCACCGGCGCCGACCTATCGTGAAAAACAGACCACCCTCATACCCCATTCGACGGATCCATCCGACTTGGGCGAGCCAGCCTTCAAGCCACCAGTTGTCAACTGCGGGATCGAACAAACCGTTCGAGTCGTCTTCGAGTACGGCACTGGGGTACGCCCGCGTGTATTCGACGCCGTTTTCCACGAACCAGCGCTGGACCTCCGCGAGCGTGTGGCAATGTTCCTCGGGATGTTGATACTGGTCGCGCCGCCATGCCTCACGACGCGCAGGTTCGTTCCAGCGGTCGCGCAACACAGGATCGAACGGTATCAACCGGAAGCCGGTCAACCGCGCGACGACGCGCCGCAGGCGAAGTGGAATGCGAGCCAACGTGTTGTAGAGACCGAGCACAATCATGCCGCCAGGCCGGGCGAGTGAGGCCAGCCGGACAAAGGATGCGCGGGGATCCGGTGTGTGGTGCAGTGTCCCGGAGCAATAGACGACGTCGAAGAAGTCCGTCCTCAAGGCCGGGCGCTGAAGATCGGTCTCGACGAATTGGACTCCATCGAGACCGAAGCGTCGCGCGGCCGACGCGCCAAGCAGGAGCGCCGCTCGCGCGAGATCGGCGCCCACCACCACACGATTCGCATGCGCCAGATACAAACATATTTGACCAGTTCCGCATCCGATCTCGACCACGCGAGCGCCGGCGGGGATGGCCTGATCCAGCAACTGCACAAAGGTGCTGCGACCCGCCTTCATGCGCAGGGCCTGGAGGGTGTCACCTGGCGCATAGCCTGGAAACGGATTCGTCTCGTAGAAACGCCGAACGATCTCAGTTCGAGGATCACCGGGCAGGCGGAGGTTCGGGATTCCATCCGGCGCGCTGAATTGCGCGCCGCAGCCATGGCAAGACCAGTCAGCCATCAGCCTATCCGCACAGGCCGGACAAGCGAACACCTCGCTGATGGCGTCCATGCTCAGAAGACGGCGTAGATAAAGGGAGCCAGCGCTTCAATGGTGGTGGCCAGAATGAGCACCACGCCAAAAACGCAGAGGAACACCGCCAAGGGGATGAGCCAGCGTTTACCAGAATCGCTTCGCCACAGGCCGCCGACGAGATCCGCAATTGAGCCACCGGCCATGCCAATCATGAGGAGTCGTCGCCGTATGCCGCTTGACTTCTTGATCATGCGACCGCCTCCTTCAACGACTTCCCCGGGCCGGCGACTCGCTTCATGACGAGCGTCGGGCCCGCGACGAGCACGTCGATTCCGCAGCGTCGAAACGTCAAGTACCCCTCGAGCGCGTGATTTACGATCGGCTCGCCGGCGACATTGAATGATGTGTTGAGCAGAACTGGGACGCCAGTCCGGCTGCCGTACTCTTCGAGGAGCGCGTACAACCGCGGAGCCATGTCACGCTCGAGCACCTGCACTCGGGCAGAGCCGTCGACATGCGTGACCGCTGCGAGCCTCTCGCGCCATTCGGGCCGCACGGGAAACACGCCCGACATGAATCGAGCCAGCCGTGCTCCCCCGGCCGGCAGCTCGAAGAAGCGATCTGCCGACTCCATGGTCGTCACGGGTGCGAACGGCCGAAATTCTTCGCGGTGCTTGATATCGCGATTGAGCCGGTCGCGAATCTCTCGGGCGTGCGGCGCCGCGAGAATGCTGCGATGGCCGAGGGCGCGCGGCCCGAACTCGGAGGCGCCGTCCATCCACCCGACGATCCGACCAGTTATCAGTTCGTCGGCGATCCGTTCGATGAGCGCACTTTCGTCAAGCTCCTCGACGGCTTGCCCATCCTCGCGAGCCGCATGGGCCAGTTCCCGCGCATCCACGGTGGGCCCCCAGAAGGCATGGTCCGGAACCTCGCGATCCGGCTGCTGAAAGTACAGGCGATCGGTGTACAGTGCCGCGCCCAGGGCACATCCGGCATCGCCCGGGGCCGATGGAACAAACACGCGCTCGAACCCGGACTCCGCCAGGATGCGCGCATTGGCGACGCCATTCAGGGCCACTCCGCCGCCAAAACACAGATCGGCCAAACCGGTTTCTCGATGCAGCCCGCGCGTGATGTCCACCAACGTTTCTTCAAGCACCTGCTGCACGCTCGCAGCGCAATCAGCGTAGCGCCGGCCTTCCGGGCTCTCTAGATCGATGGGGTCGTACGGATTGCGAGCAGGCCCAAACAAGTCGATGAATCGCGACGAATATGACTGCCGTGCCGTGGTGTGGTACTCGAAGTAATCGGGCACGATGACAAATGCGCCATCCGACGTCCGACGAATCAGTCTACGCACCTTATCGCTCATGGTCGCGCGACCATAGGCGGCCAGCCCCATGACCTTGTACTCGTCTTCGTTCACGGCGAACCCAAGATACGCGGTGAACGTCGAATACAACATCCCGAGCGAGTGCGGATATCTGATCTCCCGAAGAAGGGTGATGTCGGAACGGCCGTCGGGGCGACGCTCCCCGTGCCCAATCGTCAGCGTCGCCCATTCGCCCACACCGTCGGCGGTAAGGATTGCAGCCCGCCGTGTCGGCGCCGTAAAGAAGGCGACAGCTGCGTGCGCTGCATGGTGGTCGGTGAAGAACACCTTGTTTCCTGGCACACCGAGCTGCGATGAAATGATCCCGCGAATCCACACTTTCTCACCGAGCGAATTCTTGATGGCCTGTGGAAACGATCGCCACGAGTGCGGGAAGGCCCGCAACGCGCAGGTGAGAATTCGCTCGAACTTCAACATGCTGCGTTCGTAGAAAACAACCGCATCGAGATCGGACGGTGCCAGCGCCGCGCGCCCCAGACACCATTCGATGGCACCGATGGGGAACGAGCTGTCGTGCTTGTGCCGCGACAACCGCTCCTCCTGCACGGCACAAACCGGCACGCCATCGACGAGCAACGCTGCCGCCGAATCATGGTAGTGCGCGGAAATACCCAGTATCTTCATCGCTCAGTCTCACTCGTCGATCATCTCGCCCTTCATGCCCGTTCTGGATGCCGCAACGCAGCAGGAACGCGCAGCTCCCGGACCAGGTTGCAACGTACGCTGTGCGCTTGATCGATCGCCCCTGCTGAAGGCGTCGCACATAGCCCCTCTCGTCAGTACTGGCTGGTCGGCGATGCGTTGCGCCCCTGCACAATCCTCGTCCACCCGCCAACTTCGCGCCGCTCAGCCCGTTTCGCGAACCATGCAAACGGCGGAAGCAGGATGAAGTACTGCAGGAGAAGCATGCCGCTGCTCATGCTGCCCGCGAGCGCCGCGGCCACGCGTACGTACCGCTTCCAGAGGCGACTGCCGCGTGCCCGCCAGACCTGACGACGGTGTGAGTGCGGCGAGACTCGTGTCAGCTGGGTATAGGTGTAATTCATGTGAAACACTTCGTCGCGCAGGATCTCTTCGAAGATCTTACGAGTTGCAGGATCATCGTCGACGAGCTCGCGATAGATCGTGAAGCGCCCCGCTGCGGCCTTTTCCGCCACATGCAGGAACGCCAGCAGGCGATGATCGGGCTCTCCATCGATGCGTAAGTCATCGAGCCCATGGCCACCCGGCAGGGGCGTGCCGTTGAACAGACCGCTGCGAGCAGGGCGTTTCTGAGCCAGCGCGGCGCCGCGCCGACGGAACAGATCGCCGTGCCGCAGCTCGTCGATCGCGTGCTCAAGGTAGAGCCGCCTGAGGAGGGGATCCGGCGTGTTCTCAGCGGCGCGAAGAATATCGCGGCCACCGTCAGTTTCCACCTCGGCGAACGCCAACAGCTTGCGCAAGCGTCGATCGACGTTGCCCCACACCCAGCGATGCACCGGTCGCAACGCGCGGTCGATCGGCGAACTCCAGCCGGTCGCCATAATCGGGATCCGGCAAGCATAGTCCGTTCCAGCGATTACGACGCCGGTCGTAGTGTCGTATTCGTCCCGGCTCGATGAGGTTTACCGTTGATGAAAACGATCCAAAAGTCTGTAACTTTCAGGCGACGCGAGCCGCGGTTTGCGGATCACAGCTCAGCGGTCGATTGTGAACGACGCGCTTGACCCGAATCCAGCCGCCGCCCGATCGCCCGGATCGATGCCTGCCTCCTCCAGAGGCTTCCTGATGAAAGCGCGACCAAACTAGCTTGCTTCGCCGCCGAGGATCCACACATGTGAGTCTGCCGGCTGCTTGCCGACGAGCCGCGCGACGACGCCAGCAATCCCAATCGAGAACACATCCTCGCCGGCGGTCGTGATCGCCAGCTTCACCAGGCGAGGCTTCGGCGTCGCGGCGACGAAGGAAAGGGTCTTCGGCGGCGCCTCGGGCGGGGCGTGTTTGAGAACCGTCAGGACGAGACCATTTGCGAGATCCGATGGCAGATCGAGATGTTCGGAGTCGACCTTTTCATTTCCGTGCTGGTCAGCAGGCGCAATCGTTGGCGCTGCGAGAAGACTGTGGTCTCGTCGAATCATCGCCAAGCATACCGTCAGGAGCACGACCCTGCTGACGCTTGCTTGCCCGCGTTCATGCACAAGACACTCGTACTCAGACACCGTGCCGACGACCGGCGCGTCAGTACGGATCAGATTCCTCTTCGAGCATGAGCTAGGCCGCTCGAATCAGTTTCAGCGTGTGGTGACAGGCCAGCGTGGGCGCGCGAGCATCAAGGTGGGTTTGGGATCGCTCGGCCACGCAGCCGCACAGGCAAATGCCACACCATCTGCGAACTAGTCCTGATTCTCGCCTTGAATCTGTTGCGTCAGATAGCGTTCGTACCCGACCTGCTCAATCTGATGGAGCTGAGCTTCGAGGAAATCGACGTGTTCTTCTTCGTCCCTGAGAAGCCGCTCCAACAGCTCCCGCGAAGTGTTGTCGGCAGCGTCGCGCGCGACTTTGATGGCCTCGTTGTACATGACTACGGCTCTGAGCTCGAGGTCGAGGTCATTTCGCAGCTGCACCTTGACATCAGCCCCGATCGTCAAGGGTAGCGGCTCCATCTTCGGCGTGCCGTCGAGGAAGATGATGCGCTCGAGCAATGCTTCGGCGTGTTTCATCTCGCCGATCGATTGCTTCCGGATGAAGGTGCCCAGCCGGTGATAGCCCCAGTTGTGGCACATCTCGGCGTGCACGAAATACTGGCTGATCGCCGTGAGTTCCTCGCGAAGGCCCTCGTTGAGTTTCGCGATCACGTGTTTGTTTCCTTGCATCCCGTCTCCTGTTCATGGAATCGAGCCGACGCGTCGACCATTCCTGCTCAAAGCAATTGAGCGTGATTGTACACGCGGTACCTGGCTGGGAGGCCAGACACCTCGGGCGCGGCAGGCAAGCATCGGCGGCGGCACAGTAAGCGGCATCCGCGATGCCCCCCTCATAGGAAGACCTCACGCGTCGAACACCGTCGTCAGCTCGACGCGAAGATCCTGCAGGGCAGCAGTTCTCACATGTGAAACGATTTACACAGGGAAAATGCCTAGGCTCCGCTCACGCGTTCAGTTTTCGCCCCACACTCTTTGCTTCGCCCATTCGGCCGTTGCTGGGAATCGAGTTGCGCTTGAATTTCCGCGATTCGTTGAAACTGCACCAGGAGCTCTGTCTGGATCCGTTCAATCGTAGCTTCCTGACGAAGTAACAAGTCGCGCACGTCGGCGAAGTCGGTGCCCGTGATCTTCATGCGCTGACTGGAACGGACTCGGGGCGGACGGCGAACTCGTTTTTTGTCATCGATACCCAATTCCAGTTCATGGTCGGTGAGCCCGTGTCGCCAGCACGCTTGCGTCGGCCTGCCGCGACCCCTTGACCTCGACGGAATCCCCGGCCTTCAGCGAGGCGCAAGACGTGTCCTTGAATTGGATCGAGGCGTTGGTCTTGACCTGGGTCGAATTGATGCTGAACGAGAGCGAATTGGACGCGAATGATCCGCCGATGCTGCCCGCCGCGATCGAACCTTTCAGCTCGACGTCTCCCTCATTCTCGTCGCTGTTCGCACCGTCGCCCTCGACGCTCGCCGCCAGCACAGACTCATCGTTGGATTGAATCTGTCTCGGTCTGAGGCACACGCGCGGTAGTCAGACAACGTTCGCACAGGCATAATGCGCGCGCTCCTCGATCTTCGACGCGCGGCGGGCGACGCAAGACTGAGCGCCACGGCCCCGATCACGATGGCGACTGAGACCCGATGACGTTTCGACCGCTCGCTCATCGGCCCATGCTTCTTCCGGATGTTCGGCGGGTAATCATTCAGCAGAATTTCCGGCATCCAAAGGAGTCCAAGAAGCAGTTTCGATCGTGTCCTGCCCGAACTACGGATCTTCTTTCTCGTTGCCAGACTTCCTGGGACAGTGTTCCCTCGCGTCATCCT
>DATKHR010000077.1:0-2449 GCA_035510155.1 Vicinamibacterales bacterium
GTGGGAAGCGAACGCAGGCCTGGCCCGCGTGGCGATAACCAATCACGACGACCAGCGCGCGTCCGATTACTTCGAGCGTGCGCTGCAAATCATCGAGCAGACTCGGTCCGATTTATTGAAGACCGATTACAAGCTCTCCTATCTGAACAGTTTGATCAAGTTCTATCGTGAGTACGTCGATGCGGTGATTGCTCAGGGCCGAACCGACCGCGCGCTCGAAGTGGCGGACTCGAGCCGAGGACGCGTGTTGGCGGAACGGCAGCGTACGGACTCACCGGCTCGTGTTACAGCCGCAAGCTTCCGCCGCGTCGCGGAACGATCCGGCAACGTGATTCTGTTCTACTGGCTACAACCCAAGGCGTCGTGGCTGTGGGTCGTGACCGCGAAGGACATTCACCTCGTGCCCCTCCCAGCCGGCGATCAGATCGAAGCGCTCGTACGCGAGCATCAGAAGATGATCGGGTCAGCGTTAGCCGATCCGCTCGCCGCCGACACGACGCCCGGCGACGGGCTGTATCAGGCGCTCGTGGCGCCGGCGGCGCGGTGGATCCCGAATGGGGGTTCCCTGCTCATCGTCCCGGACGGCGCGCTACACGGGTTGAACTTCGAGACGCTGCCCGTCAATCCCAAAGGCGCCAACGAGTCGAACGGCCGCAAAGAAGGAGTGAGGCCCCACTACTGGATCGAAGACGTCGAGATCCAGATCGTGCCCTCCCTCGGCCTGCTCGCGGATGCAGGGTCGAATGGAGTCGTCCGCAAAGCGGCGCGCACGTCTGCTCCACCTCGAATCGCGGCTGCCCCGCGAGCGGAGTCGCTGCTCCTCATCGGATCGCCTGCAGTGAGCGACGCGAAATTCCCTCCGCTCAGCTACGCTTCGTCAGAAATGGCGAAGGTCGCCGGTCATTTCGGCTCGGGCGCCGTCGTCTCGTACGAAGGTCCGCGCGCATCCCCAGTGGCCTATCGGAACGCCGAGCCCGATCGCTTCAAGATGATTCATTTCACTGCTCACGCCGCGGCCAACGTCGAGAGCCCGCTCGATTCAGCGGTCATCCTCGCCGCCCAGGACGGGGCCTACAAGCTGTATGCGCGGGACATCGCCGAGTTGCCCTTGCACGCGGAGCTGGTCACGGTATCCGCCTGCCGGAGCGCCGGTGAGCGCACCTACTCGGGCGAGGGATTAATCGGGTTCGCGTGGGCGTTCCTGCGCGCCGGCGCGAAGCGCGTCATCGCAGGTCTCTGGGACGTAGACGATCAGTCAACCGCCGGCCTTATGGACAACCTCTACGCGCGCATTGCCGCCGGGGCGCCGCCGTCGCGCGCCCTTCGCGAGGCCAAGCTCGCGATGATGCGGCAAGGCAGCACGCTCGCAAAACCGTACTACTGGGGACCGTTCGAACTGTTCACGGTTGCGCCCTGACCGACAACGGCACACTCAGAACTTCACGACTTCGCATCCAACTTCCCGGCTCGTCACACGTTCCACGCCCTCGCGTCCCACTCCTGTGCTGAAACTGCTCGAATCCTGGACACGTTCAGCGCGCCCGCGGTTGGGCTGGAAACGTAAGTCCGACGTAACGCAAAGCGCACCAACAACATCCAGCGAGCTCATCCGTTCGGTACAGCCCTTGCCCCTATGAGCATTCGTTCGAGGTGCACGATATGTTCTTTGACAAACGGCAGCTGTACGTC
Source organism: Vicinamibacterales bacterium (assembly GCA_035510155.1). GTDB lineage: Bacteria > Acidobacteriota > Vicinamibacteria > Vicinamibacterales > CAVVIG01 > DATKHR01. The sequence goes on from DATKHR010000077.1 coordinate 1,690, forward strand.
GCAGCCGTTCTGCTCGGCGTTTTCGAGCTGAGTGTCGTGCTCGTGCGCGCGTTCGCGCACTGAGGAGAACCGCGCGCACTGAGACGGCCGAAGCGCCTGCCTGACGCAACCCCAGGCGGCCGGCGGGCGCTTCCGTCGCTAAGGCCGGCTCTGTCCGCGCAACCGGCGCCTGTGAATGGTGTCCTGGTAGTTCCCCTCGAGAAACTCGACGCCGTCGGCCGTGATCACGAGCAGCGAATTGTCCGACCGCGTCACGAACTTCTTCTGGATGAGAAACCAGAAGGTGAACTCGAGATGCTCGCGAGGTCGGCCCGTAAGCTGCTCGAGATCCGGCGCGAACATGCCAGGACTGTAGGGCTCCGTTCGGCGCTTCGTATACAGCACTTCGAGGACGGTCAGCCGGGTGGATTGCTCGGCCGCAAAATCGTTTTCCGACTCGTCCCCTGTCGAGACGAGCCGCCACCGGTCCTGACGCTGGCGGGCATGAACGACGTCGTATTTCGCCCGCTGCGCAGGATCGCTCAGGACCTCATACGCCTCGGTCAGCTCACGGAACCGCGCTTCGTTTCCCGTTTCCTGATTGTCGGGATGCAGCCGCTGTGCGAGCAGCCGGTAGACCCGGTGCACAGTCTCAGGCTCGGCGTTCGGGCTGATTTGCAGCACCTCGTCGTAGTCGACCGGGGCTTCGGTTTGAGTGGTCATTTCTCTCTTTTATCGGTCGAACCCCCAAACACCGTAAATAGCGAGGCGAGGGAGTATA
>DATKHR010000078.1:0-4032 GCA_035510155.1 Vicinamibacterales bacterium
GCCAGCGGTGTCAGATCGCGCTCCCGTGCGGAGGCGGCCGACATGACGATGACGGCTGCCGCGCCGTCGCTCGTTTGCGACGAGTTGCCGGCCGTCACGGTCCCCTTTGCGTGAAACGCCGGCCGCAATTTGGCCAGCGCCTCCGCCGACGTGTCCCGACGGGGCCCTTCGTCGACATCGAAGGTCGCCTGGCGAATATCCGGCGCGTCCGACCTACCCGCCCCCCTCGACCCACCCGACCCACTCGACCGACCTGACCCACCCGACCCGTTGGTCGCAGCGATCAGTCGCACACTGACCGGGACGATCTCCTCGGCGAACTTTCCACTATCGATGGCCGCGACCGCGCGTCGATGGCTTCTGAGTGCAAAAGCATCCTGATCCTCGCGCGAGATCTGTGACTCCCGCGCGTGATTCTCCGCAACCAGCCCGGTGCTGAGGTAGACGTCCGGATAGTTGTCGACCAGTGTCGGATTGGGCGCGATCTTGTGTCCGCCCATCGGGATGAGACTCATCGACTCGGTCCCGCCCGCGACAGTCATCGATCCGAACCCACACATGACGCGCTCTGCCGCATACGCGATCGCCTGCAGTCCCGACGAGCAGAAGCGATTGACGGTGACCGCCGACGCGCTGACGGGAACGCCCGCACGCAGGCTCGCGATACGAGCCACGTTCATGCCCTGCTCCGCCTCCGGCATCGCACACCCGAGAATCACATCGTCTACGTCTCCCGGCCCGATCCCCGGCGCGCGGCGGATAGCCTCGGCAATCGCCGTGGCCGCGAGCTCATCGGGCCTCGCGCCTCGCAACGTTCCGTTTGGTGCCTTGCCGACCGCCGTTCGAACCGCGGAGACGATGACTGCATCTTCCATATGAACCTCACGTCCAATCGCCCAGCAACTCCTCAATCGCATCTGCCACGTCGCCAACCTTGCCGTCGAACAGGTGGTCCGCCCCATCGATCACCACCAGCTCTTTCGGCTCCGCCGCCCGCGCGTAGAACTCGCGCATGTTCTTGAGTGGGCAGATCTCGTCGCGTTCAGCCTGGATGAAGAACTTTGCCTTCGTGCTGCGCGCCACCGGCTCGAAGTCGTATGTGGACACCGGCAGCGCAATGCCAATCAAAGTGGTCACGCGCGGATCGGCCGCGCCGACGGTCAGGGCGATCCACGACCCGAACGACATGCCGCCCGCCCACAAAGGGACCGCTGGATACTGCCCTCCCATGTAGTCGAGCGCCGACCGGAAATCATCCATCTCTCCCGGTCCGTTCGAAAACGCGCCAGCGCTTTTGCCCGCGCCACGGAAGTTGAATCGCAGCACCGCGCAGCCGATTCGGCCGAGCGCTTTGGCGGCCTGATAGACCACCTTCGTGTGCATCGTGCCGCCCATTTCAGTATGCGGGTGAGCGAACACGACTGCGGCGCGCAGTCCCGTGCTGTGGCCGGTGCTCAGCAGGCCGTCCGCGCCAACTGCTCCCGCCGGCGCCGGTTGGTCGAGCAGCGCCTCGATACGCCCCGACGGCCCGGCGATTTCAAGCATCGGCGTCACGCCACCTGCCCCCCGGGCGTCTCGGTCCTGTCGCCGTGCGCGTGCCGTACTGACGCGTTCGACTGTCGGGCGGCAAACTCGCGCACCGTCGCCGCAAACGCGTCGGCATGCGTCAGCGTTCCCTGGTGGCCGGTTCGGGGAAGCACGGCCCGGACCGCGCCAGCGATGAGCTCCGAATAGCGCGAGGAGCCGTGAACAGAAACAACATGATCGAGCTCTGCTTCCCCCGTGACGACGAGAGTGGGCACGGAGATGCGGGCGCAGTCAGTGACCACGTCGTACGAGGCGATCAGCCTCGCACGCCGCGCCATCCGGGTCGGCGAGATCGGCGCGACGACCACCGTCCGCAAGATCGTGCGAGTGAACGCCCGGCGCGCCGCGCGCTCCGGCAGAGCCGCCGTGAGCTCGCGTCGTGCGCGGAAGGGGATCTCGAACATGAACACAAGACCAAACACCTTGGGCCAGCGCGCGTAGAAATCATGCCGGGCCCGCAGCCGCCATCCAGGGCCGCCGGGCGTCGACGCGAGCACCAGCGCTTCCACCCGCTCCGGATGACGGGCCGCAAACCTGAGCGCCACGAGCCCGCCGAAGGAGATGCCGCAGATGACAGCCCGCTGCACTTGTGCCGCGTCGAGCACGGCTGCGACCTGATCGGCGTAACTGTCGAATCCCCGCTCGGGCTCGAACGGAAAATCGGCCGCCGGCTCATCTCCCAAAGAAAAGGTCAACACTCGGAAGTCCTGAGCCACCGCGTCCACCGTCCGGCGGGTGTACTCCCACCTCCCCTGCAGGCCGGGGATGAACACGAGCGGCGCGCCTTGTCCCTGTTCGAAAAACCGCATGACAACCGAGATTCCTAATTCCGGAGCGGCTTCCCAGTCTTCAGCGTGTGCTGAATGCGCTCCAACGTCTTCCGCTCGCCGCAGAGCTTCAGAAACGCTTCGCGCTCGAGGTCCAAAAGGTACCGTTCGCTCACCATCGTCTGGTTGGGCAATGCGCCGCCCGCGAGGACGTTCGCCAGCGCGCGCCCGACGACCGCGTCGTGATCGGTGATGCGCCCCGCGCGCCAGGCCAGATGGATGCCGAGCTTGAGCGCGGCGAGCACGCCCTCCCCCCCAACAGCAATCGCGGCCCGAGGCGCCGGTTTCTGGTAGCCCTCACGAACGCGTTCCAATGCGAACGCCTTTGCGTCCGAGATGAGGCGCTCCCGATTCGGGGTCACTTGATCGGTGGCATCCAGATAGTCGAGCTGCACGGCGTTCGGAGCGCTGGTCGAGACCTTCGCGAAGCCAATTGTCTCGAACACACGCTGCACGAAGGGGAGGAGGTCGACCGGGCCCGAAGGCAGACCATCGACGCCGCGTGCGAGCATCTCTTTTGTGCCACCGCCCGCTGGAATCAGACCAAGGCCGGTCTCAACCAGGCCGATGTAGCTTTCCGCGGCCGCTTGAACGCGATCGCCGTGGAGCGCGATCTCGCATCCGCCGCCAAGCGTCAGGCCTGCCGTTGCGACGACGACCGGTACATCCGAGTACCGCAGCGACAGCACGACGTCCTGAAAGCGCCGGACCATCAAATCGATTTCGTCCCAATTCCCCTCCTGCGCTTCGAGGAGGAGGAGCATGGCGTTCGCGCCAGCCGAGAAGTTCGGAGCCTCGTTCCCCACCACCAGCGCATCGAAGTGTGCCGCCGCTTCTTTCACGCCGGCGTGCAGCATCTGCCCGGTGTCTTCGCCGATCGTGTTCATCTTGGAGTGGAACTCGACCGCCAACACGCCGTCGCCGAGATCGACCAGGCTCGCGCCGGCGTTCTTGCGAACCACGCGCTGTCGATCCTTGGCCGACTTGAGAATGAGGAGATCCGGAGCCGCCGGGCCAAGCCCTTGGAGATCGCGAAAGCGGCCGCTGGGCGGCACGAGCGCGGCATCGGCTCCCTTGAGCGCCTCGAGCGCGCCAATCGCGTCCAGGGTTTCAAAGGGTCCCAGCTCCCACCCGAACCCCCACTTCATCACCCGATCCACGTCATCTATCGAATGGGCGATTTCCGGCGTCACGCGGACGGTATAGGCGAGGGCGGGGCCGAGCGTCTCGCGCAGGAACTCACCAACTTTGTCCTTGCCGAAAAAGAGCGTCTTGATGCGCGCGCCGGTCGGCTCGATGTTCCGCGCCGCTTCCAGCGCGGGCAGTTTCGCCGGCTGCTTCGGGCGATACGTCAGCGTGGCAGGATCGAGTGTCAGGATGTCCGAGCCGGACAGCGCCTTGACTTTCTTGTAGAAGCCCTGCCCAGCCTTGTCGCCGATCCATCCACGCTCGATCATCGCGTCGACAAACGACGGCAGCTCGATGCTGAGGTTCCGCGCGACATGCGCGAGGATATCGAGGCCCGCGATGTCAATCGTGCGAAACGTGGCGCTCCTCGGCCGCCCGAGCGCAGGCCCGGTGATCGCATCGATCTCTTCGATCGTGTAGCGGCCCGATT
>DATKHR010000079.1:0-4155 GCA_035510155.1 Vicinamibacterales bacterium
CGTTGCCGTAGTCCCAGTGCCAGTGCCAGTTGTAGTGAAAGCGGTTGCGATTGAACGGACGTTTCGGCGCCGGCCCGAGCCACAGATCGTAGTCGACTTTCGACAGATACTCCTGATCGTAAGTCGGTTCGTACGACTTCGCCGTCACCGTCAGGGCGTACTTCTCGCCGGGCGCCATCGGCCCGTCGGGGTATTTGCCGATCGCGGGTCGCGGTTTATAGCAGAGGCCGCGCGCCATGGAGACGGTGCCGAGGCCGCCGTCGTGGATGAACTTGATCGCGTCCCGAACGGCCGGGCGGCTGCGGTTCATCGTGCCGACCTGCACGATCTTGTTGTAGCGTGCCGTCGCTTCGACCATCTTGCGGCCTTCCCACACGGTGTGCGACGACGGTTTCTCGACGTACACGTGTTTGCCCGCCTGCAGCGCCCAGATGGTCGCGAGGGCGTGCCAATGATTGGGAGTGGCGATGACGACCGCGTCGATGTCTTTGTCATCGAGGACCCGGCGCAGATCCTGGACGAATCCGGGCTTGAAGGTCGGGACTTCGCTCAGGCGCGCGTCGTTCTGTCGCGTCGGCGCCAGGTTCGCGTCGATGTCGCACAACGTCTTGATCTCGACGTTCGGCAGCTTGGCGAACCCGCGCTTGAGCGAATTGCCCTGCCCGCGGATCCCGATGCTGGCGGTGACGACGCGATCGTTGGCGCCGAGAATGCGGCCGCCGACATTTGGCGCCGCCGGCAGCGTGGAACCGAAAAGATTCCGGCCGATGGCAACCCCGGCTGCTGCCGCCCCCACGCGCGTCGCGAACTCGCGTCGCGAAATCCCATTCGACTCCTGAGGATAAGGGCCCCCGGACGCGTCGTCGTGCTCTTTGGCCACGGTTGACTCCTTGGCTTCTCGGCGTAAACCGCCGGGCAGCATGGTAGCACCTGGCGGTGTAGTATGCCTACGCAATCAGCGGCTCGACCGCCGCGCGCGCCCGTTGCGCGACGTCGTACGGGTCCATGGCCTGAATGGCTGGGTTGAACATCTCCACGGACGCTGCGCCCGCGTAATGCTTCCCCTTCAGCACATCGAGGACGCGTCGGAGCGGGACGATGCCCTCGCCCGGCCAGACGCGGTTGGGTTGTCCCTGGATTTCGCGCGGCGGATCGGCCGGGACATCCTCGAAGTGCAGGTGGTGCAGCTCTCCGTCGGCGAGCAGCTCGAGATCCTCGAACTTGCTCACGCCGCCCCAGAAATGAAAGATGTCCATCATCACACGCACGTTGGGATGGTTCGCGTTGCGCACCAGTGTGAGTGCGGTCGGGAGGCATGCAGCGAACCGAGACGTCCGGGAGAATTCGAGCATGATCGAGACGCCGAACGGCTTGGCGATCTCGCCGGCCTCACGCAGGTTGTCGGCCCCGCGCTTGTAATCGTCCGCCGTGTACGGGCCCGCGCCGGCCGATGGCGCGACGATACGATCGCAGCCGAGGGCCTGTGCCAGCTCGGCCTTCCATTTCAGATCGTCGAGGCTCCGCGCGCGCGCGTCCGCGGGCTCTGCGAGCCCGATCTGGTTACTGGAGGACATCGCTTTCAGCCCCAGGTCGTCGAGTAGCCGCTTCGCCGCTGCCACCGACTCCTTCTGCGCAAACTCGCGGACCTTGGTCAGCTGCGGCTCGACGGCGCGGATGCCGGCTTTCGCGTAGCCCTCCATCGCGGTCCGAAAATCGAAGCGGTCCGAGCTCGCTTCATGCATGCACAGGGTCAGCGAGCCTGACGGTCTGGTTTGCCTCAATGCCGGCACGGCAGCGAGCGCGACGAATTCGCGGCGGTTCAAGCGTTCTCTCTTCTTCGCGGCGCATTATGCCATAGTGAGCATCGCCTGACGTGCGTGAAACCTGGGACCGACGCATCCGCCGAGCCGAGGAGCTCGCCGCCGCCGAATCCCCGGCCGCGGGGCTGCTGGTGTTCTATGCCCGGCTGCTGCGGAATCAGAAAGCCGTATCCGACGTGCTACATGCCCGGCGGCCCTCAGGATCCCTCGATCGGGATCTCACGCTGATGAGGGAACCGATTTCCCGGTTGTTGCGCGACGTCGCCGCGAACGGGCCGGAGGCGCTGGCGAATCAGGCTCGCACGCTCGATCTCGAGAGTCTCCGGACTTCCGTATTGGCCCACTGGCGTGAACCGTCCGACCGTCAGTTCTTTCCCAAAGCCATCCTTCAACCCTACGCGCATTGGCTCGCCGAGTCCGGTGTGGCGCCGATCGATCGGGTTCCCATGCCGCCGGGAGGAGCCTCGCCGCCGACGTCGAACCGCTGCCCGTTCTGCGGCGGAGCTCCTCAGCTGTCGATTCTCGACCCGCTCAGCGCGACGTCGGGCGACGGGAGCGGCCGTCGGTTGCTCTGCGCGACCTGCCTCAGTACGTGGCCGTTCGGGCGGGTCCTGTGCGCACAGTGCGGCGAAGAGGACGAGCACAAACTCGGTTACTTCCATTCCCCTGACTACGATCACCTGCGCATCGACGCCTGTGAGAGCTGTCGGCACTATCTCAAGACCGTCGACCTCGGGCGATTCGGGTTGGCGGTCCCGCTCGTCGACGAGGTTGCCGGGGCGTCGCTTGACATCTGGGCCCGTGACCACGGTTACGAGAAGATCGAGTTGAATCTCGTCGGCCTCTGACGTGTTTCTCCCAGACCTCGTGATTCGCAGCCGCCAGGTCGTCACCCCTCGTGGGCTTCGCCCGGCCTCGGTCCACGTCCGCAACGGCAAGGTCATCGGCGTCGTCGACTTCGACGATGTCCCAGCCGGCTGTCCGCTCGAGGACGCGGGCGACCTTGCGATGCTGCCCGGGATCGTCGATACGCAGGTGTGCGTGTGTCCGCCCAACCTCCCCAACCTCGACGGGTTCGAAGCGGCGCTTGAAACGGGGACGCGCGCCGCGGCCGTCGGCGGCGTCACGACGATTGTCGACACGCCGGACGGCGCTCTTGCGACAGCAACGGTTTCCTCGTTCGGGATGAAGCGCCAGGCGGCCGCCGGGCGCTCGTTCGTCGACGTGGGCTTTTGGGGGAGCGCCGTCCCGGGCAATGCTGGTGATCTCGCGCCCCTCTTCGAGGCGGGCGTGCTCGGTTTCGCCTGCGATCTCGAGCAGTCGCGCGCCGCGGGCTGCCACGCGGTTTCGGAGGCCGATCTGCGCGTCGCGATGCCGGTTCTCACGAGGCTCGGCGCGACGCTTGTCGCCGGCGCCGGCCTCGCGCGTCCGACCGCCGGCCCGCACGATGTTCGGTCGGCCAGCGGGCCCGGCCGGCGATGGTTCAAGCGGCTGCCGTGGCTGCCGCATCCGTCACGCGCGTGCCAGTACGCGACCTACCTCGAGAGTCGTCCCAAGGCGGCCGAGAACGAGGCGGTCGATCTGCTGATTCGTCTCTGTCGAGCGTCTGCGACGCGCACGCACATCGCCACCCTCTCGTCATCGGACGTGCTGACGCCGCTCTATCGTGCGCGAGCCGAGCGCCTTCCGATCACGGCCGGCACATGTCCGCATTATCTGTACTTCGTTGCGGAGGAGGTTCCCGACGACGCGACGGCGTTCCTCTGTGACCCACCCATTCGCGACCGTGCGAACCGCGAGCTCTTGTGGGCGGCGCTTGCGAACGGGCTCATTCAGATGGTGGCTTCGGGGCGCGGGATTTCTTCCCTCGAGCTGAACCTCTCAGTCATGTGGACCGTCGCGCGAGCGCGAGGCCGCACGCTCGAGCATCTCGCCGAATGGATGTGCCGTCGCCCGGCGGAGCTCGCGGGACTGACGCGGAAGGGGAAGATCGATGTCGGCTACGACGCCGACCTGGTGGTGTTCAATCCCGACCGAGAGTTCGTGGTCGAGGCCCGCTCGCTTCAGCGAAGCGCTCGACCCTCACCGTACCTCGGACGGCGTCTTCGAGGGACAGTCGAGGGAACGTACCTGCGGGGGACGCGGATCTACCGCCGCCGGACGGACAGCGCGCGTCAGGAGGAGTCAATCGAAGCCTCTCCGTGGCGCGGCCCCCTCGAGGCTCGGGGCAGGCTGTTGGTCCGTGGCGCGACATGATGTATCGTAGGCTCGTCGTAGGTGACGTAGCTCGGAAAGTGAAGCGTCAGTCGTAAGGTCTAGCCAGTCGGACCTCAGC
>DATKHR010000080.1:0-14151 GCA_035510155.1 Vicinamibacterales bacterium
ACCACAGGGGTGGGAGTGGATTGCCGCGTATCGTCACTGGGCTCGCGGCCGCCGATAATCACACGAGCAGCCGTCGATCAAAACCCACGCCATTTGGTGAACGGTCTTTGTCGAACGCTTACCTGGAGGTCGCATGCTCGCCCTCAATCGTTCCGCGATCGTTGTGCGGCCGAAACTCCCGTTTCTGGAGTGGCTTCATGCTGCTGACCCGACAAGCGCCACGCTGACGCTGGCCGATCTCGCTCTGGAACCCACGATCTACCTGGTACCTGAATGTGCCGACGGCGAGCAAGAGCGTGCCGCCCTGCAGACGGTCTTCCCGACGATTTTTGAGAACCAACTCGATGGCTGATGGCGGGATCGGACGTCGTGGCCATCGTCCAGGTCCTTTGGAATGTTCGGTCAGTGGTTCGACTGCCAGTTCCACTCAACGTTGCTCGACTTGGCGGACGAACCACTCATCGAGGAGCCCTATTAAATGCGAGCTGAATGACATTCGGCGTGTCGAGCGAGTTTCTGGACATTACGGCATGAGCCGCAGGGTTGCAGAATCAAACGAAGAACCGCCTCACGATCGAATTATTGGACACTACGCGATCGCAAGCGCGCGGAGGTGCACGGCGCGTCGGTGCAGAAGGCGGTTAAGGCCGGCGTGAAGATCGCGTTCGGCACCGACATGGGCGGCATCGAGTGGACAGAGCCGATCGCTCAGGAGTTCCCGTACCTCCTGCAGTTCGGCCTGACGCCGATGGCGGCGATTCAAGCGGCGACGTCGCGCGCGGCCGAGCTGCTCGACATGAAGGGCGATATCGGGGTCGTCGCGCCGGGCGCGTACGCCGACATCATCGCCGTCAACGGCTATCCGCTGCAGGACATAAAAGCGCTCGGACGCGTGCGCTTCGTGATGCAGAGCGGCAGCGTATTCCGGCGCGAGCCCTGAGATACGGCAGCGAGGGGAGGACTTCAATGGACCAAATCGAAACGCTGGTCAACGCCTACGAATCCCGCGCGCTCTCGCGGCGAGAGCTGATCGCTGCGCTTGCCACCATGGTCGCGCCCGCCGCGGCAACGCCGGCGAACGCGCAGACGCCGGCTGTCGCACAGGCAGCACAGGGCCGGACGCTGAATCATGCATCGCTCGCCGTCAGCGACGTCGCCGCGGCGGCGGACTTCTATCAGAAGCTGCTCGGTCTCAAAGTCGTCAGCCGGCCGGGCAACGGCGGCATCAATCTCGGACTCGGTGACGGCTTCCTCGGCGTCTACAAGCTCGCGAACCCGGGAACGGTCAATCACATCTGCATCGGCGTGGACGACTTCGACGCCGAACGGATCGCCGCGCGGCTGAAAGAGATGGGAATCAACGCGACGATCGATCGCAACCCGGCGAACCGCACGAGTGGCGGCGATCAGCTCTACTTCATCGGTCCCGACAACTGCCGCATCCAGCTCGGCGCAAACGGATATCAGGGGTGATGCGATGACCTGGTTGTTCGCTGCGATTCTTTTCATTGCTGCCACGCCGCCAACCGACGCCGAGCACTCGCGGCTGAACGCAATGGTCGTTATCTCGTCCTGTTCGTCATCGAGCTGGCCACACGCTCAGGCCGAGCTGGCACGCGCCGAGATGCAGTCCGAGATCGTGGGGCACCTCAACAAAGCGGCGGCAGACCTCGAGCCTGCGGGATGGCGGCTGAAAACGCTCGAGGTGCTGGTCGAGCTGACGCGTTCGGCCCAGAACAATACCTCCTGCATTCCCGCGAACCTTGCGGAACTTGCCGACGTCCTCAGCGCCTGGCGCGACACGAAGGGCGCGCCCTGACAAAGGCCGGCTTTTTGGCCTCTCGATTCCCGAGGGCTACTTCGATCCTGCGAAGACTGCCGCTGCGCGCGCCGAGGACCGGTCCGCTTTCGTCGCCGTCACCGACGAATCAACGGGTGGGCGCCGAAGGATGATACGAAACGTGCTCCCGTGCTCCGGCTCGCTCCATACCTCGATACGCCCGTTGTTGGACTCGACGGCCCAACGCGCGATCGACAGGCCAAGGCCCGTCCCTCCGCTCGGGCGTGACCTGTCGACGCGGTAGAAGCGGTCGAAGATTTTGTCGAGATGTTCATGTCCGATGCCCACCCCTCTGTCGGTCACCGTGATCGTCACCAAGTCCGATTCCGAGCTCACGTCCACGAGGATCGTTGAATGCCGAGCGCTGTACTTGATCGCATTGTCGACCACGTTCACGATGGCCTCTCGCAGGACCATCCGATCGGCCTTCAAGATGACAGGCTCCGGGGTCGTGACCGTGATCGCCTGATGTTTCTCTTCCGCGAGCACCGACAGACATTCCGTCACTTCCCGGACGAGCGCCGACACGTCAAAGAGCTCGACGTTCATCTTGACCAGATGTGAATCTCCGCGGGCGACGGTCAGCAGCCCGTTCACGAGACGGCTGAGGCGATCCGCTTCCTCGAGCACGCTCCCGATGATCTCGCGATACTCGGCCTCTGTCCGGCGCTCGCGAAGGCCGACCTCGCCAACGCTCCGGATCGCGGTGAGTGGTGTTCGGAGCTCGTGAGAGACATCGGCCGTGAACCGCTTCAGCTGGGCGAACGACGCCTCGAGCCGGGCCAGCGTGTCATTGAACACCGCGGCCAGTTGACCGAGCTCGTCCTCCGGATTGTTCACGGCCAGACGTTGCCCAAGGCGTTCGGCCGTGATCGTCCGCACACGTTCCGCCATCGCGGCGATTGGCAAGAGAGCCCGCCTGGCCAAGGAGTAGCCGCCGATGCCGGCCACCACGACGCCCATGGGGAGAAGGACGAGCAGCCCGTAGAAAAAATGTTGCAGCTCGTACCGCAAGCCTTCCTCGGAGCGAACGACCCGTATGACCGCCGTGCGCCCGAATACAGAGAACGGTCGGCTGAGGACACGCGCGCGGATGCCGCCGGTGAGCAGCATGGACGTCGGACCGAAGGGCACCAACGGAGGAGCGGCAGGAGCATGCGGCAAGTCGACGGTCAGGTCCTCCGGGTTGGCGTACAGGAGATGCTCGTCCAGGCTCCAGATCTCGAGCCACCGCCAGTTGCCCACCGGCTCGAGCGTGGTCGTGGCATGGCGCGGCACGAGATCGCCCGTCCGGCCCGCAGATTCCATGAGCTCGTCGGCCACCTTGTAGTCCGATTCGAGTTGCCGATCGATTTCCCGGTAGAGCCCCTGCGTGAGCAGTTGATACGCTCCTGCGGCGAAGAGCACGAGCGTCACGGCGAGCGCAGCCGCATACCACAGCGTCAACCGAACGCGCAGCCTCGCGTGTCTCATCGGCGAAGGCGTCATGGTTCACCCTCTCGAAGAATGAACCCGACGCCCCTGACCGTGTGGATGAGCCTCACTTGAAAGTCCTGGTCCACCTTGCGGCGCAGGTGCGCCATGTGCACGTCGATGACGTTGTCGAGCGGCGTGCCGCGTGCCGGCTCTTTCCAGACATCACGCGCGAGCATCTCCCGGGACACTATCGAATTCTGATGTCTCACGAGGTACTCGAGCAGCTCGAATTCTCGCGTGGTCAGCGCGAGCAGGTGCTGGGCCCGCACGGCGCGCCTCGTGACAACGTCGATTTCGATGTCGGCGGCCTTGAGGCAGAGCGCCTGCTCTACACGTCCGCGTCGGAGAAGGGCACGAATCCGTGCAAGGAGTTCGGCGAACGCAAACGGCTTGACGAGGTAGTCGTCGGCGCCACGATCCAGACCAACGACTCGATCTTCGATCGCATCGCGGGCGGTCAGGATGAGAACCGGGATCTGCAGTGAACGTTTGCGGAGAGCGGTCAGGACCTCTAAGCCGTCGCGTCCGGGCAACATCACGTCGAGGACGATCAGATCGAAGGTCTGCTCGCTTGCAAGGAAGAAGGCGTCTTCTCCTGTCGTCGCCACGACCACGTCGTAGCCTTCGCCGGTGAGCCCCTCGCTCAACGCCCCGGCAACCTTGGCTTCGTCTTCGACCACCAGAATGCGCGCCACGTTCCTCCAGATGTCGAACGAAGCCACAGCCTACCACCGACGACTGCAGTATCGGCGCGTTTCGCGGGCCTTAAGCGAACTTCAGGAAGATTTCAGTAGGAGGATGTCGGCGGTCTGCGTGATAAAGGGCCGCCCGCCGCACCCGGGAGGGAGATGCAATGGCCGGCCTCAGTGTCGCTTCTCCGAAGGTCCTGAGCGCGGGACGCGCTCTTAGAACCGTCCTGATCGCTGCTGTCGTGGCAGGGTGGGGCACGAGCAATAGTGTCCGCGCCTTCGCGATGTCGAGCTCTGGTCAGCGCGCAACGACTCCGGCCCCGAAAATCACAGCTGTCAGCGGACGGGTGGAGGATCCGTCGGGGGCGGTCATCGTCGGAGCAAGTGTGACATTGACTCCTTCGGGCGCGGGAGAGCGCTACGAGGCGAAGACCGATACGAAAGGCGTCTATCGTTTCGATCATGTGCAGGAGGGGTCGTACCTGGTTCTCGTTTTCCGGGACGGCTTTGCCCCTCTCACGCAGGAGCTGGTCGTCACGCCGGAGCAGGAGCTGACGCTCGACTTCAAACTCGAGATAGCCGGCTTCAAGGACGAGGTGACAGTGACATTCAAAGCCGACACCGCAGCGGGCACTCTCAAGCTGGACACGCCGCTCGCAGACGTCCCGCTCGCCGTTCAAAGCTATACGGGATCCTTCATGAAGGCGATCGAATCCACCAATGTCGGCGACCTCTACAGCTACACCACTGGCGTTTCCCGCTCCGGCAATACGGGCATCGACTTCGTCATCCGTGGGGTTCGCGCGTCGAACGACGGCAACATCCAATACAACGGCTTGCCCGGCCTTGCGGCGCGCTTTGGCTCTCCCTCGACGGCCAACGTGGAGCGCATTGAGGTGATGAAGGGACCGAGCTCAGTACTCTACGGTCAGGCTCAGCCCGGCGGCCTGATCAACATCATCACGAAGAGGCCGCAGGCCGAGCGAGCCAACGTCATCGACATTCGGAGCGGCACATTCTTCGGGGCGGGACTAGGGTTCGGCGACCGGAACAAAGGGCATTTCGCCGCCGATTTTACAGGGCCAATCGACAGCGCCAGAAAGTTCTTGTATCGCTTCGTGGCATCGTATGACGATGCGAATGACTTTCGCGCGTTCGCCGAGAACAAGGACCTCTACATCGTCCCATCCGTGTCCTGGCTGGGTTGGAATGGCGCTGTCGTCAACCTGGAATTCGAGTACCGCCGGACACGCACGGCCCTCGACAGCGGTCTGGTCGCGCCCAAGAACGACATCGCCCTAGTGGCGCCAATCACCGTGCGCTACCAGGAGCCTGCCGATTACCTCAACGAGGACGGCAAGACGGCGACGCTGTGGGTTAAGAAGACCTTCGCGAAGGACGTGACCTGGACGCTCAACTTTCGGAATGTCTGGCACGGTGACGACACGAAGGGCTTCGAGAACGTCGGTGTATCCGGGCTCGCGACCGTCAACAGGCGTGATCGCCACCAGGTCAACAGCCGGCGCTACAACTACCTCGACACGACGTTGGCGAAAGGCCTGGTCACGGGCTCCGTCCGGCACAAGTTCCTGTTTGGTCTGAACGGAGGGTACTTGCTGACCGATTTCGACCGGCTGCAGTTTGCGACCGGCGCTAGCCTCAACGTGAATCTCTACAATCCGGTCTACGGGGCAACCGAATTGCCGCTCAAGCCCGACACGCACCGCATCGACACAGCGTGGGACTGGGCGGGATACGTGAATGATCAGATCGACTTGACGCCGCAATGGAAAGCGTTGCTGGGGCTGCGCTACGCCGGGCGCGACTCGCAGGAGCAGGAGCTGCGCATCAATCCGTACGTGAAGGACAAGTCCAGCCGGGCAGTTCTCCCGTTGGCGGGATTGGTCTTCGAACCCAACCGCGACTTTTCCTTCTATGGCAGCTTCGCGACCTCTTTTACCCCACCGCCCCCCGGCGCCGTGGACGCGCAGGGCAACAATCCCTTCACTCCTGAGCACGCGTGGCAGTTGGAGGGTGGCGTCAAGGCAAACCTCAACGCCCGCGGGGAGGCGAGTCTCTCGTGGTTCGAGATCACGAAGAACGATGTCTTGATCACCCTTGTCGCGCAAGCGATCAACGACCAGATTGGACAGGAGCGCAGCCGCGGCGTGGAGGCGACATTCACCGAACGACTCCTGGACAACTGGCAAGTCATTTCCGGCTATGCCTTCACGAACTCGGAGGTCACCAAGGACTCTGACCCTGTTAGGGTCGGGTCCCTGGTCCCAAACGCGGCGAGGCACGCGGCGAACGTCTGGACCCGTTACGACCTCGGTGGTGGTGCGCTTCGCGGACTTGGCTTCGGTCTCGGCCTGGTTTACACCGGAGAGCGGGCAGGGACGATCAGGGCGAGTACCTCGACGCTGCCGGTCTTGCGTCTGCCGGGCTACTTCAGAACCGACCTTGGCATCTACTGGGTCGCCTCCCGCTATGAGGTGACGGGGCTCATCGTGAACCTTTTCGGCGAGCGCTACTACGAAAGCAATCTCGGCACCAGCACGACGAGCCTCAATATCCGTCCAGGGTCTCCCCGGGCGGCGACGATATCGATGCGCCTGAGATTCTGAGTCCACCCATTACAGTTACGGTGCCCGGCAACGATGCGTGAACTGTCATTAATTGGAATCGCGATCGGAATGCAAATCGGATGCAGCGCAGCCCCACGGACGTCGGCCTCGGCGCCTGCACCGACCGTGAAGCGCGTCGTGCTCATCAGCGTGGATGGCCTCCACTCGCTCGATCTGTTGAAATGGGTGAAGAAACACCCCGATGGGACATTCGCGCAACTGGCTCGGCGCGGCGTGATCTATACGAGCGCTTCGACGCCATTCTCGGATTCCGCGCCAGGTCTCATCTCACTCGTCGCCGGGGCTTCGCCCGCCACGACCGGCGTGCTCTACAGCGATACGTACGATCGAGCGCTGTCACCGGCCGGCTCCAACTGTGCGACAAGGGGGGCCCTCGTGTTGTACGACGAGCGCGCCAACAAAAATCCCGACGCGCTCGACGCCGGCGGCGGCCTCGATCCTGGCAAATTGCCGCGCGACCCGGCGAATGACTGCCAGCCCGTGTACCCACATAGTTACCTGCGCGTCAACACCATCTTCGAGGTCGCCAAACACGCCGGCGGGCGAACGGCGTGGAATGACCAGCATCCCGCCTATGCCGACTTCCTGGCAGGGCCGTCCGGAAAAGGACTCGACGACCTTTACGCTCCCGATGGACATGCGCCCGGAGTGAAGCAGAGCGTCGAGAGGTCAGAGGCGTTCGACGACCTCGGCGTCTCGGCAACGCTCAACGAGATCAACGGCAGAGACCACACGGGCCAACTGAGCGTCGGTGTCCCGACGATCTTCGGGATGACCTTCGTTTCGGTCAGCGTCGCCCAGAAGCTGAAGGACAACGGGTATGTCGATGCCGACGGCACACCGAGCGCGGGCGTTGTCAACGCGTTGCAGCACGTCGACACGTCGATTGGCCGGATGGTCGACGCGCTGAAATCGGCTGGGCTGTACGATTCGACCGCCGTTGTGGTCAGCGCCAAGCACGGCAACTCGCCCATGGACGTCAGGCGGCGACGGCTCGTGGATGAGGATCTGATCGCCGGGCTGATCGACCAGGTCGAGAAAGACCTGGCGGCGCACGTAACCGTTGACACCGTGGCCCTGATTTGGCTGAAGGATCAAACGAGAACGCCGGAAGTCGTCGCCAGGTTGAGGGCCCACGCGGGGCGCGCGGGCATTCTCAAGGTGTACTGGGGCGACAGTCTCGCGCAGCGGTTTCGCGATCCGTCCGTCGATTCGCGGACGCCCGACATCATCGTACAGCCCGAGCTGGGCGTCATGTACGTCGAGCCGACGTCCACCAAGCTGGCTGAGCACGGCGGGCAGTTCGACGAGGACGTGAACGTTGCGCTGCTTGTGTCCGCGCCGGGGATCGTCGGCGCGCGGATAACGGCGGCGGTTCAGACGACCGAAGTTGCGCCGACGATTCTGAAACTGCTCGGCTTGGAGCCGCTCGCCTTGGTAGGCGTCAAGGCGGAAGGTACGCCGGTGCTCCCAGGCTTTTGAGACGTGACAGCGAGTCCCCGCGCAACGGGGAGGTGAGACATGCAGCGACTCATCCCGTTCGTCGTGATTGCGCTGGCGGTGACGCCCCCGCGCCTCGGCGCGCAACGTCAAAGGCCGGCACCCGAGCCGCTCTACAACGCCAGAGTCGACCCCGCGCTCCCGCAATACACACCGACCGCCCCCGTCATTGGCGCGCTGAAAGGTATTTGTTCGGAGACGTTTCCCGATTTGATGAAGCTGTGGGTGGACGGCTTTCGAAAGCACCATCCAGGCGTCACGATCGATGTCGCGGCAACGGGCGGGGGGGTTGGATCCAAAGCGCTCGCCGACGGACAGGTCGATTTTGCCGCAGTCACACGCGAGGTCAGCCCCGCCGACGAAGAGGCGTTCGTGAAGCACTACGGCTACAGACCGCTCGAGGTCGCGGTGGTTGGCGGGAGTTATCGATCCTACGGGTTCACCGACGCGCTTACGTTCTTCGTCCACAAGGACAATCCAATCGGGCACCTGTCCTTCGCGCAGATTGACGCCATTTACTCGAAGACGCGCCTTCGTGGGGTGAAACAGCCGATCGTCACCTGGGGTCAGGCCGATCAGACGGTGATGACCGGCGGGTGGGCCGACAAGCCGATCCACGCATGGGGTGTTCAGCCGTGGAACGGCTTCGAGCAGTTCATCCGGTTGCGTGTGTTGAAGGGTGGTGAATGGCGCGAGGGGCTGAGCACGGAGAAGCTTGTGATCCCACTGCCCGATCGCGTCGCCGCCGATCGGTACGCCATCTCCTATTCGGGGATTGCCTATCTCAAGCCCGGCGTCGCCGTGAAGCGGATCGCGGTGTCCGAGAACCCTGACGGGCCGTTCTTGAAAGGGACATTCGATGAGGTTGCCGCACAAACCTACCCACTTGCGCGAGTCATGTACTTCTACCTCAATCGAGCGCCGGGCCGGCCGATTGATCCGCGCTTGCGTGAGTTCCTGCGTTACATCTTGAGCCGAGACGGCCAGCAGGCCGTTGTGCAGGATGGGATCTACACGCCGCTCCCGTTCCGGTTCGTGAACACGTCGCTCGATCTGCTGCGGTAGCGAATGGAGGTAGCACCGTGCGAAGATTTTTTTGTCTGACTGCGGTCGTCGCGAGCACCAGTGTGCTCGTGGCCCAGCACGCCATCAAGGGAGAGTTCCAGGAGAACCTCCATGCCAAGGTCGATCCGTCGCTCGCCTCCTACAAACCAGCGACGAGCGTGAAAGGAGAGATTCGAAGCATCGGCGCCGACACGATGGAAGAGCTGACTAAGCTCTGGATCGCCGGGTTCACCAAGTTCCAACCCGGGGCGACGTTCACAGTGGAGGCGAAAGCCTCGGGCACAGCCGTGCCGGCCTTGACCGAGGGCAAGGCGGACATCGGCCCCTGCGCGCGCGAGGTCCTGCCGCCCGAGCTCGGCCCGTTCCGACAGAAATTCGGTTACGAGCCATTTGGCGTCCGCGTGGCGTCGGGCAGCTATCGAACCCCGGGCAAGACCCACGCGATTGCGTTCCTCGTGAACAAGGACAACCCGATCGACAAGCTCACGTTCTCCCAGCTCGACGCCGTCTTCTCGACAACCCGCAAGCACGGCGCGAAAGAGGACATCAAGACCTGGGGCCAGCTTGGACTGAAGGGTGACTGGGCGGCCAAGCCGATTGCGCTCTGGGGGCTCGTCCGGCCCAACGGGATCGCGAACTTCGTTCAGGGTCGCGTGATGGCGGACGGCGAGTACAAGGGCGGCATCAAGGAGCGGACGACGGTCGGCTCTCTCGCCGCGCTCGACGCAATCGCTCAGGGAGTGGCCGCCGATCGTTACGCGATTGGCTACGCCGGCTTCGGCAATCTCATTTCCGGTGTCAAGGCCGTGGCGCTGGCCGAGAACGACGGCGGACCGTACTACAAAGGGACGTTCGAGGAAGTCGTGAACCATAGCTACCCCTTGAGCCGCTACATTTACATCTACGTCAACAGAGTTCCGCACAAGCCGATCGACCCGAAAACGAAGGAGTTCCTCGACTACATCTTGAGCAAAGACGGGCAGGAAGCCGTGGTGAAGGAAGGCATCTTCCTGCCGCTCCCCGGCACAGCCGTCAAGGAGGAGCGCGCCAAGCTTCAGCAGCCCTAGCAGACACATGCTCACAGCCGCCGAACGAAAACAGAAGATCTGGTCCGTCGTCCGCGTCTCCAGCGGCAACTTCCTCGAGATGTACGACTTCTTTGTTTTCGCCTATTACGCGTCCGCGATCGGTCGCGCGTTCTTCCCGAGTCACAGCGAGTTCGCGTCGTTGATGTCGTCGTTCATGACTTTCGGCGTCGGCTTCTTGATGCGTCCGCTCGGGGCCATCGTGCTCGGTGCCTACATCGATCATCGCGGCCGCCGCGCGGGCCTGCTGCTGACGCTGGGCCTGATGGCAATCGGCACGTTGTCCATCGGGTTGACGCCTGGAGCTGCGGCGATCGGTCTGCTTGCGCCCTTGTTGGTGGTCGCCGGCCGCCTGCTCCAGGGATTCTCAGCGGGCGTCGAGCTCGGCGGCGTCTCGGTCTACCTCTCCGAGATCGCGACGCCGGGAAACAAAGGCTTCTACGTCGCCTGGCAGTCCGGCAGTCAGCAGGTCGCGGTGATGTTCGTGGCGCTGTTGGGTGTCATTCTCGGTCGCACTCTCGGTCCCGAGCAGATCGGGTCGTGGGGATGGCGCATCCCTTTCCTCGTCGGTTGCCTGATCATTCCGTTCATCTTCCAGATCCGGCGCTCGTTGCCGGAGACAGATGAGTTCCTCGCTCGCCGCCATCGTCCGGACACGGCTGAAGTGTTGCGCACGGTGGCGGCCAATTGGGGATTGATCATCACCGGCGTGTTGATGGTGATGATGACGACTGTGTCGTTCTACTTCATCACTGCGTACACGCCGACCTTCGGCCAGCAGGTGCTTAAGCTTGCGAGCATAGACAGCTTGATCGTCACGCTGTGCGTCGGGATGACCAATCTTGTATGGCTGATCGTCGCGGGCGCTCTGTCCGACCGGATCGGACGACGTCCCATCCTTCTCGTGTTCACCGCCCTCGCGCTGGCGACCGCTTATCCAGCCCTGTCATGGCTGGTGAGCCAGCCGTCGTTCAGGCGCCTCCTGCTGGTGGAGCTCTGGCTCTCCTTCATTTACGGCAGCTACAACGGCGCGATGGTGGTCTATCTCACCGAGATCATGCCCATTGAGGTGAGGACGGCGGGCTTCTCCCTCGCGTACAGCCTTGCCACCGCCCTCTTTGGAGGGTTCACGCCGGCAATCAGCACGTATCTGATCCAGGTCACGGGTGATCACGCGATGCCGGGAGTGTGGCTATCGATCGCCGCCGTGTGCGCGCTCGGCGCGGCGCTGCGCGCCGCGCCGCGGCCGGCGAGCGTCCCGGTCCCGCGTGCCGCGCCCGTAGGCGATGCCTAGGTCGATCTATTTGGCGGGGTCGAACAGCGCCTTGTAGCTCGGGATTTGCTTCTGCAGACCATCGCGCATTGCGGCCGCCTGCGCCAGATACTCTTTTTCCGCCTTGCCGCTCATGGTGGGGTTCTTGAACGCGAACACAATCAGGCCGACGTTCTCGCCGGATGCGTCCCGCAGCGGCATCAACACGACGAATTTCCGTTCGGGGTCGTTGGTCCGGTGCCAGCGCGGATCGAGAATCGTGATGCCCTTCACGGTGACATCGATATCGTCCGGATCGTCGGGGTTGCCGATACGTTCGGGGAACGATCCGGCGAACATCGTGTACACCTTGTCCATGCCCGGCGGAACACCGTGGAAGGTGACGCTGATCAGCTCAGGATGCTTCGCCATGATGTCGTCGGACAAGACTTGCGCATGAATCTTGTAACTTGGGGCGGTCCAGTTTTTCGGATTTGCGGGCGCGGCCGGCGCTTGGCGTACTGCAAACAGTGCCACGCTGCCGAGCGCGACGAAGGCGACGACCGTCATGACAGGGAGTGTCCTGACCGTGATTCTCATGGTGCCCCTGAGAGAGTTGCGATCTGACTGGTGACCGTGACGACTGCGGAACGCATCATAAAGAGCGCGTCTCCGTGTGGCACCTTAATTCAACCTGAAGTTGTGTTCAGATGTGAAAGACGAATGGGAATCGGACACCTGTCCCTCCCGAAAACCCCGTACGCCTTGTGGCGATTGAGTTTATCGGTTTCGGCTGATAACGTCAGTCATGCGCCCCAGCCTCACGGCCCTCCTTGCGGCGATTCGGTCCAGCCTTCACACGCGCGCCCAACTCGAAGCGGAGATCTTGGCCCTCCGCCACCAACTCGCCGTCCTCCAGCAGACCGCGCCTCGACGGCTTCAGCTCAGTCGAGCCGACCGATTCCTGTGGGTGCTGCTCTCACGAGTCTGGAGCCGCTGGCGGGAGGCCGTGCAGATCGTGCAACCCGCCACCGTCGTCTCCTGGCATCGCCGCCTGTTCGTCTCGAATTCGTTGTTAGGCGGCCACTGGGAGCTGGACGAGATCCCTGCAGTGAGAGACCCAGCGCACATGGTGCAGATCGGCACGGACCACCGAACGCTTACGGGGGAAGGCCAACGGCGTGTGACCGTCTAACGACGCGTGGCCGCGGCCCGCATTGTAGTACACCTGGAATTCGGCAAGCTTCCGTTCCAGATCACGCGCATTCCAGAACAGCACATGATCGAGGAACTCTCGCCGGATCGTCCCGATTAGGCGCTCCACGAACGGGTGTGACAGGGCACATGCGGGACGGTCTTGAGTTCGTCGATCTCAAGAACCCGCAGATTGGCCTTCCAACGGTGCGCCTCGAAGAGCGGATCATGATCGGTGCTGAGATGCCGCGGTGCGCCCTGACCATGGATGGCGGCGTTGAACATGCGGCAGACGTCGATGCCCGTGACGGCCCCCTGGTGCACGCCGACGCCGACGAGGCGACGCGTGAACTGGTCCATCACCACGAGCACCCAGTAGGTCCGCAGCACGATGGACTCGCAACGAAAAAGATCCACGCTCCACAGGCTGTCGGAAGTGTGTCCGATGAACGACAACCACGATGGCCCGGTTCCGCCCGACGTCGGCCGATAGTGTTTGGCCAGAACTCGGTGGACGATGTTCTTGTCGACATTGACGCCGAACGTAAGCGAGATGATGTGCGCGATCCGTGGACAGCCGAATCGCGGATTGCGCGACTTGAGCTCGACGATAGCTTGGATAAGTGCCTCGCTCGGCCCCTTCGGGCCGGGCTTCTTGGGGCACGGGCGCCAAGAGAACAGGCAGCGGTACTTGCGGCGCACCAACGCGGCATGAAACGCCAGGAGCGTCGAGGGGCGTACCGCGATGGCGAGCTTTCGAATGCGCCCTGGATTGAGGAAGAGCGATCCGAATCCGCAGAGCAGCCGGTCGCCCAGCGTCAGGTTGGGCGCGCGCCGGCGGGCGCGCCGCAGCACGATCAGTTGCTGCTTTAGCACAAGATTCTCGGCGATCACCGCTCGCACGCCACCAGGACCACACAGCTTCGCGGTCATGACCGCGAGGTGGAGCAGGGCGAACAGGAGGTTCTTCATGCGCGCGAGTCAGCGTAGGTCGGACGCCGCGCGCCACGCAACGTTGCCCAATCCGGGAATCAGCGCGAGAATTGGCAATTCGAGACCCACCAGCGCGGCAGGACGACAACTCGAGCGAAAAAGTGCAGAATGTCCGTCGAGACTGCTCGGCTCGCCGCCTGACCATCGCTCTCGCCGCCGTCAGACCAACGCGTACTCACCGGACGTCCGCCCGCTGCGCATCGCGGCTGTCCGCAGCGGTGCCAACTCGCGCCCTCCGGACTCTGGAGCGCCGCGTCGGGAAGACTTTGATAGCAGGCCGCCCAAGGCTTCTCATGGGACCGACGGAGTTTTTGGTAGGACAACGATGTCGATTCGGCCGAATTTCCGGATGCACACGCCCTCCTCCGGCTGCGTCGATCCGCCAATTATCGGGTGATCCGACTTCGGC